>JAZNOJ010000043.1:0-3609 GCA_045580735.1 Candidatus Egerieisoma sp. | reverse complement strand
TTTTTGCAGCAGCCCTCACTGTTGCACCTGTGGCTATAATATAATCTGCTATTTCGTAAACACGACCTTCTATATAGTCATTTATTACTATAGAGTTATTCATTATATATAAAAACTCCTTTTTTATCACTTTTGTAAATTCCCATGATAAAAAGAGGAGTTTTATTACTATAAATACTTAATTTATTAAATCATTCCCAAATTGACCTTTTTACAGCTCCAAAAATATTCGAGCGCAAAAAGCGATTATCCTTTTCAAGTGTGTGAATCAGCTCTTTAATTTCTGCCCTGCTACTTGCCCTATCCATAGGACATGGATTATGAACAACTGGTAAATCAACACAATTAGAAAATTGTCTAAGATCACACTCCTCAACGTAAAGAAACGGTCTGATTACTCTCACCTGTGCACGTTCTAAATACGTATCTGGAGAAAAACAATAAAATCGACCCTCGTAGAAAAGCGACAACAATGCTGTTTCAATTACATCATCCTTATGATGACCAAGAGCCACAACATTACAGCCCATACGCCCTGCATAATCATTCAGTGCACCTCGACGCAAATTTGCACACAAAGCACACGGATTTTGCTCCTTTCTAATATTAAAAACAATCTCCGCAATATCTGAATCTACAATCTTATATGGAATTTCCAAATCCTCACAAAAAGCACGAACAGGAGTATAGTCCATTCCCTCAAATCCGGGATTTACTGTTACTGCACATAGCTCAAATTTTTTTGGATAAAAACGCCTTAAATGAGCCAGTGTAATTAAAAGTGCCAGACTATCCTTGCCTCCTGAAACACCGACACAAACCTTATCACCTTCCTTAATAAGGTCATAATCCTGCACAGCTTTTCTTGTAAGACTCAAAAGCCTTCTTATTCTTTCTTTACCAGTTTTACTAAGCTCAGTCATTTTTAAAAACTCCAAGTACTAAACCATCTCAATGAATCAATATATTCCCTAGAAACTTCTCTTGCCGTAAGGACAGGATAAAACATAATAAACAATACTAATACTAACGCCAAATAGATCCATAATATTTTTTTATTTATAATCTTATCCTCTACAAGATTTTTAGCAACATAAACAATCATCAATATTATAAATGGAACTGCTGTGAAGTAATGGTAAATAAAGCAAACTCTGGTTACCAATATCCATGGGAAAAATTGAACTGCATATCCTACAAATGCAATTAATATTCCCTTATCACGCTTCTTTATAGCAAAGTAAATCGAAGGGAAAATACACACAAATCCAATCCACCAAACTAATGGATTACCCATCGATACTATTGAAGAGCCTACACCACTCGGTAAATTAGCTAAAGAACCAGAATAATAATAAATTGGTCTTTGCATGTACGGCCATGTATACCATGGTGAACCATACGAGTGTTCTGATACTAATCCAGAATGGTATTCAAACATATATTTCTGATTATCCAAAACTATTTCAAATAAATTCTTATCACTTGAGGCCATATAAGGAATATATGAAAGAACATATATAATCAATGGTATAACTACAAAGAAACCGACACAAGCCAAACAAGTTGGAAGGAAGTTATTTTTCAGCCAATCCTTTCTAGTCAATCTTGGCACAAAGCCTCTTGAAACATCCATAAATTCCAAGAATTTAGCCAGGAAGAATAATATTGCTAAACCAACACCCGTATATAAGCATACCCATTTTGTCGAAGCACCTAGTCCGAACATTAAACCACACCAAAAGAGTGGTATAAGTGATTTTTTGAAAGACTTCTTATCATATGATTTTTGCGTAAAATAATCGTACATAAAGTAGTACATACAAATTATAAAGAATGCTGAATATGAATCAATAGTGGCAAGTCTTGTCTGTGCTAATCTCATAAAATCAAACATAATTAAGAACGAAGCCATAAAAGCATACGGTCTCTTTTTGAATATCTTTAGAGCGAGCAAATATAACATAGGAATCATTGCAACACCGAAAAGTGTTCCCATGAAACGCCAACCAAATGGATTCATACCGAAAACAGCAATACCCAAGGCCATAATATTTTTACCCATCGGTGGATGAGTTACCTCATATATATCATAACCATTTAAGCTTTCATAGGCAGTTCTTGGAAAATAAATTTCATCAAAATAAGTTGAATTTCTATAATTTTTATACGTTTCAACAACATCCTGCTCATCAAATATCATTTTAGGATTTGCGTCCTCATTGAGCTTTGCATCATAATTAACATCACCTATCGAAACAGGAATTAATGTATATTCACCCTGCGATTTTTTTTCAAAAAATCCAACTTCATTAATAGCAAGTCCCGGTTTTACAACATACAATTTTATATTCTTCGTCTTAAATGGTACAACATCATAACAATCCCAAATATAAAAACCCGTATGTTCAGTATTTTGAATAATCAACGGTTCTTTTTCATTTTTCATTACAGGAACATACTCATTACTCTCAACGTCCTCATAAAATACAGTATAACTTCCTTGACCTGGTATATTATTTAGCTGCGAAACTCTTGAAACAGTAGTTTCCTTATCAAACTCAGCAACGATATACTCACCAGCAGCCTCTGATTTCCAGAAAGTATACGCAGACTTCATATAACCTAAATCCCAAAACGACATGACCGTCGCAACTAAAACCATTATTAATATAATTTTAATATCAGTTTTATTTATAGAAGGATTAACCTCTGAAAGACTTAGGCGTTTCTCTCCTCTTTCTTTATCAGATTTAAATGCGACAAAAACCACAAAAAAGAGTGTAGAAACAGTCAATAATAAGAAAATTGATTTCATTAAAAGGCTTGCACTTGTGTCGACATCACCTTTTGAAGCAAATACACTTTCTCCTTCAGGTATACTATTTACTTTTGTCACAGTAATATTATCTAGATAAACAACTCCCGATGATACAGCACCATAGCCGCCAATACCAATTGATAACTCGGTATCGATTTGCCCTTCAGATGTAGTAAAATATGCTGTCACTATATGCCAGCCGTCACTTGAGCCACTTATAGCACCAGTTTTTTCACTTCCATCAATAGAAGAAATATTAAATCCAGCTCCGCTATCATTTTCACCTTTTGTAACATTTTCATATTTAGCATACAATTCTACCTTATATTTAGAATTAGGTGATACATCAATTTTCTGACTTATTCTGGCATCATTATCAGATTTACTTTCAATTTTAACACCCTTACCACTATATCCACTATCTACTATAGATATTATAGAAGCCTCACCAGCGTCATAATCATCGTTATAATCATATATATCCCATTTTTTTATGTTTTTCCCAGAGCCAGACTCAAAATCTCCGTTCAAGATTATTTTCTGAGAACCATCTGAGCAGCCACATAAAACTAGAAGACATGATATGCAGACTAAAACTATCGAAATAAAAGATATTCTTTTCCTTTTAGACACCTTCATCATTGCATTTCTCCTCGTATAATATTTTTAGATACAAAATTTGTATCCATATAACTTAATAAAATTTGTTCAATAGGCTTGTTAAGCCCATGATATAATTGTCTCAGTGTCAATCAGGTAATAGTTCTTGTTTCTCCTTGTTGAACCGA
>JAZNOJ010000042.1:0-4747 GCA_045580735.1 Candidatus Egerieisoma sp. | reverse complement strand
CCTACCTCAAATTGTATACATACTAACATATGCATTGAAAAAAGTACAGTAATTACCGGTGGTTAAGATGTTTATTATCTAATATATGAACGATAGCCGATTCATCTCATGACTAAAGTCGCAAGTGTTCTCGGCTATTTTTATAAAATCTCCGAAAACTCTTAAAAATTCTCATCAAAAAGGAACTATCATAGTATTCTTCCTTGCAAAGAAGGTCTCATAGTTATAAAATAAAGCTATATAAAATATGAAAAGAGGTAATAAAAATGGCACGACCTTTTTCTTCGAATGATGCAAAGCAAATTATAAAAAAACATCAAACACTATTAGATAGCATGAATAATGCCATAAATCTTTCAAATACACATACAGAAAAAATTAAAGCACTTGCCACAAAGCTTGTAGAGGCTGAGCTAAGTGAGACGCTTAAAAGCATACCGGTGGAGGAATTAGCTAAATCCAAGTCTGGAATAAGGATAAAAACACTTCGTGACAATAACTACTGCACCATTTCAGACTTACAAAAAGCCTCATTATTAAAAATTTCTTCAATAAATGGAATTAGTGATGAAGGAAGCGCCTCAATAAAAAAGGCAGTCGCTGACATTGTAGAAAAGACAAGAAAAGAAACAAAAATCAAATTAAATGCAGATAACAAAACAACCTCCTCTAGTGAGCTCATTTTAGCTATATACATATATAAAAACAGCATTGAAAATATAAAAAAATGCCGTATGCTGCTTGAACAAAACCAAAGCCAAATTTTGTCTGCAATAAAAGATTTAGGTTCATCTGCAAGCACTTTTAAATGGTTTTTTTCATCAAAATCTGCCAAAGAACAATCATCAAAAGCTTTCGATTTTTTATTCTCCCTGGCTAATCCTGATTCCACAACAGATCCTAACACAACTTTAACATATGTTAGAGAAAAAGAGCCCTCAAAAAACAAATATTCTCAAACTAATTCAACAAATAACAACCCTGCTACCGTGAAATCAACAGGAAATGCTTTATACGGCATAACAGCTCAAGCATTATTGTCAGATTTAGATGAAATTAATAAAACTAAAACATCTGTTGCTTGGACTGATTTTACTCAAGATTCTGTTACGTATAATTCAATTTTAGAAGATTTATGTCCCGGTATGGTAGGCAGCGACGATGCTATTTATGGTCTACCTGAAGAATTAGCCTTAGAAATACAAAACGAACCAATTTACTCTGAGGGGTTAAATTGCACGCTTCGTCGCTATCAAGAATGGGGTGTTAAATATATTTTACACCAAAAAAGGGTTTTGCTCGGTGACGAAATGGGACTTGGAAAAACTGTTCAGGCAATCGCAGCAATGGTTTCATTAAGCAACAGAGGTAAAACACACTTCATTGTAATATGTCCGGCTAGTGTTGTTACCAATTGGTGTCGTGAAATATCAAAACACAGTAATCTTAATGTTATAAAAATGCATGGTTCTGACAGAGATTACGCTTTAAATACATGGATGAACACAGGTGGTGCATTAGTTACAACATTTGAAACTACAGGTCATATTAATTTTGCTGACGGTATTACATATGATCAGCTCATAGTTGATGAAGCCCATTATATAAAAAATCCTGAGGCTCAAAGAAGCATTAATACTACAAAGCTTTGCTCCCATGCTGAAAGAATTTTATTTATGACAGGTACCGCACTGGAAAATAAAGTAGAAGAAATGATTACATTAATTGAAATTTTACAGCCTGGCATTGCAAAAGAGGTTTCTAATATTGCCTTTTTATCCTCTGCCCCTGAATTTCGAGAAAAAATCGCACCCGTATATTATAGGAGAAGACGTGAAGATGTATTAACAGAGCTTCCCGAGCTTATAGAGACAAAAGAATGGTGTAAGCTTCTTCCTAAGGAAGAAAAAATATATGAGCAAGCAGTGCTAAATAAAAAATATTCTGATGCCAGAAGAGTATCATGGAATATTGATAATCTCGAAAACTCCTCAAAGGCTCAAAGGCTGCTGGAAATTGTTGAAGAAGCCGAAGCTGAAGGTAGAAAAGTACTAATCTTCTCATTTTTCCTTGATACAATTAATAAAATCAATAGCTTTCTAGGTGAAAGATGTATGGAAGCCATAAATGGCTCTGTTGCCCCTCAAAGAAGGCAGGAAATAATTGACGAATTTACAAAAGCACCTGCGGGCGCAGTATTAACAGCTCAAATCCAATCAGGTGGTACAGGCTTAAACATTCAAGCAGCTAGTGTTGTAATTATTTGCGAGCCACAATTTAAGCCTTCAATAGAAAATCAGGCAATAGCCAGAGCATACCGTATGGGGCAAGCAAGAAATGTTTTAGTATATAGATTATTAAGCGATGATACAATAGAAGAAAAAATATCCGATGTATTAGAACAAAAGCAAAAGATTTTTGACACCTTTGCTGACACCTCTGTAGTTGCAGAGGAAAGCTTTGAGCTCGACGAAAAAACCTTTGGCTCCATTATGGATTCAGAAGCAGAAAGAATTGCTGCTAAAAATAGCAAACAATAATATCTTTATAGACGAGGATTTTGTTTTACTCTTTTTCAGAATCCTCGTCATATTTCTTTTCAATTTCTTCATCATAAGAACGCATTGGTTTTACATTCTTTCCTTTAATTTTTCTGTCAATGTAATTCTTTGTAATTTTCAAAACGAGTGGTGACAAAATGAGTACTGCGATAAGGTTTGGAAACATCATAAGTCCATTAAATGTATCTGATATATCCCATGCAAATGAAGATGTAACTACTGCACCAACTAATATGGTCGAAATATGTATAATCTTGAAAATCATTGTTTTAGATTCACCGAATAAAAACTCCCATGCCTTTTGACCATAATGCGACCAACCTAAAACTGTTGTAAAAGCAAATAAAAACATGGCTATCGCTATAAATTTTTCACCTATATTGCCCCATGAAAACACTTGACTAAATGCACCTGCAACTAATGTTGCATCCGTATATCCTTCAATAAGAGCACCTGTTTCTATATTATATACACCTGATGTTAATACTACTAGGGCTGTCATTGTGCATACAACGATAGTATCAGCAAACACCTCAAATATCCCCCACATTCCCTGTTTAACAGGTTCTTTTAAGGTTGTATTACAATGTACCATAACTGAAGAGCCTAGTCCTGCTTCATTTGAAAAAACGCCTTTTTTAAAGCCCTGTGTCATAACCTTTGATACAATCACTCCAACACCACCACCTATCGCCGCTATTGGAGAAAACGCATTTACAAAAATTGCCTTAAAGGCTGGAATTACATTATCAAAATTTGATATTATTATTATGATGCTTCCAAGCAAAAAGGTCACAACCATAACAGGAACAATTTTTTCTGCGACTAATGCAATTCTTTTAATACCACCTAATATAATAAGTGCTGCTAAAATCAAAATGATAATACCCAGTATAAGATTATAAAGATTTATTCCCCATATTAATTCAACAGAGGAAAGTGCTTCAATTTCAAAAGCACTAGATACATTTGCAACAATTTTATTAACCTGTCCCATAGAACCTATTCCTAAGGAAGCTAAAAGAGTAAAAATACAAAATAAAACTGCCAAAACCCTTGCAATTATCTTCATTCCTTTTTTTGAGCCTACGCCGTCTTGAAGATAATACATAGCGCCTCCTGCCCATTCACCTTTTTTGTTACGCCTTCTGTAAAACATACCTAGTACATTTTCAGCATAATTTGTCATCATTCCAAAAAATGCAGCCACCCACATCCAAAATACAGCACCTGCACCTCCAAGGCAGATAGCGGCTGCAACACCGGCGATATTTCCTGTTCCGACTGTTGCTGCAAGAGCTGTACAAAGTGTTTGGAATGGTGAAATTGCTCCTTTGTCCTTGCTATGCTTTAATACATCTTTACTAAAAATACTGCCAATTGTATTTTTCCACCAATGACGAAAATGTGTTACTTGGAAAAACTTTGTGATTGATGTCATAAATATTCCTGTGCCTATAAGAAGCACAAGTCCCACAGCACCCCATACAAAACCATTTATTGTATCATTTACTGTAATTATTTTATCTAACATATATTTTAACTCCTTATCAACTAATATGTTCTTTAAATTTACAACGCTTTTACATTCAAATCACATTTTACATAAAAAAAAAGCAAGTCTAACGACTTGCTTTGGTGCGACCGACGAGACTTGAACTCGTACGGGGTTACCACACGCCCCTCAAACGTGCGCGTCTGCCAATTCCGCCACGGTCGCGAACTGTGGCTTCTGAACTTCAATCAGTTCAACAGCGTTTTGAATTATACATCTTTAATTCGTCTTTGTCAACACCTTTTATGATTTTTTTAATTATTTATTTATTTGAAAAAGGGACTTTTTTTTACAGCCCCTTTTGTTAATATCATTCTTTTATAGCATTATAAATTTCTAGTTTTAGTTCTTCATCATTTTCGTATGTATTATCCATTATAGCCGTCATAATTCGGTGCAAAAGTTGTTTATTGATTTTGCCCGCTGCTACTTGGTAGCTGATGTTTTCTGTGATTCCAAAGAAATTTTTAGCTACAGATAAATATCCGTTTAACAAAAGGAATTGAGCTGATAACGTTATTGCTAATCGTTTATTCCCGTCAGCAAAGCAATGAAACTCGCACGTGCAAAAAAACAAGTGGGTGAGTTTATCAACAAAAGTGGGATAATAATCGTCATTTTGAATATTTTG
>JAZNOJ010000041.1:0-3911 GCA_045580735.1 Candidatus Egerieisoma sp. | reverse complement strand
ACTACTTTGACGAAGACGGCATAATAACCGAAGAGTGTAGCGAAACATGGTATTACGGACTTGATTGCGACAACAGTTATACAGCACCGAATCTCATACCAAAATAAATGAAAACGAAGCAAAAAAGCTATTTAGCAAAGAGCACCATATCAAAGAAAGCACTATCGCCGAAACTACGCGCACGTTCGCCCCGTTTCGGCGACTTGCTTTATTTATCGAACATGGACTCGCCCAAGAGCGAAACCCGCCTGTTTCGCCCAAAATGTGCGAAAGTAAAAATTAGGAATAACTGTCAATGACGGTAAATCCCCGGCTATCAAAAATACCGTCATTATCGTCATTTGCGTCACAAAAGGAAGGATTGGCATAAACGTAGGGCGTCCTAAAATGGTTGCAGGAATAAGCAATGGCGTCGTAAACGCCACCTTTGCGATTCACAACGGGTGGCAGTGCCCACCGTTAAGCAATATTTGCGATATTGAATTAGGATGTCGTAAACTGCCATATTTTGAGCTAATTATGCCGTACATAAAAGAATTTGCCTATATATAGCTAAAAAACAGGGTATCGTAGATAATCTTATGGCTTATGTAGCGTAAAAACTGCGAAGTTATACAGCGAATTACGGAGCGAAAAAATGCGCAAATTTTTTTGTGCAAAAAAAGCGTTGCTTTTTGCCTTTTTATTGGCGAAAGCGTTGAAAATCAAAGTTTTGGCTTTGTTTAGGCAAAAATATGGGTGCTATTAAATATTTGCTGGATATTGCAGAAGTTATGTGATATGTTCCGTAGGAAAAACAGCCGCAACAGGAGTAATCAAAATGAAACAAAGCACAAAAAAATATTTGCAAGACTTATTCGATGGCAAGTACAAAGATGAACCGACACTAAACAGCAAAGACTCGGCAATATTAACATAGAAAATACATTCTTGAATTATTTCTTTGCAATCAATATTGTTATATTTATCAAAAAACATAAGAAGAGGTACGAAAGCATCATTATGCACATAAAAGCAAGATCATAATACTGTTTTGCTATCAAAGGCAAATATATTATACCAACTAGAACAGTACTAAAAAACACAGCGAGAAAGGTTATAGATAAATCCCTCATAAAATGTATAGTGTTTATTTTTATTTTGCTTAGTCCCATTTTATTCAAGACAATCATATCTTCGTTAATTTTGCTTTTTAGTACTCCATGTGTAACAATGCAAATAGAAAAAACAATGAGAATTATTGACATAATAGGAACAACAGAATTTCGCAATTCATCCAGCAAATCTTTTTTCATATCCTTCAAATGTTCACATAGAAAAGTTTCTTCACAATTTTGCATATCACACGATGAATAAAAACTTGCGTACTTCGCAAACTCCGTTCGACAGAGTACTTTTTCATACGCATCATGCGACAGCAAAGCCACTGACAAATGCTTCTCGTCTTCCATACCATCAGGCTTCAAAATGCCTGTAATATAAAGATTTATATATTCATCATTCTCGCCATCAACTACTTTTAAATTAATATAATCTCCGGTCCAGGACTTCATTTTTATAGCAACATCATATGTAATATTAATTGGATACACGTCATTTTCTTGTTCGCCTACAGGTAAATATTTTTCTAAAGGCAGATGACCATCCAGAATATTGTCTTCTGTAAAATACGAATATTTCATATACTGTGCATTTGCACATAAATATATATCACTCGTACATTGTGTCTCATAGTAAGGATTTTGAGGAAGAGATAAATGTTCAGAATAATTTCCGTACAGCGAAGTTGTTAGTCTTAAAAACTGTGCATTCTGACCTTCAACTGAATTATTCATACAATAAAAATTTGAATTATCAAAAAAGCAATATCTTTGGTAAATGCTTCCTACATTTCGTATTAAATTCACTGATAATAATAAAAAAACCGGCACCATATATATAAGCGGAAAAATACTGCTTAATAGATTTTTCTTAAAACTCGAAAAATAATATTTAATTACCATAGATGAACCTCTTCCACATATATTATTTTGCTAAAGAAAGATTTTCTATATTTAGCAAATCGTACTCAGCTTTTCTCATTCTTTCATCGTGCGAAACACAAATAACAGTAACACCTTTTTTCCATAACGACTCTAATAATTCAATCAATACATCGCCATTGTCTCTATCAAGATTAGCAATAGGTTCATCAGCGAGTAGAATTCCCGGATTATTAATAACCGCTCTTGCAAAGGCAGCTCTTTGCTGTTCTCCACCCGAAAGAGTGTTTGGATATTCGTTAATTCTATTTTCTAAATTTACACTTTTAATAATGGTATTTACTTTTGGAACTGATTCCTTTTTTGACTCTCCTTTGATATATAGCGGAGTAGCTATATTATCCATAACATTAAGCTGTTGAATTAAATTAAAATTTTGAAACATATAACCTATTTGCCTATTACGAAATCTGCACTTTTCTTTTTCTGACATATGCGATATATCTCTATTATCCACAATAACTGCACCTTGATTTGGCACTATAAATCCCGAAATCAAATTTAGCATTGTTGACTTTCCCTTCCCGGAAGCACCGTAAATAACCGTAAAACTACCCCTTTCTATCTTTAAATTCAAATCGTCAAAAATGGGTATTTTTTGTGTTTTTGTTTGAAAAGTTAATCCAATATTTCTAAACTCTATATAGCTCATATATTAAATCCCTCACTTGCTTTCTTCGTTTAATTTTTTAAGTAATTTTCTATCTTTTAGCTGATAAGACGAAGCAATAGCTCCTAAAATAGCAGAAATTGTAATTATAAGTACAAAACTGGCAAACCATTTTGTAACAAGCACATACGAAAATGTCCTATTTTTACTTGTCATTGTAATCGCAAATAATATGGCTCCCAACATAAGCAATAATTGTATAAAAAAAGAACGAATAAAATATGTTGTAGTTATTTTTACTTTTGAGCAACCAAGAATTCTTAAAATCGCGATCTTTTTCATATTTAACTTTGCATATCTATACGATTCTAATGTACAAACAGTAAATAAAGCTATCAAACATAAAGCAGCATAGAAATAGTCATCTTTTACATTATACATACTTTCATAGTCCTGTTTCGCTAACTGACTCATTCTTGCTTTGGTGTCATATGCACCTATTCTGTATTCATCAATATTAAAAGTTCCTTCAGTTAAAGCTGTATCTATTGCCCACTTTGCCCAGTCTTTACCTTTTTGCTCTAAATAAAGTGAAAAATTCTCATAATTGGTAACATCATTAAGAAAGATTCTATGATCAAATGCATTATCTCTAACCCATTTTATGCCACTGTCATAATTTTTAAATTTTATATATACCCTTGTATAAATATCAAAATAATCAACTATTCCATCTTTTATTCCCGAAACACTCGTTCCATTGGTATAATTCCCATTCCACAAAATAACCGCAGTTGCATTAATCACATTTGTAATTGCCTGCTCATAAATACCACATACCTTATGCCAAATTCCTTGTATTTCTATTAAGTCTCCAATATGTACATTACATGATTTTGATATATTCTCTGATATAAACACAGAATTTTTTTGATTTAATAACGATTTATCTATTTTTATAAAATGTTTTTGTGGAAAAATATTAAAAAATGAATTAAAATTATCTGAATCCACAACAAGTGTTGTGGAAACAAAACTCTCATCATTTTCTCTATATACAGGACCTCCTATATAAAATGTTTTCAATAAGGCGTCTACATTTTCGTTTCTTGTTAGATTTGAATTACAACTTTCTACATAGACATCATTCAATACTGCGTCGAAACGTACATAATCATAAATCCCCACTCGATTGTATTGATTCATTAACCCAAAAAGAAAGCTGTATATAATGTATACAAAAAAAATCCATATAAAAA
>JAZNOJ010000040.1:0-6049 GCA_045580735.1 Candidatus Egerieisoma sp. | reverse complement strand
GTATATTATGCTCCTAAAAGCTACTGCTTTGGTGTAAACTAAGTTGAAAGTAAATAAAATATATGCTATTTTTATAACATCAAAATTTTATTTCACTTTTTTGTGATTGTTCTTGTTTTCAAAAACCTACAAAATGTTTACGCTATCTTTTTTGTCTTGAAATATTGACATTTTCAGTCTAAAATGTTAACATAATGTAAACGAGTGACGATGCTGTTGGAAATAAACATTCTTTGTAAATTTTCATTTTAAAAATACTGATTTTATCTTCAATAAATAAAACAACAGCCTTGAAAAGATGCGAAAAAATTCGCATCTTTTTAACTTTTTATGGAGCTTTCAAATTTCAATCATATTTTACCTTATGTTCGGAGCAAAGAATACATCCATACCTCTATAGGTGGCGGGAAGAAATGCCGGTCTTTTCGGTGTTTTCTTTTTCAATAAACCTGCTTAATTCTATTGTCCATTTGCTGTGAAGAAAACACACTTGTGTTAAGTGAAAAACTGTAGTATAGTACGAGCAAGAATACAATATATAAAGCATTCTAACGCTTTTGGATATACACTAAATTATATAATATAGGTAAATTTCCGCAGTTTTTAGTTTTGTGATAAAGAATGTAGTATAAATTAGGAGGAATCAGCATGATATATGAATTTGGATTTGGAAAAGGAAAACAGCTTGTGGATATTCCTGAGAATCTGCACTGTAGAGAATTGAAAGCAAATGATGATATAGAATTGAATCCAGATGAAGCAGATGTAAAAAGAGCATTGGAGAATCCTATTGGTAGTCCAAGGCTGCGCGATATTGTTAAACCGGGTGAAAAAATAGCAATTGTAACAAGTGATATTACTAGACCGATGCCGACATATAAGGTGATGCCTGATCTTTTGGATGAACTTGAAATGGCGGGTGTCAATTTTGAAGATGTTACATTGGTTTTTGCATTAGGTAGTCATAGAAAACAGACGGAAGAGGAGAAAAAAATACTTGCAGGAGATTTGGCGTATAGAAAAATCAATGTGGTTGATAGTGATCCGGATGATTGTATTCATATGGGGGTAACATCAAACGGAACGCCTGTGGATATTACTAGAGTGGTTGCACAAGCAGATAGAAGAATAGCAATAGGAAATATCGAATTTCACTATTTTGCTGGATATAGTGGTGGAGCAAAAGCTATTATGCCGGGTGTGTCAACACCGGCTGCAATACAATCAAACCACAAAATGATGATTAGGGAAGAAGCGTGTGCTGGAAGATTAGAGGGCAATCCTGTACGAGAGGATATTGAAGAGGCAGGGCGCATATGTGGAATTGATTTTATATTAAATGTAGTGTTAGATGAGCATAAAAATATAGTTAAGATTGTTGCAGGCGATTCTATAAAAGCACATAGAGAGGGTGTAAAATTCCTGGATAAGCTTTATACAAAGGAAATTGATTCAAGGGCAGATATTGTTATTGTTTCCCAAGGTGGAGCTCCAAAAGATCTTAATTTGTACCAAACTCAAAAGGCATTAGATAATTCAAAGCATGCGGTTAAGGATGGTGGAATAATTATTTTAATAGGTTCGTGTGCAGAGGGTTTTGGTGAGCATACTTTTGAAGAATGGATGCTAAATTCAAAAACTTCAGTTGATTTAGTAAATAGGATTAAGGAAAAGTTTATATTAGGTGGTCATAAAGCATCAGCGATTGGTATGGTTCTTCAAAAATCAGATATTTATTTGGTATCAGATATGGATCCTAAATTGGTAGAACAATCTTTTTTGAAGCCTTATACTTCAGCTCAAAAGGCATTTGAAGATGCATTAAAGAAATATAATGGAAATGCAGATATAATAACTATGCCTTATGGAGGCTCGGTTCTTCCTAAATTGAGAATAAAACAATAATAACGAGAAAATTAAAAAAATGAACAATTTGTTAATATTGTTATTTAATTATTGACAAAGTGTTTTATTGATGTAGAATATAGTTAGGTTGATAAGCCTAGTTTTGGTGTGCCTAAGGGCAGATGGGTTTATCTATAATTTAATTCATAATCACTCAAGAGTCGAGTGTTTTTTCCTGTTAAGTAACAGGTATGTTGTTTTATTTTAAGAAAGGAGCTTTTTTATGAAAAAGGCAATGACAAAATTTTTAGTAGTATGTCTTTGTGCTGTAATGCTTATCGGTGCGATCCCGATGTATTCTTCAGCTGAGATGTATGGTTACGTTGACAGCTCTATTAAGGGTGTTGTTTTCGATGCGGATTATTATCTTTCAAAGCATGCTGATGTGAAAACGGTTATTCAATCAGAGGAAACTAAGGAATCAAATCTTTATTGGCATTATGCAAAATATGGAGTAGCAGAGGGAAGAGTAGCAAGCCCTGTATTTGATGTGGCTGATTATTTGAACTTAAATGCAGATCTTCTTAAGGCTTTTGGAAAAGGCAATTATACAGCTGCAATAAAACATTTTGCTGAATTTGGTCTTAATAAAGATTCAAACAGAGTAACAACTGATAATTACGCGAATATTGGTACTAACACAAGTGATTCTAAATTCCTTGGACGTATCAGATTGCAAGGAACAGAATTGTGCTTGAGTGTTTCTGGTACAAATGTGCAGCTTGCACAAACAGCTTTAAACGATGAGACACAAATGTGGTTGATGTCACGTAATTCAGATGGAACTTATACTATCATTAATAAAGCTACAGGTAAAGCTCTTGACTTACAAAGCTGTAAGCGTGCAAACGGATCAAATATTCAAGTTTACACTCCTAACGGAACAGAAGCTCAAAAATGGGCTTTTGTAAAAAGAGATGACGGTCCGTACTCAATTCTTTTAAAAACCGGTTCGGGTAGAGTACTTGATGTAGCAGGTGGTAAAAAGAGTGTTGGAACAAATATTCAATTATATCAGTATAATGGTACAACATCGCAAGCTTTTTATGTTGATAAACTCAAAACAATTGAAACAATGGAGCCAGTAAATTTAGGCGGCACATTCTACTCAACAATTGTTGCTACAAAAGCTGGATTAAATCTTGGTTACAATGGTAAAGAGGTTGAAATCCAAGATCCTGCTGCAGCAAATTCGTCTGATGCAGTAGCTCAAATGTGGAAATTCTATAGACAAAGCTCAGGCGCTTATACAATTATGAACATGAGAACAGGTCTTGTTTTAACTGTAGAGAATAATTCACCTTCAAATAATGCCAATGTCATAATGGATAAGAACGGCAGTGAAATAGGTAAGTCATGGTTTATTTATAAAGGAGATACTGGATATATTTTAGTTCCACAATGTTCTACTGGTGGTGCATTAGATGTTATTAATGCAGGTAAGACTGCTGGTACACAGCTCCAGACATATACTTTTTCAACTTCTAATGAAGCACAGAACTTTACAATTCCTAAGGATCCTGGGTATTATGCTGATTACTCCAAAAATGCAAATAATGAGTTAGGCACAGACTTCTATGCATATATTCAAGGCACAAACTCAAATAAGAATCTTGCTGTTTCAGGAACATCAGTACAGTTGAAGACTGCTGATAAATCAACTAGTCAGTTATGGAAGTTTACTAAGAACTCAAATGGAACATATACAATAATGAATATGGAGACAGGAAAAGTTCTCGATGTAAAGGGCGCTGCAACAAGTAATAGCACACCTGTTCAGGTTTATCAGTCAAATGGCTCAATGGCACAACAATGGTACATTTATAATGTAAATGGTGAATATATCTTTATTCCTAGAAATGCTCAAGGCTCTGCATTAGATGTATCAGGCAATAGGGTAGCAGATGGTACTCCGATAGATATTTATTACTATAATAGAACATCTGCTCAAAAGTTCAAAATAAATAAAATCGAAGGATCATATTTACAGAATGCAAATCCATCTGATATAGGTACTAACTTCTACGCAAATCTTCAAATTGGTTCATATCAGTTAGGCGTAAATGGTAGCAATGTGCAGCTTGTTAGCTCAGGTAACGGCTCATATTGGAAGTTTGAAAGACAGAGCGATGGAAAATACAAGATTATTGATGTAGGCACAGGTAAGGTATTAGATCTTGCAGGTGGTAAGCTTGCGGATGGAACAAATATCCAAGTTTATACAAGTAATAATACTACAGCTCAACGTTGGTGGGTATATAACATGGGTGGTTCTATAACTATTGCTTCAGCGAAGAATGTTGATTATGTAGTTGACTTGTCAGGCGGAAAAACAACATTAGGTAGAAACATTCAGCTTTATTCATACAACGGAACACCTGCACAGCAATTTAAAATTGCTAACAAGACAGATAAGGTTCTTAACTATTATGTTGCATCACCTTATAATACAGGAAAGATTGGAACATACAACGATTTGAATTCAGCTAAGAATGTTGCAAATAGTAAATCATATTTAGGTTATGTGGTATTTGATACATTTAACAAGGTAGTTTATTGTCCAACCGGTACATTAAATACTGCTAAGATTATGTGGAACGCACAGCTCGTATCTGACTTTGCAAGAGATAATGGATTTGTTTACGGACACTCAATTATTAATCCTGCATTTAACTGGAAGAACCTTTCAATAAGTGGTGCTGTTAATCCTGGCCAAAGAACAACAAGCTGTGACAGATTCTGTGACTGGGTACTCTACAGATCAGGATTTACACAGGGACAGAAATACAATTATGGTCACTGCGTATTTGAAATGGCTGGATGGCTCTCAAGCATTGGATTTACAAGAATTTCAAATCCTTCACAGCTTAGAGCAGGAGACGTAGTATTTACAACATACGATCCTACAAGACCAGGAACACCTGCTCACGTTTACCTCAATGCGAGTGCAAACTACGGTGGAAATGTATATCTTAGATATGACCATGGTAGTAATGCAAGAATTAGATGTCAAAAGGGTAACGAAGTTATCCCAGGAAATCAGCCATTCAAGGAGCATGTTGGTGATTTCTACTATGCTTACAGACCATATTAATAAAGTGTTATTAACAAATTAAAACATAAGCGGTCGGTTTTCCGACCGCTTTTTGTGTATGGAAGAGCATCAAGAATATTTTAATAGTTTATTTATAATTAGTAAAATGTGTTGACAAAGAATGTGTTTTTTAATATTATAATTAAACTTGCGGATGTGGCGGAATTGGCAGACGCGCTAGTTTCAGGTAACGACACCTTGGTGAAGGGTTGAAATGAGAGTAGTGAAGAAGCCGAAAAACACCAATTTGCGACACGGAGAAAAGTTTCACTCCGTATAAAAAAATAAGAGAAACGAAATAAATGCGGATGTGGCGAAATTGGCATACGCGCTAGTTTCAGGTACTAGTCGAGGTTCCTCGGTGTGGGTTCAAGTCCCGTCATCCGCACCAAATCGAGTGTTCATAACCAACTTGAATGTTGGAAATGGACACTCGATTTTTTATCTTTGTTTTTGAGTAGTTTTACCCCCCCCACTCTTTTTTATTACACACTTTTTTCAAAGCGCGTAACCCACTATGACACTTTCACGCTGTGCAAAGATGTCAATGGGCTCAAAAGAGAACCCATTTATAAATGTTAATACAAACATCCCCAAATGTGCATGTTTATCTTGAAATTTATAGCTATAAATGTTAAAATTTTAGAAACAAACAGTTCTTGGTAAAGGGGCATTATTTGTCCATATTATGTATAATAGTACTATTTTCAGATGTTTTTTGTAGAACAGGAAAGTCGTAACAAAGCAATGCTATAGTTGTGTGTCATAAGTACAGAATTCCTTATAAGAGCGAGCAAAAGACTTATTTGAGAATGATTATTATTTTTTTTGAGGTGAGTAAAGTGTTTAAAATTTTACTTAAAAATCAACATACATTTAAAAGCGTGCTATATAGAATTGTTTTTTGCATTTTTATATGGATTTTTTTTGTATACATTATATACAGCTTTCTTTTTGGGTTAATGAATCAATACAATCGAGTGGGGATTTATGATTATGTACGTTTCGACGCAGTATTGAATGATGTCTATGTAGAAAGTTGTAATTCAA
>JAZNOJ010000039.1:0-14219 GCA_045580735.1 Candidatus Egerieisoma sp. | reverse complement strand
TAGCACCAAATAAGCAAGCGTTAAAAAATAAATTTGTCAAGTTTTTTTTAAATCAAAAAAAGCCAGCATTTATGCTGACTCGCGGGAAAATGTGTAATATTCAACTCTCAAAAAATATGGTGCTAAATCCTAAAGACGGGTTTTAATGGTGTGGGTATTTTATGCTTGACATGCCATATAATTAATACTATAATTTAATGGTAATTTGATGTTTTAGTCGAAAGAGTGGGTTATCCCACTCTTTCGTTTTAGTATCAAATATATTGTCTTGCCAGGAGGTGCAAAATGAAAATTGCAGATGTTGTTAAAGAAATAGCGGAACCAATCGTTAATAATTTAAACTCAGGTATTGAGCTCATTGATGTGGAATATGTTAAAGAGGGCTCTGAATGGTATTTGAGAATATACATCGATAAAGATGGTGGAATAACGCTGGATGATTGCCAATTAGTTAATGATGCTTTGACGGATATATTAGACGAGGAGGATCCGGTTAAAACTCCATACATTTTTGAAGTGTCTTCACCGGGTATCGATAGACCATTAAAGTCTGATAGGGACTTTGAAAGATATAAAGGAACTGATGTTGAGGTTCACCTATATGCACCTATAGACAAACGCAAGTTATTCATAGGAAAGCTTGTTGGCAGGAAGGATGGAAAAATTACTATAAAAAATGAAGATGGAACTGAGTGTTCTTTTGCAATAAAGGACGTTTCACTTATTAAAAGAACTATTATTTGGAATTAAAATTGGAGGTTACGAAAAAATGGGTTCAGAATTGTTAGTTGCTCTTGCGGAGCTTGAAAAAGAAAAGGGGATAGACAAAGAGATTATTATTAGTGCGATTGAAGAAGCACTAAATGCATCTTATGGAAGAACTGAGGGTGAAAATAATACTAGAGTAGAGTTTAATAGACAAACTGGTGATATAAAGGTCTATGCACAAAAAGAGGTTGTTGAGTATGTAATTAATGACACCTCAGAATTATCACTTGAAGAAGCGAGAACAATTGATCCTGAATTCGAAATAGGAGATTTTGCTGAATTTGAAATTACACCTAAGAATTTTGGAAGACTTGCAGCTCAAAAGGCAAAACAAATAATAATTCAAAAATTAAGAGAAGAAGAACGCTCAAAGGTATATGATCAATTCCAAGCAAAAGAAAAAGATATAGTAACCGGTACAATTCAAAGAATTGAAATGCGTGACACGAAGGATGGCAAAAAAGAAAGAATTATTCATGTAGATTTAGGACAAATAGAAGGTATAATTTTGCCGGCAGAGCAAGTAGAAAGCGAACAGTACAAGGTATATGATAGAATAAAAGCGTATGTTCTTGAAGTAAGAGATAAGGGATATAAAAGTAAAGATCCTTGCGTTATGATTTCGAGAAGTCATCCGAATCTTGTAAAAAGACTATTTGAAATGGAAGTACCTGAGATTCATGATGGAATAGTAGAAATTATGAACATAGCAAGAGAACCAGGTTCAAGAACAAAGATTTCTGTATATTCAAAGGACGAGAATGTAGAGCCTGTAGGTGCGTGTGTAGGTCAAAAAGGACTTAGAGTACAGGTTATCGTAGATGAACTTAGAGGGGAACGAATTGATATTATAAAATGGAGTCCATATGCTGATGATTTAATAGGAAGCAGCTTGAGTCCGGCAAAGGCGCTTAGAGTATTTATTAATGAAGAGGATAAATCAGCTACAGCTATTGTTTCGGATAGCCAGCTTTCACTAGCTATAGGTAAAGAAGGTCAGAATGTTCGTCTTGCAGCGAAGCTTACTGGTTGGAAAATAGATATAAAGAGTGAAGCACAAATAAGAGCAAGTGTTGAAGAGGAATTATTCAATGATGGCATTGAAGGGGAATATAATATTGAGACAGAGGAAATAAATCCCTACGATGAAAACGGGGAGTTTGACCCTGACCTTATATGAGACTTAGGAAGTGATGCACATTGAAACAACGAAAGGTGCCAATGCGCAGATGCATTGGATGCTATGAGTCTAAACCCAAAAAGGAACTTATAAGAATCGTAAAGAAAACAGAAGGTGAAATAGTTTTAGATATTACAGGCAAAGAAAATGGCAGAGGCGCATATTTATGTGATAATGCTAAATGCTTGGAAAGGGTTATTAAAGCAAAAAAACTAAACAAAGAGTTTGAAATGGAAATAAATAATGAAATATATGACAATCTTAAATTACAATTTGACTTAAGATTGAATGCGTTAAGCAGCAAATCAGGAGGTGGCGCTGTTGGATAATAAAATTAGAGTACATGAGCTTGCAAAGCAGCTCAAATCCACAAGCAAAAGGGTAATGGAATTATTAAAGGAGGCAGGTATTGAAGGTAAAAGCAATATGAGCGTCTTAGACGAGGATGAATTGAAAAAGTTTTACGAGCATACAGGCTTTCACCCTAAAAAAGCAGACGAGGTATCAGAAAATACTTCTACAAAAAAGAGCAATATAGCGAAGGAACAGCAAGCACCAAGTAGAACATCAGATGTTATTATTAGAAGAGTAATAATAGACAATAGCTCTAGTGAAACAGATATGCAGGATTCTTCTAAGAATAAAAATACAAATAAGAAATCAAAAGCACGTCAAGAAGCAGGTAGCGGACTTCGTTCTGGATATGAAATAAAAGGAACAGAGGATGGCGAAGTGGTTGCAGCTTCAAAGAATAATAATAAAAATCAAGAAGAAAAAAGTACGCCACAAGAGCCTACTGTTAGACGTGTTAAAAGGGTTAAGAAGGAAACTGTTGAAAAGACAGAGATTAAAAAGGAAGCTGAAGCAGGATCTGAAAAGACAGAAAGTATTACAGCTAGTGATTCAATAGCAGATAGTGCTAAAAATGATACAACAGTTGCTGTTGAAAAGAGTGAAGGTATCAAAGAAGCAAATGTGGAGGAGAAAGTTACGAATACAGATAATGCTAAAGAAGCAGCGGATAGTGAGATAAATAAACAAGATGTTGTTTCTAAGGAAGCTTCTAAAAAAGAAGGCTTCGTGTTTAAACAGTATGAGTATTCAGAGGTTATTACAATTGAGATTGCAAACAAAGAGCCGGAAAAACCAATTGAAAAAATTGAGTTAAAGCCTGCAAATGAGCAAAAAACACCTGCGCATAGAAATCCACAAAACGCTCAGAATCAACGTAGAGATAAGAATACTCAAGATAAAAACGATAATCAAAATCGTGATTATAATAAGGGCGGAAGAGAAAATAGAGAATCATATAAAAAAACTGTATCTATTCCAACACTAGATCCGTCACTTGCTGTCCAAGAGGTTAAACGCGATTATGCAGGAAAAATGCTCGGAAAACAGCAAGAAAGAGAAAATGATAAGTATGCTAAAAAGGACAGTGGCAGAAAAGAATTTAATAGAAATGCACAAAACAACCAAAAGGATAAGTATAAATCTGCCAGAAAGATTATGGGCGAAAAGCGTGGTGTATCTGAAATATATTCAGATGATTATAGTGTAGCCTATGAGGAGCATACAACCAGCAAAAAGAGCTCAAGAGGTAAAAAGGAAATGATGAAGAAGGCAAGAGATTTTGTGGCTGCAAATCAAAAAACACAGCCGGTTATTGCTGTGCTTACTCATGTAAAGCTTCCTGAAACACTTACGGTGAAAGAATTTGCTGAAAGAATTAAGAAGACATCTGCAGATGTTATCAAGAGATTGATGCTTATGGGAGTTATGGCAAATCAAAATCAAGTAATCGACTTTGATACTGCTACACTTATTGCTGCTGAGTATGATATTACAACAGAGCAGGAAGTCGTAATAACTGACGAGGATATTCTTTTTGAGGATGACCAAATTGATGTAGCAAATGACGAAACTGCTGTTGAGCGTCCGCCTGTAGTAGTTGTAATGGGACATGTTGACCACGGTAAGACATCTTTATTAGATGCAATTCGTAAAACAAGTGTAACCACTGGCGAAGCAGGTGGTATTACACAGCATATCGGTGCTTACATGGTACGTGTTAATGACAGAAAAATTACATTTTTAGATACACCTGGTCATGAGGCATTTACAGCAATGCGTGCAAGAGGTGCGATGGTAACGGACGTAGCAATTCTGGTTGTTGCAGCTGATGATGGTGTAATGCCACAGACAATCGAAGCCATAAATCACGCAAAGGCTGCAAATGTATCTATAGTAGTTGCAGTTAATAAAATAGATAAACCTGGTGCAAATCCGGATCGTGTAATGCAGGAGTTGGCTGAACATGATGTAATAGCAGAAGATTGGGGCGGAGATGTGCCTTTTGTACGTGTGTCAGCTAAAACAGGTGAGAATATTGAGCTTCTTCTCGAAACGGTTATACTTTCAGCAGATATATTAGAGCTTAAAGCAAGTCCTGAAAGACAAGCAAAAGGTAATATAATCGAGGCAAAGCTAGATAAAAACAGAGGTCCTGTTGCTACGCTTTTAGTTCAAAGAGGTACTTTAAAGGCAGGAGATGCAATTGTTTCCGGTACAACCTTCGGAAGAATCAGAACTATGACTGATGACAAGGGAAATGCAATAAAGAAAGCGACACCATCAACACCTGTTGAGATTACAGGTCTTCCTGAGGTTCCTGAAGCAGGTGAGGTTTTCTATGCTGTTAAGGATGAGAGAGTTGCTAAGCATCTTGTTGAGACAAGAAAGAGTGAGCTGAGAGAAAAAATGCAATCACATGGAAAGGTTTCTCTTGATGATTTATTTGCACAAATACAAGAAGGTAATGTAAAAGACCTTAATATTATTGTTAAAGCGGATGTAATGGGAAGCGTTGAGGCAGTAAAGCAATCATTAGTTAAGCTTAGTACAGATGAAGTTAGAATTAAGGTTGTTCATGGTGCTGTAGGTGGAATCACAGAAACAGACGTTCAACTAGCTTCAGTATCAAATGCGATTATTATCGGATTTAATGTAAGACCTGGTGCAAATGTTGCGGAGCATGCAGAGGCTGAGGGCGTAGATATTCGTCTTTATAGAGTTATTTATGATGCTATTGATGACATTAAGGCAGCTATGGTAGGTATGCTTGAACCTGAATTTAAGGAAAATGTTATAGGCCATGTAGAAGTAAGACAAACATTTAAGGTTTCTGGTGTTGGAATGATTGCTGGTGGTTATGTAACAAATGGTAAAATTACAAGAAATTCTGAAGCTCGTATAGTAAGAGATGGTATTGTAATTTACGAAGGAAAGCTCGCATCACTTAAACGTTTTAAGGACGATGTAAAAGAGGTTCAACAGGGCTTTGAATGCGGACTTTCATTTGAAAAATTCAATGATCTCAAGGAAGGCGACGTTATAGAATGCTTTGTTATGGAAGAGGTTAAGAGAAATGGATAGAACACAGCGTATAGCGGAGGAAATGCGAAGAACCTTAAGTGATATAATACGAAATGATCTTAAAGATCCTCGTATTCCCATTGTTACAAGCATTACAAATATAAAGCTGGCAAAGGATTTAAAATATGCGAAGGTATTTGTAAGCATTTACGCAGATAATGACGAAAAACAAGCGGCGATAGAGGCTTTAAAAAACTCTAGTGGATTTATCAGACGCACACTTGGACAAAAAATGATAATTAGAGCTTTGCCAGAGCTTACGTTTGTTTTGGATGAATCGTTAGAATATGGTTCTTATATGAACCAGAAAATAGAAGAATTAAAAAAATAAAATTAGGATAAAAAGAGAAGGTGTAATTTATGCAAGATTGGAAGCGGCTAATAGAGGCTTTAAATAATTCGGATAGCATAAGTGTGTTTACTCACATAAATTCTGATGGAGACTGTATGGGATCTGCTTTCGCTCTTGCATATTTTTATGCAGGCAGAGGCAAAAATGTCTGTATATTTAATGAAGAAAAGCCACCTGAAAATTTAAGCTTTATATATGATTTAAAAATGCCTGAAAACATGAAATTTATCATATATGGAACGGATGAGTATCAAAAAATTACACACGAAATCATTCCAGATATAAATCTTGCCGTAGATGTAAGTGAAGTAAAAAGATTAGGTGACAGAAACACCTTTTTTCAGAAGTCGGAGATAAAGGCTAGACTAGATCACCATATTTCAGAGCATACATTTGCAGAGATAACAGTTTGTAATGCTAACTGGGCAGCGACAGCAGAAGGAGTTTGGGAGTTACTTCAACAGTATGATGATTTTGAAGAATCGCCATATATTATTGAAATAGCAAAATGCTTGCATTTGGGAATTTTAACGGACACAGGCTGTTTTGCATATTCAAATGTAACAGCAAAAACACATTTTATTGCTGCAAGGTTGATAGAATTAGCAGGAAATATGGCATGGCAATATTCGGCAATATATGAAAATCAAACAGAAAGTGAAATTAAATTAAAATCTATTGCCTATGGTAAGGTCGAATATTTTAAGAATGGCGAAATTGCATTTTTGCATATTACAGATGAAGATTTATTGAAATCAGGAGCATGTGATGACGATTTGTCAGGTTTGGCACCATTTTTAAGAACGATTAAGGGTGTAAAGGTTGGAATATTAGTAAAGCCTGGAAGAAAACAAAACGAGCTTAAATTAAGTCTGCGCTCCGATGAAAATTGTGATGTTAACTTAGTCGCATCGGCATTTGGGGGCGGTGGACATAAAAGAGCAGCAGGCATTGTATATTCTAATGAGTGTGGTATTTCTTTTGAAGACTATAAATATCAATTAATTGGTGAAGTAGAAAGATGGATGGAGTAATTAATGTTTTTAAACCAAAGGGTATGACTTCTTTTGCATGCGTTTCAAAGGTAAGACGTACTTTAGGAGAGAAAAAGGCTGGACACGCGGGAACTTTAGATCCCGATGCATCAGGTGTTTTACCTGTTTGCGTGGGAAAAGCAACAAGATGTGTCGATAGTTTTTTAGAAATGCCAAAAAAATATAGAGGTGAAGTGACTTTTGGCTTAAAAACAGACACATGTGATATTTCAGGAGAAGTATTAGAAAGCATAGAAAAAAATGATGAACGATTGAACCTTTTGTCAATAGAAAAGGTTAGAGAAGCAGCAAAATCTTTTTTAGGTGAAACAGAACAAATACCACCTGATTATGCTGCAATAAAAATAGGCGGAGTTCCTGCGTATAAGCTTGCAAGGCAGGGCAAAAGCTTTGAAATGAAAAGCCGGAAAATATTTGTATATGAAATAGAGGTTATTGATTTTAATAATGCTGAAGGGGAATATCCAACAGCAACGATTGAGGTTAAATGCTCTAGAGGAACATATATTAGGTCGATTTTCAGAGATTTAGGCGATAAGTTAGGTGTTTACGGCTGTATGTCAGCTTTAATAAGGACAGAATATGGATTTTTGGTTGCTGATGAAGCGATTTTGCCTGACGATATAAAAAATGAGAAGGAGCTTCCTTTTTATCAAACAGATTATATGTTTAAGAATCTGCCTAAAATTATCTTAACCCCAAAAGAAGAAAAGAAGTACAGAACAGGCGTAGGGTTTACGATAAATGATGTAGGAAATAGAATAAGTGCAGAGTTTAAGGATAATGATATTGTAAGAGTTTATACAGAAAATCAGGTCTTTCTTGCCACAGCACGTGTTAGATGTTTAGATGATAATAAAATATCATTAAAGACGGACAAGTTTTTTGATTGTGATGAGGTGATGTGCTTTGAGTAAAATTAATTATGTAGTATTAATCCCGGCTTATAATCCGGACGATAAGTTTATAGCTTTTAGTAAGATATTAAGAGAAAATAATATTCCAGTAATTGCAATAGATGATGGAAGCAAAGCAGAATGTAATGAGATTTTTAAAGAAATTGAAAATATGGGCTGCATTTTAGTTAGACATGAGGTTAACAAGGGAAAAGGACAGGCTTTAAGAACCGGCTTTGCTAAAGTAATTGAATTAAATAACGAGGGTGCAGATTATGAATATGTTATAACGGCTGACTGTGATGGGCAGCATAGCTTTGATGCAATTCAAGATGTAGTTAAAGAAGCAGAAGAATCAGCTAATACTGCAAAAGGGCCTGCGATTATTATAGGCGGAAGATTTAAAGATGATAAGGACGTTATTCCACTAAAATCCAGAATAGGAAACGGTTTTACAAGAGGTGTGTTTAAAATTGCTACAGGTATATCAATTTATGATACACAAACGGGACTGAGAGCTATTCCAAAGAGACTCTTTAATGAAATGCTTAAAATTAAAGGCGATAGATATGAATATGAAATGAATATGCTTTTGCAAATTAGTACATGGGGGGTCCCATATAAAGAAATTCCTATAAAAACTATATACTTTGATAATAACGCGGGCACAAATTTCCATCCGATGAGAGATTCGTTCCTTGTTATTTCACAAATTCTTAAATATATAGCATCGTCACTTGCATCAGTAGTTATTGATTATATTTTATTTATAATATTGACTAGATTTTCATCTGTATTTCATGTAGGTGTAGCATATGCAGTAGCTAGACTTTTGAGTGGCTGTATAAATTATTTATTAAATGCCAGTATAGTATTTCATAAGGTTTCAAAGGTTAGTGCTGTAAAATATTTTTTGTTAAGTTTGACATTAACCTTATTTGGTTCTCTGGTAAGTGGATATATAAGTGAATTAGTTACGTTGCCAGACATTATTTATAAGCTGGTAATTGATATTCCGTTGTTTTTTATTAGCTATTATGTTCAAAAACGTATAGTTTTTCGAAAGTAAGGTGGTATAATGAATAGTACCAAGGTATATATTTTTGCTGGTCACTATGGAAGTGGAAAAACTGAAGCAGCAGTTAATTTTGCATTAAAGCTTAAGGAAAAGAATGAAAAGGTGGCCCTTATAGATGCAGATATAGTTAATCCTTTTTTTCGTTCGGCTGATGCAAAGGAGCTTTTAGAAAAAAAAGGTGTAAGAGTTGAAATTCCTCTTTTTGCCAATACAAATGTTGATATTCCTGCATTAACCGCAAATATGGCAGATTTAATCAGAGACGAAGAATGGAACGTAATTATAGATGCAGGCGGTGATGATTTAGGGGCGAAGGCAATTGGTCGATATAGAGAGGATATCATGATGAGAGAGTATATTCAATTTTTTGTTATGAATCCTAATAGACCTTTCACTAAGGATTTTGAGAGCGCGGATAAAATTTTTAGAGAAATTGAAGGCGCTTCGGGTATTAATTTTGGTGCAATTATAGGAAATACAAATTTGCTTGATGACACAACGGCTGAAGATGTAATTAGCGGATTGAGTCTATTAAATAAAATGTCTGAAAATAAAAATATTCCTATTGCATTCCATGCGTTGACAACACATGTTGCAGATGAGCTAATTAAAAATTACGGAAGTATTTTTAATGAAGATAATATTATAAAAATTGATAGAACAGTTAAGAGATTATTCTAAACAGGTGTATAAATGACGGACAATAAGACAATATATGGAAATATTTCATCAATAAGAAAATCTTTGCTAGAGAGAATGAAGCAATTTATCGGCTTTACAGATGAGTCAGGTAATATTGTACCAAGTGAAGTTGCGCAGCTAATGCTTGAAGTTACATGCGAAACGCACAAAGAAGTTGCCGTTTTTATGGATAGGCGTAATAGGGTGGTTGCTATAGCTATGGGCGACGACAGAAGTGTGCCTCTTCCAGAAACAGAAGGAAGAAAAAGCATTTACAGACTTTGTGGGGTGAGATGTATTCATACACACCCTAATGGCAGTGTCAGACCGTCTGATGTAGATATTCAATCTCTAAAAAGTGCTAGATATGATGCTATGGTTGTTATTGGTGTTAATGTTGACAAATGCAGTGTTACGGGGGTTAGTGCAGCTGTCTTAGATAGAAATGATGCTGGTTTGTTTGAAGATTATTCTATAAAAGGACCATACACATATTATAACAGAAATAATCTTGATGAAATATTTGCTGAGCTTGTTGATAAGGATAAAGAGGCGGCTTTTTTTGCAAAGGGTTCTGAAAAGGTTAAGGATGAATCCGAAAGAGCTATACTTGTTGGAGTGATACAAAATGAGGTTTACTTTTCTGGAAACCCTCTTGCAGAGCTTAAGGAGTTAGCTGAGTCTGCGGGTGCTGTTGTGGTGGGAGCTTATACTCAAAAGAGGGAAGCACCTGAAGCAAAGACATATATAGGAAGAGGCCTTGCAGAGGACCTGTCTTTAAAAAGACAAGCGGTGAATGCAAATGTTATTATTTTCGATGATGAACTTTCTGCTTCACAAATTAGAAATTTAGAGCAAATTATAGGTGCAAGGGTAATTGACAGAACAGCCTTGATATTAGATATTTTTGCAAGTCGTGCAAAATCGCGAGAGGGTAGACTTCAAGTAGAGCTTGCACAGCAAAAGTACAGGCTTCCAAGATTAGGCGGTCAGGGAATGGTGCTTTCAAGGTTAGGTGGAGGTATTGGTACAAGAGGACCTGGTGAAACACAGCTTGTAACTGACAGAAGGCATATTAAAAGAAAAATCAATTATTTAGAGTCACAACTAAAAGAGGTTAGTTCTAGAAGAAGTGTTCTTCGCAAGGAAAGACAAAAAAAGGAAATTCCTACGGTTGCAGTTGTTGGTTATACGAACGCAGGAAAATCGACACTTGTTAATGCATTGTGTGATTCTGATGTTTTTGCTGAAGACAAGCTTTTTGCAACACTTGATACATCAGTAAGAAGATTAATAACTGATGAAAATAGAGATTTTTTATTAATAGATACAGTTGGTTTTATAAGAAAACTACCACATGATTTAGTAGAAGCTTTCAAATCTACATTGGAAGAAACTGTTTATGCTGATTTTTTACTTCATGTTGTTGATTGTAGTAATCCGGATTATGAGGTTTGTATAGAAACTGTTGAAAAGATATTAGATGAAATTGGTGCAGGAAGCAGGCCGAGATATTTAGTGCTTAATAAGATTGATTCAGCACCACAGGAGGTTTTTCCGTCAAAACGTATTCTAGATGGATATGGCAAGGTGTTTAGAGTTTCAGCTCTCACGGGTGAAGGACTTGAGGAGCTACGGGCACAAATTATCAATTATTTTGTTCGTGTAGATAAAAAATACAAATGCCTGTTACCATATGCCTTTGCAGGACTTATCAATTACCTGCATGAAAATGGTAAAGTTGATAGCGAGGAATATACTGAAAATGGCATTATGCTTCAGGGGAAAATGCCAGAAGAAAAATTGAGCAAAATTCGTGAGTTTTTAGTTTAGGAGAGATTCTTTTGAAGGATGTTTATATTGCGCTTAGGGCTCCCGGTGAAGCAGAATTTGAAGAGAAAAGGTCTCGATTTATTGGTTGTGCAGCACCTATTAAGACCGAGGAAGAGGCTTTGAACTTTATTAAAGAGGTCAAAAATAAATATAAGAAGGCAAGGCATTATGTCTATGCATATAATTTATGTACAGAGGATGGTGTTTTGATAAGTCGCTACAGTGATGACGGAGAACCTCAAGGAACTGCAGGTATTCCAACCTTAACATCTATACAAAATATGAATATTGAAAACGCGGTAGTTGTGGTGGTTAGATATTTTGGAGGCATATTGCTTGGCGCATCAGGACTTACAAGAGCATATAGAAAGGCAGCATCTTTAGGTTTGGCGTCTTGTGGTGTTGTTAAGAAAATACTATATGATGAGGTGCTTATAAATATTGATTACCAAATGTATAATTCTGTAAAATATCTTCTTACAAGTGGTACTAATGAAAAAATTGCAAATACAAACTTTAGAATAATAGATGAAACCTTTGGAGAGGATATTCTTATTCAGCTATATATCGCTGTTGGTGATACAAAAACGATTTGCGATTCTATTTATGAAATTACACAGGGAAAAGCTGCTTTTTTGGTTGAGGAGAAGAAAGGAAGATATACACAGTGAAATGTGCTGAACCTAACGCCGACAAAATAATAAATATGTTGAATAATGCCGGCTACAAAGCATATTATGTAGGCGGATGTGTTCGTGATGCACTTTCAAATATAATTCCACACGATTTTGATATTACAACAGATGCGTTGCCTTTGAATACTGTAGATATTTTTCGTTCAGCAGGATATGACGTTATAGAAACTGGTATAAAGCATGGAACTGTTTCTGTTATTATGAATCATAAGTCTTTTGAGGTAACCACTTTTAGAACCGAGAAAAATTATAAGGATAATAGACATCCCGAAAATGTTACCTTTGTGCAAAGCTTGCGTGATGATTTGTCGAGAAGAGATTTTACTATCAATGCCATGGCTTATAATGAGAGTGAAGGAGTGCTCGATTATTTTTCAGGTCAGGAGGATTTGAAGGAAGGCATTATTAGATGTGTTGGAGAGGCATCGAAGCGTTTTGATGAGGATGCTCTTCGTATTTTGAGAGCATTGCGATTTGCTAGCAGACTAGGCTTCAAAATTGAGGAAAATACAGCAAAGGCGATTAAAGAAAAGAAATATTTATTAAAGAATATTTCTGCTGAAAGAATTTTTAACGAATTTACGGGGATATTACTTGGTAAAAATCCTGCAGCTATTATTAGAGAATATTATGATGTTTTTGGTGTGTTCATTCCTGAATTATTGCCGTTAATTGGATGTAAGCAAAATTCAAAATGGCATCTATTTGATGTTTTTGAACATACCATGTTGGCATTAGAAAATACTGAAAATGATTTGATTTTGAGATTAGCTGTTTTTTTTCATGATTTCGGCAAGCCCATGGCTAAGACTGTAGGAGAAGATGGCTTTGATCATTTTAAAGGTCATCAAAGGATAAGCTTTGAGATGACAAAGAATATTTTAAACCGTTTAAGAGCAGATAAAAAAACTATTGACTCGGTTTCTGCTTTGGTACTCCATCATGATGACAGAATTCCAGTAAATGAAATATCTGTGAAAAAAATGATTAAAAGAGTTGGAATGAATAATGCTATTCGTTCTGTTAAAATTGAAATGGCAGATAATGCTGCACAAAATCCTTCAATGGTGCGAAAAAGAGCAGAAGAATTACAAACGCTTGTTAAGCTTGTAGAGAATATTTTGAATGATTCAGAAAGGTGTTTGAGCATTGGTGATTTGAAAATCAATGGTGCAGACCTTTTGAAGCTTGGAATGAAACAAGGTCCAAAAGTTGGAAAAATTTTAGAGAATGCTTTGGATGCTGTTATTGAAAATCAAATTCTTAATGAGCGTGATGAACTTTTGAAATATGTAAAGCAATATTTATAGATATAATTTATATAAATATTTACAAAAAAAAGAGGCCACATAATATGTGTCCAGCATTCCGGAAGCATATTATATTGGCCTCTTATTTTTTTAGAAATTATTTATCGTTTTCTTTTTCTTTAAGCAAATCACGAATTTCTATTAGGAGCTTGTCCGTTGAGCTTGGCTCTGGCTCTTTAGCTTCTTCTTTAGCTTCTTCAATTTGCTTCTTTAATAATAGATTTTTTGCTTCTTCTGCTTTTCTGTGAGCTGTTGTAGCAACCTTAATGACAACAAATATTGAAAAGGCAATTATCAAGAAGTCTAATATACTTTGAACAAAAGATCCCCACATAAGAGCATTTTCCGGTACAACAGTTTCAACACCGTTTATTATTTCAGTAGATGCTTCCTGTAATATAATCTTGTGATCTGAAAGATCTGTGCCTCCTGTCATAAGACCGATAAGCGGTGAAATAATACAGTCTACTAAAGCTGTTACAATTTCCTTGAATGCACCGCCGACTACAAGACCTATTGCCATGTCAACTACATTACCTTTTGTAGCGAATTCTTTGAATTCTTTTAAAAATTTCTTCATATAATCATTTCCCTTCGATTAAAATCGCCTTGATTATATCATATTGACTTTTATTTTTCTATATAAAAATACAAAATTATGTTTTTGGGATTTGTGAAAGTAAAAGAATATGTAAAAAACTGCTTCCACTCTTTTGCAGCATGATTTAATCCGATAATGCCCGAGAAGCTGATTATACAAGGCTTTCGGGCAAAAAAATTTTTTAATTTTCATCGTTTTTCTGTTGCCTTTTGTTGCTGTTTGTGATATAATAAAAATAAAAAGGATTTTTAATATGTATTTACAACAAAGCAAAAACTTAAAAACTGGAAGAACTTATTTAGCTATCGTACACAAATATCGTGACAAAGATACAA
>JAZNOJ010000038.1:0-43728 GCA_045580735.1 Candidatus Egerieisoma sp. | reverse complement strand
TGCCATGGTTCTTTTAATCCTATACTTTGTGAAAACATTTCTTCATAATTAATAAATCCGTTCATTTTAATCACCCAAATTTATTCTATCACATTTTCTTTTATTTTTCTTTCACTTTCACGGTTTTAGGAAAAGAGCCTACGATATATATTAACGTATTAACACTCGTTTTTTACGAATTGTAAATTAACATATACTAATGTTTATATGTTATAATTTTTAAAAATTCATTTATTTTCCATAAAAAAACTACCATACCATTTTAGTGATACGGTAGTTTTTACAATTTTTAAAAATTTTGATTATATATAATTCAGATTAAATCTCTACATCCCAGCCTGCGATATATCTTCTGATTAAAGCTGTATCCTTTGCTGATATAGTGCCATCTTTATCTATATCTGCAGATGATTCAATTATATCGCTTTCCCAATTTGCGATAAATCTACGCTGAAGTGTTACATCCTTTGTTGTAATCATTCCATCACCATTGCGTCATTACCATCAAAATCTACTATAGCTCCTGTATCCCACACTGGATTAACACCTTGAGTTTCGCATAGTGCGGTTTTACCACATATTTTACTGCTTTACAATAACAAATTCTATTTTATATGAATTCAAACAATATTTTTAGAATAAATAATTTTAATGACATAAAAAATATAAATACTCCACAGCTTCACAAATAACACTAGCCTTGACAATATATTTCTAACAGGTATAATTTTTACATCATCATTCGGAGGAATAACAATGAATAATAATCTCATTTCAATAATAGTTCCCTGTTTTTGTGAAGAAGAATCTCTTCCACAATTTTTTAAAGAAATTAATAAAATTTCATTAGAATTAAATATGTTTGATTTTGAATATCTATTCATTGATGATGGCTCTCAAGATAATACACTAAAAGTATTAAAAACACTTTCAAATAATGATAATCGTGTAAAATATATTTCCTTATCAAGAAATTTCGGAAAAGAAGCCGCGATGTATGCAGGCTTAAAGCATTCAAAAGGAAGCTTAGTAGCTATAATGGATGCAGATTTACAAGATCCCCCATCATTACTGCCACAAATGGTTGAAATAATAACAAAAGAAAATTATGATTGTGTCGCCACAAGAAGAGTTTCACGAAAAGGTGAACCGGTTATTAGATCATTTTTTGCAAGAATCTTTTATAAATTAATGAAAAAAATCAGCAAAGCCGACATTGTAGATGGAGCAAGAGATTTTAGATTAATGAAAAGAAAAGTAGTAGACGCAATTTTACAAATTGGTGAATATAATAGATTTTCAAAAGGAATTTTCGGTTGGGTTGGATTCAAGACAAAATGGCTAGAATACGAAAACGTCGAAAGAATAAAGGGCGAAACAAAATGGAGCTTTTGGAAATTATTCGCATACTCAATAGACGCAGTGGTAGCATTTTCGTCAATGCCGTTATTAATATCATCCATTATCGGTCTACTATTTTGTGTAATTTCATTTATAGCAATTATATTTACAATAGTTAGACAGCTTATATGGGGTGGCTCAGCATATGGTTGGTCATCACTTGTATGCATAATATTGATGCTAAGTGGTATACAGCTTTTTGCAATTGGCATATTAGGACAATATTTATCAAAAACATATCTTGAAGTCAAAAAAAGACCTATTTATATAATTGATGAAACTAATACAGAAATAAATACTACAGATAATAACTTACAGTGTTAGCTCGTTTCTTAAATTTATAAAATCGATTGGTGCTTCAGCTTCAAAACACATTTTATCTTTTGTGGAAGGATGTGTCAAAACAAGCTGTCTGGCATGAAGAGCTTGTCCAAGCATCCCATGTGAATCACGTTTTCCATAAAGTGGATCACCAACAATTGGATAACCTATATGAGATAAATGAACTCTAATTTGATGTGTTCTGCCAGTTTCTAATTCACATTCTACAAGAGTATGATTATTTAATCTTTCAATAACCTTAAAATGAGTAATAGCATTTTTCCCACCATCAGGCTTAACAGCCATTTTCTTTCTGTCAACAGCATGTCGTCCGATAGGTAGATTAATACTTCCACAATTATTTTCAATAATTCCTTCCGTTATTGCTATATATGTTCTTTTAATTTCATGCTCCTTAAGCTGCTGTGATAAAAATAAATGAGCAGCATTATTTTTAGCAACAACTAATAAGCCTGTAGTATCCTTATCTATTCTATGAACAATTCCAGGTCTTATAATACCATTAATATCAGATAAATCGCTACAATGATATAAAAGAGCATTAACTAGCGTTCCGCTATAATTTCCCGGAGCAGGATGAACAACAAGCCCTCTTTGCTTATTAATAATCAAAATATCCTTATCTTCATAAATTATATCAATTGGAATATTCTCAGGCTCAATATTTAACTCTTCTGGTTCAGGCAAAATAAAGCATACATTGTCATTTAATTTCAATTTATGATTAGCTTTAATAAATTTCCCATTAACAGTAACATTTCCCATTTCAATAAGCTTTTGCGCAAAATTTCTACTGTTAATTACATCTGAAAAGCACTTATAAAGAAATACATCAATTCGATTTCCTTTATTTAAATTATCAACTACAGAAAAAATTTCATTAGAATCATTAAAATCATTTGTATCTTCAATATTATCAGATTCAAAATTTAAAGTATTTGAAGCTTCATCCATAATTAATCTCCCCAAATTTTAGCAGCAATTGTTCCATCTCTAAAAATTCTTTTATCTTTTTTATGGAAAAATATAATATAAAACAATAATACAAAGCAACCACAAGTAATACAAATATCTGCAAAATTAAAGCTTGGAAAATTATATCCAAATATATTAAAGCTAAGAAAATCCGTAACATATCCTCTAAAAATTCGTTCAGATAAATTACCAACCGCACCACCTAAAATTACAGACAAACAAATTAAAACAGTTTTATTAACTGTAGCAGCATAAATTAAATAAATAATAACTAAAGCAGCTATACATGTTGTAATAGAAAGAATAAATGTTTTGTCAGAAAATATTCCCCAGGCAGCACCGGTATTGTGAACATGAGAAATTGAAAAGAAGCCATCAATTACTGTAATTTCACTTCCCCACTCAATTTTACTGATTATTACATTTTTTGACAGCAAATCAATGATGAGCATAACAATAGAACAAAAAATTGAAGAAATAAACATTATTATATCATTTATATTCATATTAAATTTCAAATTTTTCATTTCAATTTTCCTCCACTACTTCTAACAGCTTTAAGTCCTCGAATGAGTCCATTGTATTCCAAAAATTAAAATTGTACAAGCTCATTCCAGTTAATGTTTCTTTAATAAATACTGAAGATTTTCTTTGACATATTGAAATAAAAGGCAAAGTTTCTTCAAATCTGCTTGCAAGCTTTTGCGTTTGTATTGAAGAATAAGTAAAAAAGTCATTATAATCCTTTACTAAGCTTGTTTCAGAATTTTTAAAAGCATCACGGATAGACATAATTAAATTGTCAACTGATGAATCTGTAAATTTATTTATATTATTCAAGCCAAGAGTATGATATGAATCATAAAAGTCAGGATAAGCTTTAAGCTCTGTATAAGTTAATGCAAAATCATAATTTTCTTCTTTAAGATTTAAATAAAATTCATCATCATTACATATTAAAATTTCTGTTTTAATTGTATCGGGTAGCTTTGTATTTATGAATTGAGAAATTCTTAAAAGCTCCTCATCATTCTCATTAACTATAATTTTAATTTCAGATGGTAAATTTTTATCTAGCTCGATACTTTTAGGTTCAAATTTTTCAAGAAAATACGTATTCTCTGCTATAGGAACGTACTTTTCAGTCGCTTTGGTTGAATAAAGTGCTTTTTTTATCAAAGTTCTATCCAAAAATGAATACAAATATTGTTTAGTTTTAATATCAACTTTACTAGATGGAAGTAATCCTGAGACAAAATTATCATCGTATATTCCATTACTGTATCCTACTTTATCATTATATCTTATAACATTATCTCCATAAAAAAACATAATATCTGAATCAGAATTGTATAACTCCTCATCATTTTTGAATGATAAAATTTCAAATGATTTTATTTGTGGGTAATTTCCATGATAATTTGAAAAAATTTCAAAATTATAATTGTTTATGTGTCTATACATACCAGTTCCATTGTAATTAGACAATTCAGCCTTTAAATCCTCGCTTTTTAATATCGGGACTGTCATTAAAGCCGGAAACAAGCTATTTGCTTCGTTAAGAATTATTTTTAGCTCATTATTCTTTATAATTTCAATTTCAGCAATTCCATTTACATTTTCACTATAAGCACATGGATTAGCTTTAATCCATTCAATTGTATTTTTAACATCATATGCTGTAAATAATGATCCATCATGGAAATAAACATTATCTTTTAAAACAAAAGTCCATGACAAGCCATTATCATTCGTATAAAAATCATTAGCTAACAATCCTTTAACTTTACATTCTTGATCAAATTCTATAAGAGATTCAAAAACAAGCATTAAATATTTGATTAAAGTCTTATTTTCTGTTTTTAAAGGATTTAATGTATCTAAATTACATAAGCCAAGCTTTATATGTCCAGTCGCATTTTCAGCTTTGCTTTTAACGTCCTCTTCTTTATTTTCTTGTATATTTGGAGTACCTACTGAAGAATCAATATCAGATAAGTAAGGATTATTACACCCTGTAGTAATTACCATACAGGTTAACAATAAAATACCAATTAATCTTTTAAAATTAAATATACAATTCAATATAACTCACCCATTAATCATTTAAACAAATCATAGCAGACATTGCACCTGTATCACCTTTATCTCGTCTATGAGAAAAAAACAGATTAGAATTTTCATATGTGCAGGTTTTATCATAAATAATATTACTTTCTTGAAGACCTGCAGCTAAAAGTGTTTTAAAAACAAAACCACTAACTGAAATATGATATTTTTCACCCTTTGGATAAGCAATGCTTTCTTTACACATTTCCTCAAAAGACATATTAAATGATTTTGAAAATTCATCAACAACATCAAAATCTGATTCAAATTTATCAATTTGTATTGATGGACCAATAACCGCTTTTATATTAACAGGCTTTGCAGCATACTGCTTATTCATCTCTTCAACTGTATTTTTGCATATTAATTTAGCAGTGCTACGCCAACCAGAATGAATTGCTGCAATTGAAGATGACTCAGAATCATATAGTAAAACAGGAACACAATCCGCATGAATTGTACACAATGTTACTCCTGGAATATTTGTAATCATTGCATCATATCCTACCTGTAATTCAGGCTTGCATGGCTTTGATATACAATTACCTACTAAAGCTTTATCAATCACTAATACATTTCCGGTATGCTTTTGTAAAACACCCGTCATTTTATTATAATCTACACCAAGTGCTAACGAACACCTTCGATAATTTTCACATACATTCTCTCTGGAACTCTCCCTTGAAAAGCTCATATTTAATGAAGCTTGATTTCCATTTGAAACACCGCCTGTGCGGGTAGTAAAGCAATGTATAGTATCTTTTAAAATATCATACTTTATAAGCTTTATATTACTCATTATATAATCCTCTTAAGATAGAAATTTCCGCCTTATAACCATCAATTTCATTTGGAGTTTCAAGGAAAAATGGTAAATTCTTAAGAGCAGGATGATTAATTATCTTCTTAAATGCATCAATTCCAAGATGGCCTTCACCAATTTTTTCGTGTCTATCCTTATGACTTGAAAAAGGATTTTTACTATCATTAATATGAATAGCTTTCAATCTTTCAAGACCAATAATTCTATCAAATTCATCTATAACACCATCTAAATCATTGACAATATCATATCCGGCATCGTAAACATGACAAGTATCTAAGCAAACACCTAAAAGATGATCTTCTTTTACATTATCAATAATTGCTTTAAGCTCTTCAAAGTGTGAACCAACCTCACTTCCCTTGCCAGACATTGTTTCCAATAAAATAGTAGTTTGAAGATTTGGTTTCAAAATTGAATTAAGCATATCAGAAATTAATTCTATTCCCTTTTCAATTCCTTGACCAACATGACTACCTGGATGAAAATTATATAAATTACCCGGAGTAAATTCTAGTCTTTCTAAATCATCGGCCATGGTATTTTTTGTAAATTCTCTAATATTCGCTTTTTCAGCACATGGATTGAGCGTATATGGAGCATGTGCTAAAATTTTAGCAAAGCCATTTTCCTTTGAGCTTTTGTTAAAAAGCTCAACATCGTTCTTATCAAGTGCTTTTGCCTGTCCGCCTCTCGGGTTTCTGGTAAAAAACTGAAAAGTGTTTGCACCAATATAGATACTTTCTTTTAGCATATTCATATAACCCTTTGAACTAGACAAATGACAACCAATATTTAACATACATGCTCTCCTATCAAAATAAAATTATTTCTTCTTACCAAAAAAAGATTTCTTTTCAGAAGAATCCTTTTTGGAGATATTATTTTCAAATGTGCCTCCCATTGCCTCATCAAAAGCACGAAGTAAATCCTTTTGCTTTTCATTAAGCTTTCTTGGTATTTCAACCTTAATTCTAACATATTGATCACCACGACTGGTGGATTGAAGCCTTTGAACACCTCTACCTTTCATTTTAAGGGATGTACCACTTTGAGTTCCTTCAGGAATATTCAACTCAACAAATCCATCAATTGTTTCAACTCTAATAGTATCACCAATAATAGCTTGAGAAACAGAGATTGTTTTTTCAAGGAAAATATCGTAACCTTCTCTAACTAATGTCTTATGTGGCTTTACCCTAACAGAAACAAGTAAATTACCAGCAGGGCCACCTCTTGTACCAGGTTCTCCAAGTCCTGACATAGAAATTGCCTGACCATTATTAATACCCGCAGGAATTTTTACATTTATCTTAACAGTATTTCTAGTAATACCCTTACCCTTACATTCTGGACATGGGTCAGAAATAGACTTACCGCTTCCTCCACATGCATCACATGTTTTAACATTCATAAATTGGCCAAATGGTGTATTTTGTTTAACCTGGACTTGACCTGTGCCATTACAAACAGAACATCTGGATGTGGTTTTAGATTTAGAACCAGTACCCTCACAAGCATCACAAGATACTTTTTTATTGATATTAATTTCTTTTTGTGCACCAAATACAGCTTCTTCAAAGGTAATGTCCATCGTATATCGAATGTCAGCACCTCTTTGTGGACCACGAGAGGACCTTCCTCCAAAGCCACCGAAGCCACCACCAAAAAATGATTCAAAGATATCATTAACATCAAAACCAAAGCCACCAGCACCAGCTCCGCCATAACCTCCAGCAGCGTCAAAGGCAGCATGGCCAAATTGATCATACTTTGCTCTGCTTTCAGGATTACTCAAAATTTGATAAGCTTCACCAGCTTCTTTAAATTTAGCCTCTGCTTCAGGATTATCAGGATTCACGTCGGGATGATACTTCTTTGCAAGCTTTCTATATGCTTTTTTTAATTCTTCGTCTGTTGCACTTTTTTCAACACCGAGAATTTCATAATAATCTCTTTTTTCAGCCATTTTAAAAATTTCCTCTTTTCATCGAAATATGAAGCCCCTAATTTACAGAGGCTTCATATTATCAAATTTCTTTAAATTATACAAGAATTATTTATCGTCATCAACTACAGTATAATCTGCATCAACAACATTATCATCTGAGCCCTGTGTAGCACCACCTGCTGCCTGTGATGGATCAAAGCCCTGAGCTGCACCTGGATTTTGCTGATAGATTTTTTGAGCAACATTATTAAATACCTGCTGAAGTACTTCAGTAGAATTCTTCATATCCTCTGTGCTATTTGAAGCAATAGCATCCTTAACCTTTTGAATTGCTGCCTCTATAGCTGATTTATCAGCAGAATCCAATTTATCTCCCATATCCTTAACCAGCTTTTCTCCTTGATATACAGCCGAATCTGCATTATTTTTAACATCTACAGCTTCTTTCGCCATCTTATCTTGAGCTGCAAATTCCTCTGCATCCTTAACTGCCTTTTGAATATCATCCTCTGAAAGATTTGATGAAGCAGTAATTGTAATTTTTTGTTCTACTCCGGTTCCTAAATCCTTTGCAGATACATTAACAATACCATTTGCATCGATATCAAAGGTAACTTCAATTTGAGGAACGCCTCTTGGTGCAGGCATAATGCCCGTAAGCTGGAATCTTCCAAGTGTTTTATTATATGCAGCCATTTCACGCTCACCTTGAAGAACATGAATATCAACACTAGTTTGATTATCTGCTGCAGTAGAGAATACCTGACTCTTCTTTGTAGGTATTGTTGTATTTCTGTCAATAAGCTTTGTGCATACTCCACCCATTGTTTCAATACCAAGTGATAATGGTGTTACATCTAAAAGAAGAAGATCCTTAACATCACCTGTTAAAACACCTGCCTGAATTGAAGCACCAATTGCAACACATTCATCTGGATTAATGCCCTTAAATGGTTCTTTACCTAAATATTTCTTAACAGCATCTTGAACTGCAGGAATACGTGTAGAACCACCAACTAACAATATTTTATCAATTTTGTCAGGTGTAAGACATGCATCCTTCATAGCCTGTCTTGTAGGTCCCATTGTTCTTTCAACTAAATCAGCAGTAAGTTCATCAAATTTAGCTCTTGAAACTGTGATATCCATATTTTTAGGACCATTTGCATCTGCTGTAATATATGGAAGCATGATATTTGTTGAAGTAACGCTTGAAAGCTCCTTTTTAGCTTTTTCAGCAGCTTCTCTAAGTCTTTGCATAGCCATTTTATCATTTGAAAGATCAATGCCTTCAGTTTTCTTAAATTCTTCTACAAGATAATTAATAAGCTTATTATCAAAATTATCTCCACCTAGCTTTGTATCACCATTTGTTGCTAATACTTCAAAAACGCCATCGCCAATTTCAAGAATTGAAACGTCAAAGGTACCGCCACCAAGGTCATATACCATTATCTTTTGATCGCTTTCTTTATCAAGACCATATGCCAAAGCTGCCGCTGTAGGCTCATTTACAATTCTTAATACTTCAAGTCCTGCAATTCTTCCTGCATCCTTTGTAGCTTGACGCTGAGCATCACTGAAATAAGCCGGAACAGTAATAACAGCTTGTGATACTGTTGTACCAAGATAGCTTTCAGCATCAGTTTTTAATTTTTGTAATATCATAGCTGAAATTTCAGGTGGAGTATAGCTCTTACCATCAATACTAATTTTACGATTAGAGCCCATATCCGTTTTGATTGATATAATTGTTCTATCCGGATTTGTAACTGCTTGACGCTTTGCTGTATCGCCAACAAGTCTTTCACTTTCTTTATTTGCTGTAGCTCTAGTAAACGCAACTACTGATGGTGTAGTTCTTGCTCCTTCAGCATTTGCTATAACAACGGGCTCGCCACCCTCCATAACTGCAACACATGAGTTTGTTGTACCTAAATCAATTCCAATAACTTTTGACATAATTTATTCCTCCTAATATTAAAAATCTATATAATCAATTAGCGACCTTAACCATACTACAACGTATAACCTTGTCAGCTAATTTATACCCTTTCATAAAGACCTCAACAACTTCATTTTCTCCAGCCTCATCACTTTCTATATGCATAACAGCATTATGAAGCTGAGGATCAAACTGTTCATTTAACGCAGGTATTTCCTCAATACCTGCAGATTTCATTAGCTCCTGTAGCTTTTTATATATCAAGCTTACACCATCACTATAATTCTTACATTCTTCAGGAATTTGAGTATTAAGCACTCTCTCAAAATCATCTACAACTGTTATGATATTTTTCCAAACATCACACTTTGCATCGTTGTATCTTTGATCAATTTCTTTCGTTGTGCGTTTTCTATAATTATCATATTCTGCTGCTAGTCTTGTATATTTTTCATTTTGTTCATCTAAAGCTTGTTTTTGCGTTTCAAGCTCCTTTTGAAGCTTTAGAACCTCAGCGTTTTCCTTCTTTTTACCAAGGAAGGATTTATTTTTCTTTTCTTTTGTTTCGTTTAAATTAACTTCTTCATCGATAACCTTTTCTTCTACAATTGTTGTTTCATTTTCAACGCTTACTTCTTCCTCAGCTATTTCCTCTTGTGATGAATTTTTAATTTCTTCGTCCATCATTAACCTCCAAATTCTTCTGGTAACATTTTTCTTCTAATATATTCTAGTGCTGAAATAACTTTATTATAGTCCATTCTTGTAGGACCTATAACGCCAATAGTTCCAAGATTTATGCCATTGTAACTATAGCTCGCAGTTATAACAGAACAATTACTTACCTCTGACAATTCGTTTTCAGTACCAATTTTTACTACAATTCCCTTCGCACCTGCACTCTCACAGCTATTTAAAAGCCTTGCCATTTCAGCTTCATTATTAAATAATTCAATAAGCGATTTAGCCTTTGAAACATCATTGAACTCAGGATGTTCTAATAAATTTGCTGTTCCTTCTGTATATATTTCAGAAAGATCGCATTGCTTTATGCATTCTAGGATTCCATCTAGTATTGGAAGAATCTTATTTCTGTCTATCGCAGATAAAACAGCAATTTCATTAATCTTTTCAAGTGTAATATCCTCCGCTCTATTTCCAGTAAGCATGTTTGAACAGATAACTGAAATTCTCGATATTTCCTCTGGTGAAAGACTAGTTTCTAGCTTAACAATTTGATTTTTTATAATATCGTTATCCAAAACAACGACAATCAATAATTCTTTTTCATCTAAAGGAATTATCTTTAATGATTTAACGGCATGCTTTTTAACGCTTTCTGCCATACCTATTGTCGTATAATGGGTAATTCTCGATACTACCTCTGAAGCTGCCTTTACAATTTGATTAAGCTCCTGAATCCTATCCTCCATATATCCCTTAATTGCCAACAAATCTTCATCAGACGGCTTTATATTCGGCTCATCTAAATTTATAAGCTTATCAACATACAGCCTGTAGCCTTTTTCAGAAGGTATTCTTCCTGATGAAGCATGAGGCTGTGTTAAATATCCCATTTCTTCTAAATCAGCCATTTCATTTCTAATTGTTGCCGAGCTAAGTCCCATGTCATATTTCTTTGCAATAGTTCGCGAGCCAACCGGTTCAACACTTGAAATGTAGTCATCAATGATAGCTTTTAATATTAACTTTTTACGAGCATCAAGTTCATCGTATGACATATTAACCATCCTTTTCTGGTTGTTAGCACTCAAGCTCTACGAGTGCTAACAACTGTATGTAATATAATACAGTTTTAATTTTATGTCAATACTAATTTGATTATTTTATACAAATTTTATAAATAATTAATTTTATGATTCTTCAACATATAATATAGCTACAGTCATATCATCAAAGCTATTTGATATGCTTGATACTTTTTTACACAATTCATTAGCTGCCTTATTACAGTCAAAATCTATATTATTAATTTTTCTTACTAATGATGCTATATATTCATACATTACCTTTTTATTTACACCAGCATTTTGAAACCCATCATAAATACCGTCTGTAATCATTACAATGCAATCACCTGGATATATATCACATTCACTCACTTTCCAGCTTAAATCTTTTAGCTCAGAAGAAACCCCTACCGGAGGAAAATTTATTTCTACAATCTTAATTTCGTTTTGTGATATTATAAAAGATGGAACTGCCCCCATTTTTATAAAATATGCTTTCATATTATTTTTATCAATTTTACATATATCAATTGTTGATGTAACAACATCTGAATTTCCTGTACTAATCATCATATCAATTGCAGATACTGCTGAATGTACATCAATGCCACTTTTTATAAATAATTCCAGCAATTTTATAACAGCATTGCTTTGAACCTTTGCACCTTCTCCTGTACCCATGCCATCACTAATCATCATATATCCAAGATAATTATCATATTCGTAATATGAATATGTATCACCTGATATATCATTTTGATTTGCTGGCATACACTTAATACCACATTTCAGCTTAATCTTCGGTTTAATTTTATAATTCAATTTATATATATGTTTTTTGGTGGTAATTTCTTCTATTAAATAAATATCAACCTCATAACCTATTAATTGTGATATAATCATTCCAATATTGTTCACATCATCTTTATTATATCTTTTATTTGTATAAATACATACATCCGGAATGTTATGAGAATTTTTAGTAACTATAGCATCAAATATATAATACTCTCTTTTTCGCAAAGTATTAATTATATCTCTTTCCAATTCCATGTCATAGTTAGTAGAATACTTAATTTCATCTGCAATCTTTGAAGATATTTTACTCATTTCAGAAAATTGCTTAATAAACATTTCACGACCTTCAGATAATTTTGAATTACATATTTTTTCAATTCTTTCAATTTCGATACCAATTCTCAATTCTTCAATAACGTCATTTGGACGAATACAAAAATCTCTTAAAATACTAAATGCTTCTGCACGCTTATCTCCATTCATATTAATTATTTTTTTACATTGTAATAAAGTTTTCTCTCTGCTAGCATAATCCTTTTTCCAACATTCTCCATACAGTTTGCAGTTTGAGCATACCTTGTTAAACACTCTTAACATTCCCGAATTGTCATTTTTTGTGCTTATATTCTCCGTTGAAAATTCTAAAAGCTCTGCAGACATTTCATTTAATGTTTCTGAATAAAACGATGCCTTGTTTATAACAGCATCTCTAATTTTACCGGCATAATCATAACGTACAGGTAATTTGTCATATTTAATAATTTTGTTTTTATTAATTGAAATGTTCTCAAAAAAAGGAATTTTAATTAAGTCATATAATCTCTTAGGAAGTAAACAAAATATTATTGCCCCAAAGCCTGCCTCGAACATTGAATATATCAATTCTTTTTCAGCTCCAAAAATAAAACATAATATTATATTTCCGATTGAAAATGCAGAGATAACACCAATTTTTCCGAACTTATTCAACAAACCACCTAAAAAGCCACAAAAACCATAAACACATACAATAATTGGTGATGCTGTATTAGTTAAGATTCCTATCATTATGCCCGCTGCTGAACCTGTTCCAATGCTTCCCTTTAAACAAAATACCATTATTATACACATTGTAATTACATTTCTGATTGAAAGACCAAATACAGTTAAAGACGGCACTCCCATAAAGGCAATAAATATTGATATTGCAATGCAAATCATTTCTTCGTTATTGATTTTATTTGACGTACAATTACTATCTAGTATATCTGAAATCGCTGTTTCTGTAATTCTAAAAATAAAAAATAGGACAAATGTTAAAATTGCCTGAATTAGCAAATTTAATATATCCATTATCGTAGCATCAACAATAGACAATAGTATAATCATTGGTATCATAGAAGATATAATTAAAATTATACTGGACCTTAATAAAATTGGAGCTTTGGAATTTTGATTAGTTTTTGCTAAATTACAGCCGATAATATAGAGCAGCACTCCAAAGGCTGTAATTAAAATTTGCTCCCAAACGCCTGTAGTTATTGCTCCTAAAATGCAAGCTACACCGTATAATAAAATATTGATATAACCAAAATTAAAATTATTTGCAGTAAATATAACAGCAAACGAAGCAATTCCAAATGGTGCTAAACCTCCGACGCTTGCTCTTGAAGCTAAAAAAATGTATATAGCGTATAATATTTCTTTTTTTGATATTCTTTTCATAAATATTCACCCGTTTGTAAACCTTTATCATTTGTAATATTTCATATCACATAATAAGCCTACAAACGGGTAAAAAATGCCGAAATATGTTTTAAACAAATAATTAATTAATAAAAATCAAATGGATTGTTTTCTTCTTTAGATAAAATCGCAATATATCCATTTTTATTTAAGCTTTCAACTAAAGCTTTCATTCCAGGGATTTCAGTAAAATAATGACCGGCACCAATCACAATAATATTTTTATTTTGCAAATCAACACAATCTGAATGTTTAATTTCACCTGTTACAATTGCATCCAAGCCTAATTCCATTGCCCACGATGTTTGACCATCAAAGCCGCCTGATGAAACTCCTATTTTGTGTAATAGCTTATTATTGTATTGTCCATTAGGAAAAGTAACATAACAAAAAGGAGTATTTAAATTTTGCTTAACAGAAGTTATAAAATCATTAAAAAATAATGGTTCTTTCAAATCACCATATGCATGCTTTTTAGAATCATCTTTTTCTATATTCTCAAGCATTAATGTTTTGGCTAAAATATCATTGATGCCATTAGGAGCAAAATCTAAATTAGTATGAGCACTATAAACAGCTATATCATTTTTTATCGCTAAGCACAATGCCGGTTCATCATCTTCACAAATATAACCAACAGGCCTAAAAAGTAAAGGATGATGAGTTATTATCATATTACAAGAGTTATCCACAGCTTCCCTAACAACAGTTGGTGAAATATCAAGACATACTAAAATTTTCGATACTTCTTTATTTAATGAGCCTGTTTTCAAGCCAGGAGAATCCCATCCCTCTGCTAAATCCTTTGGAGCTGTTTTTTCAATAAAATCAATAATTTCACATACCTTCATATTAATACCTCCAACTCATTTAATAAAGTCTTAGAAAGTTTTATTCTATTAGCAACCAATTCATTTGATTCTTTTCTTTTTAAAAGGCCTTTTAAAATATTATTATATTTTGTATAAAGAGCTCTTAAATATTCAATATCACAGCTATTTTTTCTGTATGGCAATATATTCCCAAGATACAATTCTTTTTCAGTATATTTAAAACTATTTCCGTTAAACCTAGTATTAATTGCTATATAAACATGACTACCGTCTCTTATTGCCTGTTCATCAAGTATTTCAAATTTGTTATCCCATAATAATTTCCTTACTTCATATTCATGAGTATTAGGTTGTAATATAAATGAATTATTTCCCGGGAAATAATTGTTATTCTTGCATAGAGACATCCACTCATTTAAGATATTACAAATAGTTAAACCACCCATTCCAGCGATTACTATAACATCACATTTTTTATCAAGATAACCATTCAATCCGTTTGATAGCATTAATTCTATTTTATCTGAGAGCTGATTTTCTGATATATTTTTATTTGCAATACATAAAGGGCCTTCTCTTAAATCTGATGCAATTGCCTTTTTACATTTTCCTGTTTGAATACAATAAATAGGCAAAAAGCCATGATCTGTGCCAACATCTCCCATAATTTCGCAATTCGGCATCATATTATATATCATTTTTAATCTTAAATTAATTTCTTGAAGCATATTCTTTTACACATTTTATAAATTCAGACGCAATATCATCTGATGTAAGTCTTTTTACTATTTCTCCATGCTCAAACAATATTGCATCACCATTTCCACCTGCTATACCTATATCAGCATTTGATGCTTCTCCGGGTCCATTTACAACACATCCCATAACTGCAATGTGGAGAGGCTTTTTGAAATAGCCATTTTTTTCTAAAATCATTAGTCTATCCTCAATATCATTTGCTATACGTACGAGATCAATTTTACATCTACCACAAGATGGACAAGATACAAAATTAATCATTTTATTGCCTCCAAGATCTAGAGAATGTAACAAAGCTCTTCCAACCTTAACCTCTTCGCATGGATCACCTGTGAGAGAAACTCTTATCGTGTCACCAATTCCATTAAGTAAAATAGCACCTATTCCAGCAGAGGATTTAATCGTTCCAGAAAATACTGTGCCCGCCTCTGTAACTCCAACATGGAGAGGATAATTTCTCAAAGAGGCCATCTTTAAATACGCATTATATGTCACATTTACATCCGAGGACTTTAGGGATATAGCTATATTAGAAAAATCCAAATTTTCTAATATCTTGATATGATTCATTGCACTTTCGCAAATCGCATCCGCATTTGGCGCATTTCCATACTTATCTTTAATAGATTTTTCTAAAGAACCGCCATTCACACCAATTCTTATTGGAATATTACGTTCCTTTGCAGCTTTAACTACAGCTGCTGTTTTTTCTATGTCACCAATATTTCCTGGGTTAATTCTTATTTTATGAACACCATTTTCAATACATTTAAGTGCTAATCTATAATCAAAATGTATATCAGCAACCACTGGAATATTAGAATTTCTTACGATTTCCTTCGTTGCTTCTGCAGCTTGAAAATCCGGAACAGCAAGCCTAATAATATCACAACCAGCTTCTTCTAATGCTTTAATTTGTCTAATTGTTGCCTCAACATTTCTTGTATCAGTATTTGTCATTGATTGAACAGAAATTGGTGAGCCACCACCAATTTCTACACCACCAACATCAATACGTTTAGTTTCATTTCTTTTAAACATGTTTAACTTCCTTTAACTATCTTAATAATGTCATTTCCAGCTATTATTATTGAAAAAATAACCAATAGTGCTAAGAATATAAGTGAAACAACAGCTTCTTTTTCCGGCGGAACCTTTTTACCGCGACGTATTAATTCTAAAATAATAAATATTAATTTACCGCCATCTAATCCCGGAATTGGAAGAACATTAAAAGCTGCAAGGTTAGCACTAATTAAAGCACACATTTCCAATATGGTCATAAATCTTGCTGAAACAGGTGCTTCGGCAGTGACAACATCATCTACTAATGTTGTTATACCAATCGGACCTGACATAGCATCTAGCCCCAATGTTCCAGTAATAAGCCATTTTAAAGAGTTAAAAACCGACTTTACTAAAGACGCATTGTAGATCACACCATTACCTATCGCTTGAAGTATATTAGGGTTTTCAACATACTCGAAGCTGAATCCAAATTTATAAGGTGAATAATTATACATTATACTTAATACTTGATCATTGTCATAAGGTACTGTTTCTTTTATTAAATCACCATTTGAATCGTATTTTGATAATTTTGAATAGTATGATTCCTTATCGTTTTTTCCAAAAACATATTCATCACATGAATTATCTGTTCCTTTAATCTTAATTACCAGATTATCTGTTTTCCATTCAGACGTATATGTTGAAATTAAAGTTGAATTTCCATCATTAACCGAAAAAATTTTAAATAAAGCTTCGCCTGTATTATCATTTTTATTTATTTTTACATCTCTTTCAATTCTGTATTTTTCTTTTGCTCCTGAAGCCTTTTTTATAGTCAAATCATTATTGTCTAAATTAACGGCATAATTTACAAGAGTAAAATCAGAAGAATTAAATATGCTATAACCATTAAAGCTAACAATACGATCTCCGGCCTCTAAGCCAATTGAAGAAATAGGAAGATAATCACTTACAGTGCCAACGGTTCTTGTAGAATAACCATTTATCATAAATAATATAGTAATTATAACTAAAGCAAGCACAAAATTCATAAAAACGCCTGCTAATAAAACTATTACCCTTTGCCACCAAGGCTTGTTACTAAATGAATCGTCGCTATCTTGTGTTTCTTCTTCACCTTCTAATGCACAAAAGCCACCTAGTGGTAAGCATCTTATAGAAAATACAGTTCCTGTCTTTTTTCCAACTCTTGAAAAAATTTTAGGCCCCATAAAAATTGAAAATTCATTTACTTTAATACCAAAAATTCTAGCAGCAATGTAATGTCCCCATTCGTGAACAACAACAAGAACTGTTAAAATTAATATCATAATTAATATACTTACAATTATCATAATTAAACCATTCCTCCGATAACCTTTCTTGCCCATTTATCAGCATTTAGTATATCCTCTAAAGAAGGAGACTGAATAAAAGGACATTCAGAAGAAATTAGATGTTCTTCCATCACTTTTAGTATATTATATTGAATACTATTAAATTTTATTTTCTTATTTAAAAATAATGCTACCGCAGCTTCATTAGCACCATTCATAACTGCAGGCATTGTTCCACCTATTTTAGCAGCTCTTATTGCATGTGCTAAGCAAGGAAAAGCATCTAAATCAGGTTTAAAAAAGGTTAGTGAACTAATATCAGCTAAATCTAACGGTTTAGTGTTTGATTCAGCTCTTTCAGGATAAGTTAATGCAAGCTGAATGGGAACCTTCATGTCTGGATTTCCCATTTGTGCAATAACACTACCATCTCTGTACATAACCATTGAATGAATAATACTTTGAGGATGAACCACAACCTCAATATCCTCTACATCGACATTAAACAAATGCATTGCTTCTATAACCTCTAGACCTTTATTCATCAAGGTTGCAGAATCGATTGTAATTTTACTTCCCATATTCCATGTCGGATGTTTTAATGTTTGTTCGAGAGTAACATTTTCAAGCTGATCGTATGTCATTCCTCTAAATGGTCCTCCGGAAGCAGTGAGAAGTATCTTTTTAAGAGCTTTTCTATCTAAAGGATTAATACCATTCAAAGCTTGAAAAATTGCTGAATGTTCACTGTCAACCGGTAAAATTTTAACATTATGTTCAGCCGCTGCCTTCATAACAAGCTCTCCTGCAACAACCAACGTTTCCTTATTTGCTAAAGCAATATTAATTCCCCTTGATATTGCTGCAAGAGTTGGCTTTAAACCTATCATACCTACGATAGCAGTAACAAGCATCTCACAATCACACGTTGCAACATTCATTAAACCCTCATCACCAAAAAATATGTTCGGTTTGAAATCAGGTCTTATATTCTTCAAAATTTCCTTTAGCTTTTCAGAATCTTCTTTAGATTTTACACTTAAAAGCTTAACGTCAAAATCGGCAGCCTGCTTAGCAATAAGTTCAACATTGCTGCCTGCTGCCAAAGCTACAATTTCAATATGTGGATTAAATTCACTTTCCGGCCTTGAATTTAATTCCTTAATAACCTCTATCGTTTGCGTTCCAATTGAACCAGTAGAACCCAAAATAGCTAATTTCATTTATTTATACACCACCGATACCAAATATTAATAAATAATAGTATACCACAGGAACTACAAAAAGATAGCTATCTATTCTATCTAATATTCCTCCATGACCAGGTATAAGCTTTCCAAAGTCCTTAATACCTGTGTATCTTTTTATTGAAGATGCAACAAGATCTCCAATTTGTGCAACAGAGCCAGTAATCACTCCGATAATTGGATAATGAAATAACTGCATACCAGTATATAAATCAAACTTAATTAATACAAAACCGATAACAGAAAGCAAGATTACACTTCCGAAGAAGCCACTTACACTACCTGCAACTGTTTTTTTAGGGCTCACAGCAGGTATAAGCTTTTTTTTACCAATAGCACTTCCAACAAAATAAGCAAAGGTATCTGCTGCAACTGCACCAATCAAAGTGACAAAAAACAAATAGACTCCACCATTTAGATCTCTAAGCTTTGCAAAATAGCTTATGAAAAACACTACATACAACCCACCAAAAACTGTTACGGATAAGTCAATGAAATTATATTTATTATGTTTAAATACTAACAATGATAGCAAAGACATAATCGAAATTAAAAATAAGGGTGGAAAAAGATTAATCGTTCCGAAAGCCTTTGTTTCAATTAAAATCGACATAAATGATTCGCCATCAAAATATAACATACATGCCAATATAGCTAAAAAGAACACACCATAAAGCTTTATTGGAGATAATCCTTTCTTTATAAAAGCATTATATATTTCATATATACCGATTCCAGATAATATTAATAAAAATGAATCTAATACATAACCACCGATAATAATAATTGCAATAGCAAGACTTGCAAAAATAGTACCGGAAATAATTCTTTTTTTCATTTATGCTCCTCCATACCTTCTTTGTCTATTAGAATATGCTCTAACTGCTTCAATTAAAGAATTAAATGAAAAATCAGGCCAATTACATTTTTCAAAATGAAATTCTGTATATGCTAATTGCCAAAGTAAGAAATTACTAATTCGCTCCTCACCACTTGTTCTTATTAACAAATCCGGATCAGGGGCTAGGCTTGTATATAAATATTTATCAAAACATTCTTCATTTAAATCATCAATATTAATCAATCCATTATTGCAATCTTTTACGATATTCTTAATAGAATGTATTATCTCATCTCTGCCACCATAATTAATTGCAACAAAGGCAATTAATTCAGTATTATTTTCTGTTTCTTTTTCTATTTTATTTATAGCCTTTTGTAAAACGGAAGATAGTCCGGATTTATCACCAATGATAATAAATCTAATCTTATTTATATTTTCACCCAAAATTTTCGTAAAATTATTAAGCTGCAAAGCCAAAAGTGACATTAAACCCTCAACCTCAGACTTGCTTCTTTTCCAATTTTCGGTAGAAAACGCATAAAATGTTACATATTTAATTCCTAATAATGATGCGTTTTCAAGTAATTGCTTATATGCTTCAACTCCCGCCTTATGTCCCGAAATAGTAGGAAGTCCTTTTTCTCTGGCCCATCGTCTATTACCATCCGGAATAACAGCTATATGGTGAGGCACATTAAGCACCTCACCATTATATTCAATTCTATTTTCAGTTAATATTTTAATATCTTCCATCATATTTCCATAAGCTCTTTCTCTTTTGTAGCTACAACACTATCAATTTGAGAAATATGTTTATCTGTAATATTCTGTATTTCCTTTTCAGCCTCTTTTTGATCATCCTCTGTGATTTCGCCTTTTTTCTTTTGATTCTTAAAGAAATCAATTGCATCACGGCGAACATTACGTGTGGCAGTCTTAGCGTCCTCACCATATTTCTTTACTTGCTTAGTAAGTGAAATACGACGTTCTTCTGTTAGAGGTGGGAAAATTAATTTTAATGTTTTACCATCGTTATTAGGATTAATACCTAAATCAGATTTTTGAATTGCTTTTTCAGCAGCTTTTAATACAGATGCATCCCATGGAGTAAATACTAACATACGAGCTTCAGGAACTGTTATATTACCAACCTGATTAATTGGTGTTTCTGTTCCGTAATATTCAACCATAATTTTATCTAAAACTGCTGGATTAGCTCTACCCGCACGGATTGCTGCTAATTGCTCACGTAAAACATTAATTGTTCTATCCATTTTTTCAGAGAACTGATTATAATCGCTTTTATTAATCATTTTAGACACTCCTATATATTTGTATTTTTTTCAATATATCATAAATATTAAAAAAGAGCAATTTATTTATTTTCAAATTTTTCCATAAATGAAATTAAATCTTTAATTCCCTGCTCTGGCATCGCATTATAAATTGATGCTCTCATACCACCAACACTTCTATGACCTTTTAAATTCACAAAACCAGCCTCGGTAGCCTCAAGAACAAATTTCTTATCAATTTCTTCATTGCCTGTTACGAATGGAATATTCATTATCGATCTGTCAATTCCATTAACCGTTGCTTTAAATAATTTTGACGAGTCCAAATAATCATAAAATAGTTGAGCTTTTCTCTTATTAATTTTTTCTATTTCTTTAACTCCACCTAATTCCTTTAACCATTCAAGCACCAATTTACATATATAAATTGAATAAGTTGGTGGCGTATTATAAAGAGAATCATTTTTTGCATGTATATCGTAACGAAGCATTGTTGGAGTTATATCTCTATGATTACCAATCAAATCCTCTCTTATTATAACAACAGTAAGTCCTGCAGGACCAATATTTTTTTGAGCGCCTGCAAAAATCAAACCAAATTTAGAAACATCAATAACTTCAGAAAGTATGCATGAAGAAAAATCAGCTACAATTGGTGTGTCACCATTATCAGGAATCGAATTATATTTAGTTCCATAAATTGTATTATTCCAACAAATATGCAAGTAATCAGCATCTTTTGAAAAATCTTCTCTAGAGGTTTTAGGAATATATGTAAAAGTTTTATCAGAAGAGGATGCTACAACATTTACATCAGCATATATTCTTGCTTCCGCTTCAGCCTTATTCGTCCACATTCCTGTGCCAATTATATCAACTTTACCTGATTTATTGGCTAAATTTAGAGGAATTGCTGCAAATTGCGTAGAAGCACCACCTTGTAAGAACAAAACCTTATAATTTTCAGGTATGTTCATCAGTTCTCTGAAAAGAGCTTCTGTTTCTTTTATAATTTCATCATAAACCTTTGATCTATGACTCATTTCCATTACTGACATTCCTGATCCTCTATAATTAAGCATTTCATTTTGAGCCTTCAAAAGAACACTTTCAGGGAGAACAGCCGGACCGGAAGAAAAATTATATATTCTATCGTTCATTACCAACACTCCTATAACTATTAATTATTCAATAACAGTACCTATATCCTCGCCGCAAACTGCTCTTACCATATTATACGGATCTTTTACACCAAAAACATGAATTTTAACATTATTATCCTTACACATAGATGCAGCAGTCGAATCCATAACCTTTAAATCTTTTTGCAATACCTCTGCATGAGTGAGTCTAGAATATTTTTTAGCATCCTTATAAACTACAGGATCCTTGTCATAAACTGCATCAACATTTTTAGCAAGCAAAATAACATCTGCATTAATTTCAACAGCTCTTAATGCGGCAGCTGTATCTGTTGTAAAAAATGGATTTCCTGTACCACAACCAAAAATGGTTATTCTTCCTTTTTCAAGATGTCTAACAGCCTTATTTCTTATATATTGTTCAGCAATTTCACACATTTCAATTGCAGTTTGAACTCTAACGGTCACTCCTGTTTGCTCAATAGCATCAGCTAATGCAAGAGAATTCATTACTGTAGCGAGCATACCTATATGGTCTGCACGTGTTCTGTCCATTGATTTATTATGACCACCACGCCAAAAATTACCACCACCAACAACGATAGCAATTTCAACGCCCATATCATAAATTTCTTTTATATTTGCAGCAACTGTTTCAAGCATTTCAGGATTAAGTCCAAAGCTTTTACCGTCTGCAGTTTTATTAGCAAGAGCTTCACCACTTACTTTGATTAGAACTCTTTTATAAACAGGATTACTCATGTAAATTGCCTCCTAAAAAATAAATATTTAAAAAAAGGGGCTTTTTGCAAAGCCCCGAATATCAACATTTTAATTATTGAAGTTGCTTTTGAACCTCTTCAGCAAAGTTTTCTTCCTTCTTTGCAAGACCTTCGCCCTTTTCATATCTAACGAAACGTCTGATAGTGATTTTTTCACCAATTGTTGCAACTAATCCATTAAGAATATCGATAACCTTCTTGTCACCATCCTTAACAAAAGGCTGTTCAAGAAGACAATAATTTTCGTAGAATTTAGAAATTCTACCTTCAACCATTTTATCAACAATCTTTTCAGGCTTTCCTTCATTAAGAGCTTGAGCTCTAAGAACAGCTCTTTCTCTTTCAATATCCTCAGCAGGAACATCTTCTTTTGAAATGTATTGAGGATTTACAGCTGCAATGTGCATAGCTACGTCCTTAACAAATGAACGGAAAACTTCGTTTTTAGCTACAAAGTCAGTTTCACAGTTTACTTCAACTAAAACACCAATTCTACCACCAGCATGAATGTAAGATTCAACTACACCCTCACTAGCAATACGTCCAGCCTTTTTAGCTGCAGCTGCAAGACCCTTTTCTCTAAGAAAATCTGCAGCCTTATCTAAATCACCATTTGTTTCTGTAAGAGCCTTCTTACAATCATTAATTCCTGCAGAAGTTCTTTCTCTTAATTCTTTTATCATTTCTAAAGAAATACCCATTTCTTATGCCTCCTCTGTAATAGCTACATCTTCAGCTACATCTTCGATTGTATCCTCAACCTTAGCTGAAGTTTCTCCTTCTCTGCCTTCAATTATAGCATCAACCATCTTACCAGCAATAAGCTTAACGGCTCTAATTGCATCATCGTTACCAGGAATTACGAAATCAATTTCATCTGGATCACAGTTTGTATCAACTATAGCAACAACCGGTATACCAAGCTTTTTAGCCTCTGATACTGCATTCTTTTCTACTCTTGGATCAACAATAAATAAAGCAGCTGGAAGCTTCTTCATATTTTTAATACCACCAAGGTTCTTCTCTAGCTTATCACGTTCTGCCTTAAGCTTAATAACTTCCTTCTTTGGAAGACGATCAAAAATACCTTTTTCTTCCATGTCATTAATCTTATTGAGCTTTGCAATTCTCTTTTCGATTGTTTTGAAGTTAGTGAGCATACCACCGAGCCATCTGTTATTTACATAGTACTGATCTGCTCTAATTGCTTCTTCTACAATAGAATCCTTAGCTTGCTTCTTTGTACCAACGAAAAGCACCTCGCCACCATTTTTAGCGATATCTACTAAAAATGCATAAGCCTCATCAATCTTCTTAACTGTCTTTTGAAGATCGATAATATAGATACCATTTCTTTCTGTGAAAATGTACTCTGCCATTTTAGGGTTCCATCTTCTTGTTTGATGTCCAAAATGAACACCTGCTTCAAGTAATTGTTTCATTGAAATTACTGCCATAAATAAAATCCTCCTTTTGTTTTTCCTCCGACCTTGTCAACTTTTTTGTCAGAATAATCACATAATTATCAACACTGCAAAAAATCAAAGATCGTGTGTATTTCAACAACCATGGTATTATATCAAATTTTAGTACACTATGCAATATCAATTTTTAAATATTTTATAAAATATTTATGTGCTATTTTAGCATTTTCTTGTTGAAAAAAACAGAGAATTATGTTATAATCCGTAGACTGTAATTATTAGTTCGAAGTACAGTTTTATATTTGATTACATATTCACCGGATAAAATTTTATCACGGTCTTATAATAGAGCATGGAGGTTATTTTATCATGGCAAAAATAACAAAAAACAACAAAAATTTAAGAATTATCCCTTTGGGTGGCATTAGAGAAATCGGTAAAAATCTTACACTTTTTGAAACAGATAATGATATCATAATGGTGGATTGTGGTGTTGCATTCCCTGAGGATAACATGCCGGGCATAGATGCTGTTATTCCTGATTTCACATATGTATTAGAAAGAAAAGATAAACTAAGAGGAATATTTTTAACACATGGACACGAAGATCATATTGGAGCACTTCCATATTTCTTAAAAGAAGTTAATGTACCAATTTACGGAACAAAGCTCACCTTGGCTTTAGTTGAAAAAAAGCTTGAAGATTTTAATCTAGCCGGTTCAGCAGAGCTTCACGTTGTTAAACACAGCGAAATGGTTATGAAGGGAGATTTTTGTGTTGAATTTATTAGAACAAATCACAGTATAGCTGATGCATCTGCCCTTGCTATAATTACTCCTTGTGGTATAGTAATTCACACGGGAGACTTTAAGGTCGATTATACACCTATAGATGGTGCACCTATCGATCTTATGAGATTTGCTGAGCTTGGTGAAAAGGGTGTTTTACTTTTAATGGCAGACAGTACTAATGCTGAAAGAAAAGGCTTCACAATGTCTGAAAAAACGGTAGGTGCTACATTTGATGATATATTTTCAAAAACTAAAGGTCGTTTGATTGTAGCTACCTTCTCCTCTAACATTCACAGAGTACAGCAGATTATTGATACAGCTGCTAAATTCAATAGAAAATGTGTTGTATGCGGAAGAAGCATGGTTAATGTTATTGATGTTGCTTTACAGACTGGTTTTATGCAGCATACAGAAAACACTCTCATCGATATAGAAGATATAGATAAGTATCCACCGGAGCAGCTTGTTGTTATTACAACCGGAAGCCAAGGCGAGCCTCTTTCTGCTTTGACTAGAATGGCTGTTGCAACGCATAGACAAATTGATATCGTTCCTGGTGATACGGTTATTATTTCAGCAAGTCCTATTCCAGGAAATGAAAAACCAATTAATAAAATGATAGATGAGCTTTTCAAAAGAGGTGCAAACGTTATTTACAAGTCTCTTGCGGAGGTTCACGTTTCGGGTCATGCATGCGAAGAAGAATTAAAGTTAATTCAAGCCATCGTCAAACCGAAATATTTCATGCCTGTTCATGGTGAATTTAGAATGCTTACAAGACACAAGGGTATAGCTGTTAGGATGGGTATGCCCGATGAAAATGTATTTATAATGGACAATGGTAAGGTATTAGAATTTAGTGGAGATGAAATTAAAACAAACGAAACTGTTGTTTCTGGAAATGTTTTAATAGACGGCTTAAGTGTTGGTGATGTCGGTAACATTGTTTTAAGAGATAGACGACATCTTGCAGAGGATGGATTAATTGTAGTTGTAATGTCGATAAATAATGTTACAGGTGAGGTTCTTTCTGGTCCAGATATTATTTCCAGAGGCTTTGTCTATATGAGAGAATCAGAAGAAATAATTACTCACATTAAACAGGTGGCGGTTGATGCTTTAAATCGTTCAGATTCGCTTTCCTTCCCTAAGAAAAATGATTGGAATTTAAAGAAAACCGGTATAAGAGATGCGATTCACAATTACGTTTATGAACAAACTAAAAGAAATCCAATGGTTTTACCTATAATAATGGAAATTGACCCTTCTAACTTACCTAATAATTAACTCTTAAAATTTTTAGCTCTTTGTCTCAATAAGCAAAGAGCTTTTTTATATTTATCATTATCCAATCATAATCAGAATTTTAAGATAAATTGCGGGTAAAGGTAAGGCTTACTTGTAATTTCATACAACATATTGTATAATCGTAATATAAAGTGCACTTGTGCTTTTTATTTTTAAAAATTCATATCAAGAGGTGTTATGCTTGAATATTACTGTTGTAGGAATGGGACGCTGGGGTAGCTGTATAGCATGGTATTGCAGTGCAATAAAAAAACACAATGTTAAATTTTATGGTCAGCCTGGCTCACCTGATTTTATTAGATTTAAAACTAACAGAAGAAACGACTATTTAATTTTGCCAGATGAAATTTCAATTACCGATGATTTAACTGAGGCAATTAATGCATCAGATTATATAGTAGTTTCAATCCCCTCTCAATTATTTAGAGGCTTTTTAAAAGAGCTTAAAGAAAATAAAGATTTGAATAAAGATGATTTGCTATCTAAAAAGACATTTATTTTGTGCATGAAAGGTATCGAGTCAGAAACCGGAAAGCGACTCACGCAAGTCTTCTATGAAGAAATGGGAATTAATAGTAAGGTTGCAGTATGGGTAGGACCTGGCCATGTACAAGATTTTTACGCTGGAAGACCAAGCTGTATGGTTATTGCTTCACAGGATATAAATTTAACTAAATTTTTAGTAAACGAGTTAAATAGTACATTAATTCGTTTCTATTATGGTCAAGATCTAATAGGCTGCGAAATTGGTGCAGCTGCCAAAAACGTTATGGGTATTGCTGCCGGTATGCTTGACGGAATTGATTGCCCTGGACTCAAAGGTGCTTTAATGGCTAGAGGTGCAAGAGAGGTATCTAGATTAATTCGAGCAATGGGTGGAAATGAGCTTACAGCATATGGTTTATCTCATCTCGGTGATTATCAGGCAACCTTATTTTCTGAGTTTAGCCAAAACAGACTTTATGGTGAAAATTATATTCGCGGAATTCAAACTGCTAAGCTTGCCGAAGGAGTAGAAACATCAAAAGCTTTAATGAAGCTATCAAAGGATTATGATGTAAATCTTCCAATTTCAAATGCAATTTACTCAATTATATTTGAAAACCTGGATTCAAAAACTGTATTAAGTTCATTATTTGAACGAGAAAATAAATTTGAATTTTAATTATATATTTTCGAAAGGAGAAATGAGGCTATTTTCATATAAAAAATATACGAAAATCTAGCCTCTATAATTTTATGAAAAAAAAAGATTTAATCATTTGTTCTTTTCTTATAGTTATTGCTTTGATTTTAATTGTTGCCATTATAATTGACGATAAAAATAATGTCGAAAATACACCTGTAAGTACGTCAACATCACAAATACAAATTAACAATTCTCCTAATTCTACACAGACGAACTCACCAAGTAATCCAACTAATGCTCCGACGGTAGAACCTACAATAAAGCCTACTCCCCTTCCTCCATTAAACGCAACACATGTAGACAGTTCAAATCCTGAAAAATATGGAATTAAAACTTCTATGAGATATAATGATGAGTCAATTTCAAGCTTTAATCGTGAAAATAAAATATACTTTGACCAAGGAAGCCAATATACAAATATCGAAGGTGTTATAACCTTTAGAGGAAACAATTATAGAGACACATCTTCCGTATATGGAAAACAAAATATTTCAGAAGCAAAATTTTCAGAAAATTTTATTTATGTAAGAGATACAGATAATATGAGTGGTAAAAATGGATATTGGTCTGGTATCGGATGGTCAGGACAAGCACTTGTTGCAAAATGGCCAATTGAGACACGTCGTATAATGGGTATGTATGATTGGGCTAAATCACAAGAAACATTAATTGAAGTTATTAGTGCAAGCCAAGACGGAAAGATTTATTTCTATGAATTAGAAACCGGAAAATCAACACGTGATCCAATACATGTTGGATTTCCATTTAAAGGAGGCGGAGCTCTTGATCCAAGAGGCATTCCACTACTTTATGTAGGTGGTGGAGATGATTTGAAGGATGGCTCAAGGCCAGGAGCATATATTATCAGTCTCATAACAAATGAAATTATTTATAAATTCGGAGCAAACGATTCATTTGCCGACAGAGGCTGGTCTGCCTTTGATGGATCAGCAATTGTAGATGCTGAGACAGATACATTAATATGGCCCGGTGAAAATGGCATTATTTATTTTCTTGAATTAAATACTAAATATGATGAATCTGCTGGTGTTATAAATATTAATCCAAATGTTCTTAAATGGAAATTTTCATGCAATAGACATGGTTCAAATGGAAAATATTGGTATGGAATGGAAAATAGTGTAATAGCTTATCAAGAATACATCTACGTTGCTGACAACGCTGGATATATGATTTGTCTAAATGTAAATACCATGCAGGTTGAATGGGTTCAAGATTTGTTAGATGACACAAATTGTACAGGTGTTTTAGAAATAGAAAATGGGAAACCATATATCTATATGTCTACAGCTTACCACTATGGTTGGCGTGCAAGCGGAGAAGATCCAATCGAAATACCTGTATGGAAAATCAGCGGTGAAACAGGTGAAATTATTTGGAGATTAGATTTTATGTGCAACACTACTGATGGAAATTCAGGAGGTGCTCAAGGCTCGTTAGCTATTGGCAAAGGATCTTTAGATAATATCCTATACGTACCGTTAGCTCGCACACCAGATATATGGGATGGAATTATAGTAGCAATAAATACTGAGACAGGTGAAAAAATCTGGGAAACAGAAACAGATCATTATATATGGAGCTCCCCTGCTATTATTTATGATGATGCAACTGGCAAAGGATATGTTATTATAGGAGATTCATTTAGCGGCTTGTATCTTTTAGATGGACTAACTGGTGAAATTCTCCACAGTATTAGCTTAGAAGGTACTATAGAAGCCACACCGATAATTTATAACAATATAATGGTCATAGGTACAAGAGATTGTAAAATATATGCAATTAAAATAAAATAACTAGCAAAAAAGCAGTCATAATTTCTTTATAAATTATGGCTGCTTATTTTTTAATTTGAATTATTTGTCGAAATAATTTCATGTGCAAAGGCTTTTGATATATCAGGTCTTTTGGTTGTACGCGCTATAGCAAGATACATTGTTTGCTTATCATCTTCATAGTGCATTTTTAAATTCATACCATCAAAAAAAGACATTTCAGAAATATCAATAGCATAAATTCCATCTTGAACATAATCGTCCTTCTCACCCGAGTTTTTATATTCATATACGTTTAAGCTTTGAAATGATTTTTCGCTTTTATGCTCATTTATAAAATCATCCAATTTCATAAAAACCAATTGATCAATATATACATCAAGATTTTCTTTATCAATTATAATAACATCAAGTACACCCGTTGTAAATTCTGTTCTAAATTGAACTGCTGCATTTTTGGCTGTTGAATCTAAAAGAGACGTTTGATCTTCAATAACTGTAAAATATGATACTAGCGGTTCATCAACTATTTGAGATTTTTCACCTATTTGGGCATCAATATAACCATCCTCGCTTTGAGCATAATCCGAAGAATAGGCACCGACGAATTTAACATAAATATCTTCCTTATTAGAATCCTTAATTTGAAAATATGTCATTGTAGCAATAACTCCTAATAAAATGATTCCACAAATTAACATTTTATAGGACTCAAAAAAATATGAAATTTTATTCCATTTTTTTCTTATAGAATAAGGAATAATGCTCATGGGATCGGTATCAGAATAATCCGCTGAAATTCCCATTATTTCATTATAAGCCTTGGTTATAGTATTATAATATTTTAAATCATCATTAGTGGTACCATATTCGTTTGTTTTATCTCTATACTGCCTTATTAATGCTATATATTTCTTTTCTACCAGATTTTTATCCGCATTATCAGGTAACCCTAATATTTCATAATTAGTTTGTTTATTGCTTTTATCTGACAAAGGAAGCACCTCAACATTAAATCTATTTCATGTAAGTATAACCCAATAAACAGAAACTCGCAAGAAGAGAATATTACAATCATTTTGCGATTATCTTATGAATCGCTACTGTTCAAATCTTTTTTACATAGCACAAATTTATAATTACCATGTGTAAATTTATTCTTATCCACTTTGTCTTTTAATTCTTCAATTTCTATATAATCACTCGTTACTAATGCTAAAAATTGTTTATTTTTATCATTAATCAAATAAAATTCATTATCAATATTATTAATGCTTTTAGTAAAAGGTATAATATCAACAAATGGTGAGAAAAAATTAACTAACTCGTTTATTACGCTCTCAGGTTTAGTATTTTTTTCTGTTGCTAATAAGGAATAAATTTCAGCTTCCGGAAATTTATCGATAATTGCCAGATCCTTTTGTTTTTTCTTTTTTAACAGTGGATATGAATTTAAATCTATTGGATATTTAGTTGTTTTTAAATTTAAATTATCATCCTCATTTAGTAAATAATCAATGGTAATATTTAGTACAGAGCTAATAGTTTTTAAATTATTTATATCCGGCATACCTTTGTCAGATTCCCACTTTGCTATAGCAGAACGAGAAACACATAGTTTGTTCGCTAATTCTTCCTGTGTATAATTTGATTCTAATCTTGCATTTTTCAGCTTTTCTCCAAATGTCATAATAATAACCTCCAATAATTTTTGCAGTCTAATAATAGCAAAATATAATAAAATATGTAAAGTTACTACACAAAACAATAGTGTTACGAATCGTGACATAAATAAAAAATACAAAAAATTTAATATAATCAGTTAAACAATAAGATAAAAATTATATATAATTGTAAAAAAAGCTCATAACATATTTAATGTTACAAGCTTTTTATTGAAGATACCATCTAATTTTAGTACAAAATTTAGAATGGGGTGCAAACCGCTTTTTTGAGCCACTTTTATACCTCGTCTTTGTACGGATCAATGGGCGGTTTGTACTTTTTTAGCATCTCTTTCTTGCATAAATGCAGTTCCTTTTCACTGATGATTCCACGGGAGTGCATCACCCTGAACTTAACAACAGCGTTCATATAGTGGAGTTGTCTTTCGATTTCTTCGGGGGCATTCCCGGTGACGGTCTTTAGATTTTCATATAAGCACCTCTTTCAAAATATTAGCCCTGTGACTTAGTTTAATAAAGATGCTCAAAATTTCCGAAAAGACAAGTCCCCGAAAAACAAAATCGTCGCACCTATTATAAGTAGACGCGGCAAATGATAAATTATTGTGAACGGTAGACTTATATCACACTTACCTTAAAAGTTTTTTTTGATAATATGAAAATATTCTTTTGATTTCATTCAAACTATTTATATCGTCAACGGGATATTTATTTTGAATGTTTGATATAGCATCGTATAACTCAACCACCATATTCCTAATAATTGGATTTTTTATTCGTACAACATAATCATATTTTTCATTGCGGCAACAAGCTAATGCATAAGGCAAAACTTTTATCAAATAAAAATAGTTAGTAGTATTTTGTGTGTCATAATCAGCCTTATTTATCGCCCATTCATTCAATGCTATATCATCGCTAAACTTTGATTTATTTCTTTTGAAAACTGAGTTGGTTTTTGTTTCGACAATGTACTCTATCCAAAACTGTGCAACGAAATAATCAATATCGATGTCATCCCTATTACATATTGCGTGAATATTTGGAAGAATTGTCTGTTCGTTGAGATGACAAAACTCATGATACAAAGTGCTGACTATTAAATTGAAATCATCGTTGTCCATTAATAGATCAAGATCCAATGTGGGTAACAAATCGTATAGTCTTTTCGATAAAAGTATGCTAGTTCCTTCTATTCTTCCGTCACTTGAACAGGGTAAAGATGGAACAATTTCAATTTTATTCAATACTGAAAGATTAAAATTTTTTGCAAAGTTTTCAACTACATACTCGTAGACATCTTTCAAAAAGCCTTCATAGTTTTTATTAAATTTACAAACGAGCGTTGGCATATCTAAATTCTTCAAAATTTTTGGTTCATATTATCACAAGTGTGATAATATTTTGAACAAATCCTCCTTTCTTCTATCGCTTTTTATTTTTCTGCAAATAGGACATCCGCGTCCCTTATTTCTGTCAGCAACCCTGGCTTGCCATTCGTGCCCTTTACTGCACTTCCACCAGACTTTTTTACCACTGTTAGGCATTACCTCCATAGGTGTTAATCCATTGTTTTTTTCATAATTCCACTCTTTTGCCAAACTTGGGTTAGTGGTTTGTAGATCATTTTCACCTTTAATAGCATTTCGACCAGAACAATATGGACAACAAGCACCTTTATTTCTGCTTGATACCACAGCTTGCCACTCGTGTCCATTACTACACTTCCACCAGACTTTTTTATTGCTGTTTGGCATTACATCGGAAGGCGTTAATTTATCATTTTTTTCATGATTCCATTCTTTGGCTAGGGTTGGATTGATTGTTAGCAAATCGTTATAACCTTTTAAAATTTTTTGGCTAGCACAATATGGACACCCTCGCCCTGTATTTCTACTATCAATTGTAGCTTGCCACTCGTGTCCATTACTACACTTCCACCAGACTTTTTCATGACTATTTGCCAAAAAATGTGCTGGTTTTAAACTACCATTTCGTTTGTAATTCCATTCATTAGCTAAATCGGGATTAATTGTTTTTAAATCGTTTTCTCCCGTAATAACGTATCGACCAGAGCAATATGGGCAACCGCTACCATCATTTCTGTGTGCTATTGTTGCTTGCCATTCGTGTCCGTTAGCACACTTCCACCAAACCTTTTTACCGCTGTTAGGCATTACATCCATAGGAGTTAATCCAAAATTCTTATTGTAATTCCATTCTTTTGCTAAATCGGGATTAACTGTTTGCAAATCGTTATAGCTTCTTAAAATTTTTTGACTTGCGCAATATGGGCACCCTGTTCCTTTGTTTCTATTGATTATTGTAGCTTCCCACTCGTGCCCTTTACTGCATTTCCACCATACTTTCTTATCGCTATTGGGCATTACATCTGTAGGTGTTATTCCTTTATTCTTTTCGTAATGCCATTCATTCGACAAGGCAGGGTTGATTGTTTGTAAATCGTTTTCACCTTTAATAACGTATAACCCTGTGCAATATGGACATCCATTTCCACTATTTCTACTGCTTATTCTAGCTTGCCATTCGTGCCCTTTTTGACATTTCCACCAGACTTTTTTACCACTATTCGCTAAAAAATGTTCTGGCTTTAGCTTGCCGTTCTTCTCATAATTCCATTCCTTTACAATTTTAGGGTTGGAGAATAAAAGGGAATTTTCTTTTTCCGTAAATTCTCGCAAATTTTCTATAGCAATAGCGTCTCTTGTTAGGTTAATATCAACGGTTTTACCAATTATATTACTTAAAACTTTTCCAAGAATTTGGGATAAATCTTTTTTTGTTTCTTGAACAATGTAATCTACGGAACTGTCATTTAGTGGTGGCAATCCCTCTCTTATACGAAATAGTTTAATCCCATCTTTTTCGCACTTGAAATTTTTTGCTAAATCTTTTTTTGTTTTGTTTTTGTGCCAAAAACTTCCGTCATATTCAATAGCAATTCTTTTTGAGGGGATATAAATGTCCAATTCGTAGCCTTTTTCTTTATATGAATGTATTACCTCTAAACCATATTCTTTAAGATAGTATAAAATTGCATATTCAGGGAAAGATGTATGTCGCTCGGAATTACAAATGGGGCATCCATAGCCATAATTTCTATTAGCTATCGACGTCTGCCACTCGTGTCCTTTTTGACATTTCCACCATACTTTTTTATTGCTATTGGGCATTACATCTTCAGGTGTTAAATCTTTATTTTTTTTATAATTCCACTCTTGTGCTAAAGTCGGATTACTTGTTTGAAGATCATTATGGCCTTTTATAACTTTTTGACCTGCACAATAAGGACAACCAGAACCATTAGTACGGTGAGAAATTGTTACTTGCCACTCGTGTCCTTTTTGGCATTTCCACCATACTTTTTTATCACTATTTACTGTAAAATGTTCAGGTCTTAGACTACCATTTTTTTCGTAGTTCCACTCGTTTGCTAAAGTGGGATTAACAGTTTTTAAATCATTTTCACCTTTAATGGCGTATCGACCCGAGCAATATGGGCAACCACTCCCTTTATTTCTATTAACTACCGATGCTTGCCATTCGTGCCCCTTGCCACATTTCCACCATGCTTTTTTACCACTGCCAAGAGTTAATGTTTTAGGGGCGAACGCCAACTCATTATTTCTATCCCAGTTCCATTCTGCCATCAGTTCGGCATTATCAATTACGTATTTCTTTTCTGCCATAACCTTGGCACCTCGCTTATTAATTTCATATCATTTATTGCATTATACCATAAAATTCCTCGATAGTGAATACACCGAACAATTCATAACCTATTATGTTTTCAGTGTTCGTTTACGGGAACTAATATTCATTACCACACTGAGGGTGAAAATACGGATTTTTAGTATTTTTCGGTAATGCGGTAACCTTATATTTCCTATGCAATTTGGGGCATAAAGTCCTACTTTTACATTATCTTGTACCAACAAAAATGCTGACAATAATGAAAAATCATAAAAATTTAAGGTTGATTAGTTTTTAATCAACCTTATGTAACAAATTTTAATGTTAACCTAAAAAAAATGCCTATGACAGCTAATCTATCATAGACATTTTATTGGTCGGAGTGGCGGGACTCAAACTCGCGACCCCCGCATCCCAAATGCGGTGCGCTATCAACTGCGCTACACCCCGAAAGCTTTTACAGTATAACATATGAAGTGTACACTGTCAACACTTTTTAAAAAAATTTTTTTAAAACTCAAATTTTTTTATTTTATTAAAACACTTGCATATAAATAAAACATCTTGCGTACAGTACAAAATTTAAAAAATATTTCTGTTTGTAAAACAAAATAAATCTTTATAAATAAATTGCATATTTTGCCTATTAAGTTTATAATTATACGGATAATAATTTTGATAAAAATATAAATGTTAGGAGCATTAATTATGAAAAAAGAATCATTTGAACAAGCTATGAATGCCTTTGTTATTGAAAGCGAATGTATAAGAGATTTTGCAAGCTACATTGACAAAGAAGAGTTTTCAAAAGCTGTAGAACTACTTGCAAAGGCAGAAAGAATAGGCACCTGTGGGTGCGGCCATTCAGGAATAGCTTGTCAGCATTTTTCACATCTTATGTGCTGTATAGAAAGACCGTCACGATTTATATCACCTGCAGAAGCACCTCATGGCGCAACTGGATTTTTACAAAAAGGTGATGTTATGATTTTTGCATCAAGAGGCGGAAAGACCTCAGAGCTACTTCCTATTATGGAAATTTGCAAAAAAAAGGGTATAAATATTATTACAATAACTGAAAATTTAGAATCACCACTTGCTTTAGGTGCAAATGTCGTCTTAAAACAATATGTCAATCGCGAAACAGATAAATATAATGCACAGGGTACTACCTCAACTACTTCTCTTTGTGTGTTATTTCATGCCTTACAGGCTGCATTAATTGAAGAAACAGGATATTTAAATGAACAATTTGCCCTTATTCATCCTCATGGCGCTGTTGGTGAAAGATTAAATAAAAAATAATAAAGGTTGATAATAATTAATACGTACTATATAATACGTATTAGCATAAAAAACGGAGGTAATTTAATATGGATAACTTTATTGATTTGCGCCAAGACACATGGGCTGCTACAGATGACTTAAAAAGAGAGCTACCGTTAAATGTTGAGGTACAAAAAAAAGATAAAAAAGTAGGTATTTTCTATTTCATGTGGCATAGAGGCCATGGAGATTTAATCGATCATACATTAGCTTATACTATGGGTGGAGTCGAAGAATTTGAAAAAGCTATTGTATCAGGTCCTTTAGGCTTTGCACATTATTGGGCACAGCCATATTTTGGATATTATCGTTCAGATGATGAATGGGTAATCAGAAAACACATTTATCAGCTTGCAAATGCAGGAATTGATTTTATTTTCTTTGATGTAACTAATGGTCTTATTTACGAGCCAATCTTAAAGGTTATTCTTAAGGTTTGGAATGAAGTTCGTGCTGAAGGCTACAAAACCCCTGAAGTAATGTTTAATGCAGGTGATGATTTTAATAACGCTAAGAAATCCTTCACTGGTCTGTGGGAACAATTTTATTCAAATGATGAATATAAGGATTTATGGTTTAAGTGGGAGAATAAGCCATTATTCTTAGCTCCATGGAGCTTTGTAGACACGCTTCCTGAGGATGTACGCAATTATTTCACTTTTAGACGTTGTTGGGCAAATACAAAAGATGAATGGTATTCGTCAACAGACGGTAAAGGTGCTTGGGCTTGGGCTGATATGCATCCGCAAAAGCCAGGTAAATCATTAAATGGCGATATAGAGCAAATGATTGTAATGTGTGGCTTTTGGGTAAACGGAAGCTATGGTACTAATGCAGGTCGAAGCTATCATAACGGAAAACAGCCTCCCAATAAAACTGACCGAGATTATGGATTTTCACTTGTTGACGACACATCACCTCACGGATATGCATTTCAAGAGCAATTTGACCATGCTATGAATGTTGACCCAGACGTTGTAATGATTACAGGTTGGAACGAATGGTGGGCTGGAAGATGGGATAACTATCTCCCCGGTGGAATCAATCCTGCTGAAGGTCAAACAATAGCAAATACATATATTGTAGATCCTAAAGATCCTGTTAAGAGAAATTATTTTGTAGACTGCTTGAATGGTGAATATTCACGTGATATTGAAGCTGTAAGTGGTTTATACCGTGACAACTATTATTACCAAATGGTATCTAATATCAGAAAATATAAAGGAAGCCGCCCTGTTCCATGTGCCGTTGGTCAGAAAACCATTGATATTAATGGTGATATTTCATCCTGGAATGATGTTGGACCAGAATATTTAGATTACAAAGGCGATATAGTTTCTCGAGATGCGGTATCTTATGTAGGCGATTTTCATTATGTAAATAATACAGGCAGAAACGACTTTGTTACAATGAAGGTTTCTATGGATTCTGACTATGTTTACTTCTATGCTGAGTGTGCATCAGATATTACCTCACCAGAAGGAACCAATTGGATGAATCTCTTTATCAATTCTAACAGAGACATAAACACAGGCTGGTACGGTTATGATTTTGTATTAAATCGTTATCAAAACGGAAATGAGATATCAATAGAAGCATTTAAGGATAATTCGTGGAGTTTAGAAAAAGTAGGTACTGCTGAATATACTGTTTCTGGAAATGTAATTCAAATAAAAGCATCAAAAGAGATACTTAAACTAAGTGATTCTTTTGAATTTAAATGGGCTGACAATTCAGTGTCCGATGGAGATATTATGCAATTTATAGATTTAGGAGATGCAGCTCCAAATGACAGATTTAATTACATTTACAAAAAATAAAATTTTCTAAAATATTGTGATTAAATTAAAAAGTGTAAGACTACGAAAAGAGTCTTACACTTTTTTACTTTAAAATGCATCAAAAATACAATTAAATAATATATTTTCTTTATCGAATACAACCTCAGCTACATCAAATCTGATATAATAATCCAAATATTTAGGATTTAAAGACAAAAAAGCATTCGTTAAATACCTGATCCTTTTTTGTTTCGAAAGACCAACCGAATCAGATGGTCTAATGGCTGATACTCTACTTCTTGTTTTAACCTCACAAATAATCATAAGCTCAGTATTATTATCAATTGCAACAATATCTATTTCGCCTTTTTTACCAAAATGCCAATTACGTTCAAGAATTTTAAATCCTATTGATTCATAATAGTTAGCAGCAAAATCCTCCCCTATTTTACCTAATGAATAATTTTTCAATTTTAATCTGCTAGTTCATCAAGCCATAATGAGAAATCGGCATCTGAGGGCATTTTCAAATCGCCTCTTGGCGAAAGAGCAACACTACCGATTTTAACTCCGTCCGGCATACATGAGCGTTTGAATTGCTGAGTAATAAAACGTCTTAAAAATGTTTTTAACCATTTTAATATTGTTTCTTCATTATAAGTATCCTTAAAAGTTTTACGAGCTATAGCAAAAATTTTATTTGGAGTAAAACCATATCGTTTAAAATAAAACAAAAAGAAATCATGAAGCTCATAAGGTCCTACAAGGTCTTCCGTTTTTTGAGAAATTTTACCCTCATCAGGTGGAAGAAGCTCAGGACTTACAGGAGTGTCTAATATATCATATAGTACTTCTCTAGCCGCAGAACCTAATTTATCTGCATAATATTTTACTACATATCTAACGAGAGTTTTTGGTATATCTGCATTAACAGCATACATTGACATATGATCACCATTATATGTTGCCCAACCAAGTGCAAGCTCAGAAAGATCTCCGGTGCCTATTACTAAACCACCATTTTGATTCGCTAAATCCATTAAAATTTGTGTTCTTTCCCTAGCCTGAGAATTTTCATATGTTACATCATGCTTATTTATATCTTGATTAATATCCTTAAAATGACAAATAACTGCATCCTTAATATCAATTTCTGTTAAAGAGCAGCCTAAATCATCACACAATTTACATGCATTATTATACGTTCTTTTACTTGTTCCAAAGCATGGCATTGTAATGCACTTAATATTTGCCCTGTCTAATCCAGCAAGATCAAAAGCCTCTACACAAGCAATTAAAGCCAATGTAGAATCAAGACCTCCTGATAAGCCCAAAACAACTGATTTACAATTTGTATGAACTAGACGTTTCTTTAAAGCATGAGCCTGTATAGAAATTATTTCTTCACATCTTTCGTTCATATCCTCAGCATCTGCAAAAGGAAGCTTTGGATAATCTCTTAAAATTTCATCCTTATCTTTAATAATTGCAGGAAGAAGAACATAAAACATAGAATTATCTACAGTAAAGGATGTAGCTTTTTTTCTTTCAGCCTTTAATAAATCAATGTCTATATCATTTACAAGAAGCTCATCACCAGAAAACTCTTTTGCCTCAGAAATCAGCTTTGAATTTTCAAATATAAATTTCTTACCTGCAAAAACAGAGTCCGTAGTTGATTCTCCCTCACCTGCTTCACAATAAATGTGAGCACACTTATTTTCTGCAGAGCTAGCACATAAAGCAGCTTTAATATATTTTGATGAACCAATTAAATGACTTTTAGCTGATGGATTTAAAATAACAGAGGCTCCACAATGTGTATACTCTCTCGTTAATGAATATGAATCAAAAAGCTCTTCACCAATTTCAATTGCAAATGAAACATCATATAGAACATTTGCAAATTTAAAAATCATATTTCCAAAGGGTACAACACTATCACCAATTGTTAAATATTCTTGCTTAATTTCCTTAGTATATTCTGAAAAATATCTGCCTTCAAATACGTCATCGTATACCGGTGAATAATGTGAAGGAGTAATTCCGTATATCTCACCATCATAAATCACAGCAATTGAATTATATAAATTGTTATTAAATTCTAAGGGTAAACCAACAATGAGGGTACAATCCAATCCCTTTGAATATTCCTTAACTCTTAACAATTCTTTTATAGAGTTGTTAATCAAGCTTTTTTGAAAAAATAAATCACCACAAGTATAACCTGTTATTGAGAGTTCAGGCAAAACCAATAAATCGCAATTTGCATCGCAAGCCTTATCTATAGCTTTCATTATCTGATCTGTATTATATTTACAATTTGCAACTTTTAAATTAGGTGAAACAGCTCCTATTCTTAAAAAACCATTTTTCATATTATATACCCCCTTTAAAATTTTAAAAATCAAATTCGGTTAAAATACAAAATAATATATAACAATTACTAAGCATTATATTTTACGATTATATAACAAAATAGTCTGCAGTTCAATACGAAATCTGCAGACCATTTTATAAATCAATTTTAAATTAGTCAAGCTTCTCAGTAATCTTCGCAGCTTTACCAACTCTTCCACGTAAATAGTAGAGCTTCGCTCTTCTAACTTTACCGTGTCTAACTGTCTCGATCTTAGCGATCTTAGGAGAATGTACAGGGAATACTCTCTCAACACCAACACCATAAGAAATTCTTCTTACAGTAAATGTTTCGCTGATTCCTGCACCACGCTTACCAATTATAGTACCTTCGAAAACCTGAATTCTTTCTCTAGTACCCTCGATAACCTTAAAATGAACCTTAACATAATCACCGATTAATAAAGGCGCACTTTGTTCTTTCAAATAATCAGCTTCAACAGCCTTAATAATATCTATCATCTTCTTCACTCCTTCCGACAAGACGTTCTTACGAAGATTGCAGAGGACCGCCCTTTTATGTATGCCAACAAAATACAGACACACAACTGCTGTATAATACCACATATAGAAGTAATACGTCAAGCAAAATTTTGCAAAAAATCGAAAAATCAAACATACAAAGTCAGCAGCATTATATTTCCCGGGAAATAAAAAGTAAAATTTTGTATTTTAATAAAAAATAACACTTAGACTTTTTATTCTAAAATTCGATAATTTTTCGACATTACCATACACAATGCCAAATATTATTATGAGATTTACGATAAATTACAGTTGAAAATATTGTCGTAAAAATGTATAATCCTCCACACAAAAAACAATCATAAAATTTTGTTGATTGTTTATTTATAATGTTTAGAAGTATACAAATATGCAGCACTTTTATCAGGTGCTGCTTTTTTTTTAGAAAGGAAGGCACTTAAATGAAATTATTTTATTTTTTTAAATACAAACGTCAAAAAGTACCATAGATAAAATTCATATATTTAATTATCTATTATTCAAATAAATACTCTATTTTTACAAAAGATTAAATTTTTTATATTTTTAGGTGTTTTACCTTAATTAAAATTTAAAGTATAAGGAGTAATATAAATGAGAATAAAATCTTATAAGAATTATATAATTCAATTTATAATAATATTATTTGCATATTGTGTTTGTACAGGAGAAGTATTCCCTTTAGTAGTTAATGGGAGTGAAAATTTTACTATAACCTATAAAGGCTCTTATACTTATAACGGCTCAACCTGTGGCTCTTATATGGCAAATAATAAAATAATAATTTGTTGTGAGCATGATAAAAGCTCCGCTTCCGGCATTGCAAAAAGAACACCCTTAAATAGTCCAAAATTATCTAAGGTACTATATTATGGTTGGGGTGGGCCAAAACAATGGTCGGGTTTTAAAAACAATTCACATGCCATTGTTGCAACTTCACTTTTATTAGACACTTATTATAATGGCACCACGATGTCTTCAGGCAGAAAAGAGAAGACACAGAGCTTTGTTAACTATTTGAACACACAACCACCTGCACCCACACCATATATTTGGGTATATAAAACATCAAGTAATAGTATGCAGGACCTGCTAGGATATGATAGTGATTCGTTTGAAAACGGACTTATTAAAATATATAAGAAGGATAATCTAGGGAATAATTTATCAGGTGCACGATTCAAGGCAAAAAACAATGACACGGGATTAGAAATTTTAATTGGACCTACTAATGGTAGTGGATATGCCTCTACAACTAAAACAGTTCCATATGGCACATATACTATTTCTGAAACTCAGGCACCTCAGGGATGCTATAAGAGCAACAAAACATGGACTGTAAATGTAACTCCAACAAACAGCGGTATAGTAACAATTAATATAACAAACAACCTCCTTCCTGGTGGAATATATGGGTATAAAGTATATTGGGATAATAATTCTATTGATAATGAAACAGGTGCAAAAGGTTCATACATTGGACTTAGTGGTGCAGCTATAGGCTTGTTTTCAGATTATGAATGTAAGAATTTATTACAAGAATGTGTTACCGGACAAATAATGCCAAATGGTAATTACCATAGAGGCGGATATGTATTTAAAAATTTGGAAATAGGAAAAACATATTATATAAAAGAAATTAAGGCGCCAGAAGGCTTTAATATGAGCACACAGCAACCAATTAAAGTAACCTTAACAGCTGGTGGAAAATACGTAAAGATAAATACTAGTATTCAAAACACTGAAAAGCCCGGAAGAATTATTGGATATAAAACTGACAATAACGGAGTTGGACTAAATGACGCTATTATTGGATTATACTCAGATGAAAATTGTAAAAATCTTATAAAACAAGTTAAAACAATAACTAAAGATGGAAAAGATGGATATTACGAATTTGCTAATTTATCCCCTGCTGTTTATCATATCAAAGAAATTCAAGCCCCGGAGGGATATTATTTATCTGATAATATAATAAAAAATATAAACGTAAAGCGTAATTCGTTATATGTAGTTGAAAAAAATATTGTCAATTTACCCATTGTTGGAAAAATTTTTGGTTATAAACATAATGAAAATAATGAAGGTTTAAATGGTGCAACAATAGGACTATTTAAAGCAGATACTAAATACTTTACAGAAGAATATGCATATAAAAAATGTATTACTTCAACCTATAACAATTTAGATGGATATTATCAATTCAATAATATCGAATATGGAAAATATATAATCAAAGAGCTAATACCACCTGATGGATACAAGCTTAACGAAAGTATTTATGAAGCATCTATAAATAAAGAAAATACAAATATAAAAATGCAAAATATTATTAACAAGACTGCAATAGGAAAAATAACTATTCTTAAAACAGATTGTAATAAAAATCCGTTGACTAATGCTAAAATTGGAATATTTAGCAGATTACCATCCAGCTACAATTTATCGGAAGATCCTAATATTATTGAAGAAAAAACAACTGACGATTCTGGTATGATTACCTTTGAGAATCTAAAATTAGGAAAAATTTATTATATTCGCGAAACTAAAGCACCTGATGGTTATATATTAAATCCCAGATCTTATGCAATACGAATAACACAAGACGAAGAACATTATAGGCTAACTATATTAAATGATATATTTTACTACGACATTGAGGGTGAAAAGGCTAGTACAGATAATGTACTATTAGAAGGCGCAAACATTGGAATATTCAAA
>JAZNOJ010000037.1:0-16458 GCA_045580735.1 Candidatus Egerieisoma sp. | reverse complement strand
ATAGTGTGCATAGGTATGAATTGGTTAAACTTTTTTTGATTAATTATAGAACAAATATAAAACAAATAAAACATTTACAATTGACAATTTTGCAAACGCCTATATCTTTACGACAACAAAACAGTCATAACATTCAATTATAAGGAAGCAAGCAAAACCGTAACTCTAAAAAAGGTAAACGGTTCGATTATAGAATACTCAGGCGCACCATATCGAGTGTTCATAACGAAAGTGATGAACACTCGATATTTTTTGCCTATAATTTCTTATTTGGAGCAGCTTTTCTGCTCTTTTTCTTTTGCTATGCCGTGGTGGGCAGACAGTTGACCGCTACGCCTTGTCTGCTTTCAAGAGTGACCTTACGCTTTCTGTGCCATTCGGGGATTTGCAGACAACCAACAAAGCGATAATGGATGACCACGCGCTGTGTGCGGTTTTTTCCCGTTCCTTCAATCTGATGAACTTCAATTTTCTCTATCAGTTCACGAAGAATCACGGGGTTCAGCGTTTTCATTTCCATAAAGCTCCGAACAGCCTTGATGAAGTTCTCCTTGGTTTGATGCTTCTCCGCAAGGCTGCCGAGCTTCTCACGCAAGGCAAGAATGTTTTTCTTGGGCTCATCCATCTCTACCTCGTACTTGTGGGAGAGCTTCATAAACCATTCGTCAGAAACCTTGCCGTTTACGTTGTCCTCATAAGTCCTTTCGTATAAGCGTTCGATTTCCTTGACTCTCGCTCTCGATGTGGCAAGTTGAGATTTGGCAAGCTTTTGCTCGGTAGCAATATCCTTGTTGGTCTTGGTTTCAAGCATGGCGGCAAACTCGTCCTCTTCCTCGTCAAGAAAACGAGCGATGGTTTGCAGCTCTGCGATTACCACTTGCTCGATAGAATCGGCGCGAATATAATGAGTTGAGGGCAAGTACCCCGATTGGCTCGGTAATTGGAGCAGTTGAAGTATTGAATGGCTTTATTAGGATGATTGACATTGAACCACAAGGGACTTCCGCAATTGGCACAATAGAGCAAGCCGCAAAACATATTCTTCTCGCCGTTCTCCTTCTTCGGAGCGCGGCGCTTTGTTTTCGCTACAAGCTCCTGCACCATTTCAAAGATCTCGCGGTCAATGATCGGCTCGTGAACGTCCTTGAAGATTGCCCAATTCTCCTCGGGATTATCAAGTCGCTTCTTGTTGCAGAAAGACTTTGAGTAGGTCTTGAAATTGATAATGTCCCCACTGCTTGCCAAGTATGATTTATCATCTTAGGCAAAAATGCGATGAGGGTACCTTCATGCCCTGCTTGCCAAGTATGAAAAACTATTTTTACCGATTTTCTGTAAACGCAATTTGATTTGTAAAAACATTTCGAATTATGCGTATATGTAATTGATTTTTAATTCTATAATCGGGTATAATATAATTACAAGGAGGCAAACACATGAAAATCATCAGCGAGCGAATGCGCTCTTTGCGAGAGAGTATTAAGTTTTCTCAAATGAGGCTCAGCAAGGAATTTGAAATCAGTCAATCGAGTCTTGCGAGATATGAAACGGATGACGCTACGCCTCCGCCCGAACTATTGCTTAAATATGCGGACTATTTCGATGTTTCAATGGATTATATTTTTGGCAGGACTGATGATCCGCATGGAGCAACATATAAAAACCATGTTAATGTTGGGATGAACAATCCGGAGATGGAACACTTTATCGAAATGTGTTTCGATCCCAGTTCTCCCATGAACGAGAGACTAAAGAAAACTTTGGTTCAGATGCTTTCCGAAACAGAAGACATTGCCAAAACTGAGAGGTGAAAAAAGTGGCAGACATTATCCAATACAATAACGACTTTGAAAATATTATTGCAATCATTGAGCATTCAAAAGCACGAGCCATTAAAGCTGTAAATGCCGAGATGATAGAGATGTATTGGCAGATTGGCAAATACATCAGTGAGAAGGCTGCCAACAATGGTTGGGGAAAAAGTGTTGTTCAAGACTTCTCCAATTTTCTCAAACAGACATATCCCTCTGCCAGTGGCTTTTCCTCCCAGAATATCTGGAGAATGAAGCAGTTTTACGAGACGTATAAGGACAATGAAAAACTCTCACCACTGGTGAGAGAAATTACATGGTCGAATAATTTGCTTATCATGTCTGGTTGTAAAACGGATGAAGCAAAAGAATTCTATATGCGGCTTTGTATCGCCAATGGATACGGAAAGAGAGAACTTGAACGTCAGATCGATAGTATGCTTTATGAAAGAACGATGCTTTCTACAGCCAAGAACCACGATCTTATTGAACAACATCCCGCTGTTGGAACACTGAGAGATTCGTATGTTCTTGAGTTTCTTGATGTTCCCGAAAACTATAAAGAAAAGGATCTTCGCAAATCCATCATTACCAATCTGAAGCAATTCATCTTGGAGTTTGGTAAAGACTTTACCTTTGTGGGCGAGGAATATCGGGTACAGGTCGGCAACACCGATTTTTTCATTGATTTGCTGTTCTATAATCGTGCGTTGTCCTGCCTAGTAGCTATTGAACTCAAAGTCGGAAAATTCAAACCCGAACATCTCGGACAACTAAATTTCTATTTGGAAGCTCTAAACAGAGACGTAAAGAAGCCTAATGAAAATCCGAGCGTAGGCTTGATACTTTGCACTTATAAAGACGACACTGTCGTTGAATATGCTTTGAGCAGCAGCCTTTCACCCGCAATGGTTGCAGACTATACGTTGCAGTTGCCGGACAAAAAACTGCTTGAAGCGAAGCTTCGTGAGATTGCCATGCTCACGGAAGGAAACGATGAAGAATAAATCTCACCATTGGTGAGAGAATGCTATGTGAGGTGATAGAATGGGACATCTTGAATGCGCAAGCGGTGCATCCGTTTGGAGAGGATACTATTATTACAAAGAGAAAAAAGTTGTGAGTCTTGAAGTAACAGGCGAAAACATATATTCTGCAACAGTTGCAGGCAGTTCAAGCGAACCATATTCTGTCGAGCTTCACATTGACCATCCGAGAAAATCAAAATGCAACTGTCCTCATGCAGATGGAAAAAGAATTATATGTAAGCATATTGTCGCTACATATTTTACTGTTCTTCCCAAAGAGGCAGAAAGGTTTTATGCAGAAACAATGGCATATCAAGAGGAAGAAGAAAAACGCCAAGAGGAAATGAGCGACAAGGTGATTGAATATGTCGGCAAAATGAAAAAAGCTGACTTGTGTCAATCTCTCATTGAACTGCTCTTTGATGGACCCGAATGGCAATACGACCGATTCATTAGAGAGCATGGTTTAGACGATGATTGGTATTGATTGGATGTGAATCCCGAATGAAAGCTGTAATATACGCCCGTTATTCTTCCAACAGTCAGCGTGAAGAATCCATCGAAGGACAAATCCGTGAATGTACTGCCTCTGCAAAAAAGAATGGCATCACGGTACTGCGTCACTATATCGACAGGGCTTTCTCTGCCAAGACGGACAACCCGCCCCGAATTTCAAAATATGATTAAAGACAGCAACAAGAATCTGTTCGATACAGTCATCGTTTGGAAACTCGACCGCTTTGTCCGTAACCGCTATGATAGCGCAAGGCATAAGGCAACGCTGAAGAAAAACGGCGTATCTGTCGAGCTTCACATTGACCATCCGAGAAAATCAAAATGCAACTGTCCTCATGCAGATGGAAAAAGAATTATATGTAAGCATATTGTCGCTACATATTTTACGCTTCTTCCCAAAGAGGCAGAAAGGTTTTATGCAGAAGCAATGGCATATCAAGAGGAAGAAGAAAAACGCCAAGAGGAAATGAGCGACAAGGTGATTGAATATGTCGGCAAAATGAAAAAAGCTGACTTGTGTCAATCTCTCCTTGGAAAGTAGACAGGTGAAATATCAAAAACGGAATGCAGATTATGCCTATATTTCACTTTGAAGTGTAGACATTTTTCTATGCGCACCTTTTTTATTTCATAACTTATAAAATAAGACAAAATTCATTAATATTGTTTTTTGGCTTCACCTGCGATATAATTATCGAACAGATAAACTTTAAATTATATGTATGGAGAGAAACATTATGAAAACTGTTCACAGAATATTCTTACTATTCATTAGCTTATTATTCATTTTCGGTATTTGCTCTTGTAAAAGCATAGAAACAAATAAAGACACTAATATAGAAAAGCACAGTGAAACGAATATTGTAGACAAAACAAGGCTTCTCGAAAAGGCGTATATATTTACATTGCCTCTCATGATGACAGATGCGACAGTTACTGTGTCAACAAATACAGTAAAAGCAACTAACCAAAAGGCTCCGTTGAATAGTTTCATTCATGCCAAATCGCTTGCTACTTCAAAATTTAGGGATGTTGTAACACCTAATGTTGATACGATTTATTCACAAATGATGCTGGATTTGTCTAAAGAGTCAGTTATAATAGAATTGCCTAAAACAGAACGTTTTTGTACAGCTCAGCTTCTAGATGCATATACAAATTGTGTAGATATTATTGATGCCTCAAAATTTGAAAATGATAGTGAAAGATTTATTCTTACGGGCAATGATTTTGATGGTGAAATTCCAAACGGAATAAAGCAGATTAAATATCCGACTTCAATGGGATGGATAATAATCAGGACAATTTGTTACAATGAACAAGATGAATCGAATGTTCATGAGATACAGAATATGATGAAAACATATACACTAAGTCAGCTTGAAGCAGGAAAAATTGATGAAGTGGCAGAAGGTAAATATGATAAAAAGAATGACTTTGTTCCGTTAGAGCATGTTATGAAGCTTTCGATGCAGGATTATTTTGACAGAGCAAACGAATTAATGAAAGAAAATCCACCGACAGAAGCAGATGCTCCTATGATGGAAGAAATTGTAAAAATTAATGTAGGCCCTGGTCTTGTATTTGATAGCTCAATATTCGGTGAAAAGGCTAAAGAAATATGGAGCTCACTCGTTTCGGAAATTTCTGAAACAACAATGCAACAATCAGCAAAGTTTTTTTCAAAAAATGGAAATTGGTCATATATGGGAAAACCTATTGCTGAATTTGGTACGGAATATGCATATAGAGCTTTTATTTCAATTTTTGGTCTTGGTGCAAATCCGGTCTCATTTGCTGTTTATCCTAAAACAGACATTGATAGCAATGGAGATAGATTAAATGGTAATAATAAGTACATTTTACACTTTGAAAAGGATGAGCTACCACCAGTTGAAGAAAATGGTTTTTGGTCTGTAACAGCTTATGATAGTTCAAATAATTTCCTCATAGATAACGAAATTGACAGATATTGTATAAATGATAGAAGCGATGTAGTTTATAACGATGATGGTTCACTGGATATAATTATTCAAGCAGAAAAGCCTGACGAAAAGGTGTCAAATTGGATACCGGTTCTCAAGGGTGAATTTCATCTTGTGCTAAGAATTTATATGCCAAGTGAAACAGTAGTAAATAATGAATGGCAAGCACCTGTACTGAAAAGAGTAAAATGATTTATGGATTGTTTTGAAGCACGAATCGCTATTTTTTGAATTTTAAATTGTAGTTCATAGTTTCAAAAGCTATTTACAAAAACAGAAGATGAAAGAGTGGAGAAAAAGATGAGTAATATAAAAAGGATACTTATACCAGAAGAAAAAATACTGCAGGAAATAAAGAAAACAGCTCAGAAAATAAATAATATTTATGATGGCAGGTCAATTTTATTAATAGGCATTTTAAATGGATCATTTATGTTCTTTTCAGATTTGTGTAAGGAGATTACTGTGCCATGCGAGGTGGGTTTCATGCAAGTGAAAAGCTATAGTGGTACAGAATCGACAGGAAATGTGGATATAGTTTTAGATGTTAAGCAAAAACTAGAAGATTATCATGTTGTAATAGTAGAGGATATTGTAGACACAGGTAGAACCCTTAAAGAGGTAACAGAAAAGCTAAAGCAAAGAAATCCGATTTCGCTTACAGTGGTAGCTTTGTTAGATAAACCCGATAGAAGAGTGGTTGATTTTAAAGCGGATTTAGCACTGTTTACAATACCCGATTTGTTTGTTATAGGTTATGGGCTAGATTGCAATGAAAAATACAGAAATTTAAGATATATAGCAGAATATGAAACGTGAACAGAATATGTAAGTGTAATACTTTAATTCAACAAGCTTCTCAATATGATACACAGACTATAAGGATGAGTATTATTTATTATTTGAAAGGTGGTAGAGACTATGAAATTTTACGAAGTAACATCCGAAGATAGGGAGCTAATTGAAATAGCTTTGGAAACCTTAAAGAAAAATTACAAGGAGGGAAACCTCTATCATACTGTGGGCGCTGCTTTAAAGTGTTCAAATGGAAAAATATATACCGGTGTAAATTGCGATGGAATCCACGGCTCATGCGCTGAATATACGGCAATGGGAAATGCAATAACAGCAGGGGAAAGAGAATTTGAAACAATGGTTGCGGTACATCTAGATGCACCTAATAAATTATTTGCGCCATGTGGTAATTGCAGACAAATGATGATAGAGTATTGTCCTAATATAAAAGTAATATTAAACAATGATGAAAATGAAATTGTAAAGGTAGGCATAAAGGATTTATTACCCTTTGCGTGGATGCCGATATAAAGCAGCTTAGCTCTAAAGAAAAAGCTAAGTTAGTAATTTATAGGAGAGGTTCAAATAAAAATAAAATAGTGTAATATATTTTTATTTGTGGTACAATAAATAGCCTTGCAGGTGGCTAATATATAAGCAGGGCTTGGAATTAAAAAAAGAAATCAAATTTTAGAAAAATACATTTGGAGGATAAAAAGATCAAGTTTTCAAAAATGTATTTTGTAAATAAGAAAGGAATTGAAAAATAATGGCAAAAGGATTTAGAGGCGGTTTTGGAGCAAAGAATGGTGCAGGAAATAATATGCAAAAGCTAATGCAACAGGCACAAGCTATGCAAAGAGAAATGGAAAAGGAACAGAATGCCATTTCAGAAAAAGTATTTGAAAGCACATCTGGTGGCGGTGCAGTACGTATAGAAATGACAGGTGATAAGAAAATACAAGCATTGGAAATAAAGCCTGAGGTTGTAGATCCAGACGATGTAGAAATGCTTCAGGATCTTATTATGGCAGCATTCAATGATTGTACAGTGAAGATTGATGAAGAAACAGATGCTGTAATGGGCAAGTATACAATGGGTCTGTAAAATGGGTGTGTTAGGAGCATCAGTTACAAAGCTGATAGAGCAGTTTGAAAAACTACCGGGTATAGGCAATAAGTCTGCCCAGAGAATGGCATTCTACGTTTTGAGTAGGCCGATAGAAGAAGCAGAAGAATTTGCTGAGGCTATAAAAAGAGCAAGGAGCGAATTGAGATATTGCGAGGTTTGTCAAAATATGTCAGATAAAGATGTATGCGACATTTGCAGTAATCCTGTTAGAGATAATGGCACTATTTGTGTTGTAGAGACTCCAAAGGATGTAATCGCTATGGAACGTTCAAAGGTTTTTTCAGGGCGCTATCATGTCCTTCACGGAGTTATGTCACCTATTAATGGTATAGGGCCTGATGATATAAGGTTAAAGGAGCTTGTTTCAAGAGTAGACGAGCACATAAAAGAAATAATAGTAGCTACGAATCCAAATGTAGAGGGAGAGGCTACGGCTATGTATATTGCAAGATTATTAAAACCACTTAATGTTACGGTTACTAGAATTGCACACGGAGTTCCTGTTGGCGGCGACTTGGAGTACGTAGACGAGGTTACTATTGCTAGAGCGTTGGAGAATAGAAAAGAATTATGATTATAAAATTACAGGCGGCTGAACATAGATTTGAAGAGCTGACACAAAAATTGATGGATCCTGAGGTATTATCGAATCCTGATTTATACAGAAAAATAGCAACAGAGCATGCTGGCCTCGAGGAGCTTGTAAATGTTTTTAAGGAGTATAAAGAAACTGTTAAGCATAGAGATGAAGCTAAGGCTGCGCTTGATGAAACTTTAGATGAAGATTTTAGAGAGCTTGTTAAGGAAGAATTTCGTGTAAAAACACAGAAAGCAGCAGAACTCGAGGATGAGCTTCGCTTGCTTCTTATACCTAAAGATCCTAACGATAACAAAAATGTAATAATGGAAATACGTGGCGGTGCAGGCGGTGAAGAGGCTGCATTGTTTGGTGCAGTGTTATTAAGAATGTATACTCATTATGCCCAAAATCATAATTGGAGAGTTGAGCTTATGGACGTTAATGAGACTGAAATAGGTGGAATAAAAGAATGTACTTTTTCAGTTATTGGTACAGGTGCATATAGCAAGCTCAAATATGAAAGCGGTGTCCACAGAGTACAAAGAGTTCCCGTTACAGAGGCTGGCGGCAGAATCCATACCTCTACAGCAACCGTTGCGGTTCTTCCTGAGGTTGAGGATGTGGACGTTGAGCTTGATATGACGGAGGTAGAGGTAGAAACGTATCGCTCGGGCGGTGCAGGTGGACAGCATGTAAACAAAACTGAATCTGCAATAAGACTTATACACAAGCCGACTGGAATTGTTGTTACCTGTCAAGATGAAAGATCTCAGCTTAAGAATAAAGATAAAGCATTAAAGGTGTTACGTTCAAAGCTTTATGAGCTTCAAAAGTACGAGCGTGATAGCTCACTTGCTGAAACACGTAAGAGTCAGGTTGGAACAGGGGATAGAAGTGAACGAATCAGAACATATAATTATCCTCAAAATAGAATGACGGACCATAGAATTGAGCTCACATTATACAAATTAGAAGCAATCCTAGATGGTGATCTTGATGAAACAATAGATGCTTTGATTACTAGTGAAAGAGCAGAAAAGCTTGCTAAAGGAAATAATTAAAATAGCTTTTCAGGAGTGTTTTTGTTATGACTAAAGATACTGTAGTTGTAAAAATTGATAAGGATAATATAGATTTTGATAAAATACAGTTTTGTGCGGATGTTATTAAGCGTGGTGGACTTGTATGTTTCCCTACAGAAACAGTATATGGACTCGGTGCTAACGCCTTTAATTCTAGGGCAGTAGATAATATTTTTATCGCAAAGGGAAGACCTGCTGATAATCCGTTAATAGTACATGTTTCAGACAATGATATGTTAGAGCTTGTTACGGATTGTGATTTAGAGCAAAGGGATAATTTAAATAAATTATCAAGCAATTTTTGGCCCGGGCCTCTTACACTCATTGTTCATCGTGACGATGCTATACCTGAAAATGTTTCGTGCGGCTTAGATACTGTAGGAGTGCGTTTTCCATCGCATCCTATTGCACAGGCATTGATTAGTGCATCTGGTGTGCCAATTGCAGCACCAAGTGCTAATTTATCAGGAAGGCCAAGTCCAACAATGGCGTCACATGTCATTGAAGATATGATGGGACGTGTTGACGTGATAATAGACGGGGGAAATTGTGATGTAGGTGTTGAGTCAACTGTTTTTGATATTTCAGGGGAGAGGCTTAGTGTTTTACGACCAGGTGCTGTTACATTAGAACAGTTAATAAAAATTCTGCCTGGTGCCGATGAGCTTGATTGGAAAAAGCCTTTTTCTGAAAGTGGTGAAAAGCCGCGCTCACCGGGGCTTAAATATCGACATTATGCACCTAAGGCATCTGTTTCGATTTACGATGGAGAACATTCTGTTGTATTAAATGAAATTCTAAAAGCAGTTCGCAAATATTCTTCTAGTGGTGTTAAATGTGGTGTTTTATGTACCTCGGAGACAGAACAGGAAATGAATTTTGATAATGCTACTGTTATATCTTTGGGTAGTGTGGCAGAGCCTATGGTACAGGCGGCTAATTTGTTTTCTGCATTAAGAAAATTTGATGATTTAGATGTAGAGGTGGTTTTTGCCGAAGCACTTCCATTAGGTGGTGCAGGAGATGCTGTGATGAATCGTCTTTATAGAAGCGCAGGGGGACGCATTATCAACGTTTAAGAAGATATATAATATTTTAAAAAATTTATTGCTACCATTTTAAATGGTAGTTTTTTTTTATATTTGCTGTTATAATACATATGCTATTTGCAAAAATGGAAACAGGTGAAATTCCTGTACGAGCCCGTCGCCGTGAAGTACATTTTTGTATATTCTACTTAATTTCCGCTAATTAAGGACACGCCATTGAATTGTTAATAATTTGAGAAGGTGAATATGCTGTGCTAAGTCGAAATACTTTTTTGCATATCTTAATAGCTGCTTTGAAAATACTTATTGTTCTTGTATGAAGTTAATATATGTGTATTTTTGGTATGAGATATCATAATGCTTACTTTGTATAGCACATTAATAATATGTATTTTAATGGTTGCGAGAGCCAATCTGAAAGCAAAATAAAAATTTATAGTAAGGGAGTTTTGCTATGCAAAAAGAAAAATTATTAAAAAGAATTTCTGTTATCTTTTGTGTAGTGCTTATGGCGGTAATAGCACTTGTAGCAGTTGGATGTAATGGAAATCAAATTAAAGAGCAGCCTAAGGTTGAAAATTCCGGTAAGGCTGATAGTTCTTCTAATCTAAATAATGATGCCTTGAAAGACGAGAATGCATCAAAAGACGATTCGAAGGTTATGGGAGAAGGCTCAACGAGGTTTTATTTAGAAGTGGTTGATAAAGCTGGAAATATTGAAAGGTTTGAAATTAATACTGATAAGGAAACCGTCGGTGATGCACTTTTAGAACTCGAAATAATTTCTGGCGACAAAGGTGCATATGGTCTTTATATAAAATATGTAAATGGTATTCGTGCAGATTATGATAAGGATGGTACATATTGGGCATTTTATATTGACGGTGAATATGCAATGTCAGGAGTTGACACGACGAAAGTAGAAGCAGGGAAGACATATTCATTGAAGATAGAAGGATAAAAGATAAATGAAAAACAGATCTGGCTTTTTGAGTGTTAGAGAGCTTGTTATTTTTGCAATGCTTGGTGCATTGATGTATGCATCTAAGGTATTAATGGAATTTTTGCCGAATATTCATATCGTAGGTGTATTGATAGTTGCAATAACTGTAGTATTCAGAAAAAAGGCGCTTTATCCTCTCTATATATATGTTTTGCTAACAGGCTTCTTTTCTGGCTTTGCTACATGGTGGATACCATATCTCTATATATGGACAGTTTTGTGGGCTATGGTGATGTTAATTCCTCAAAAATTATCCAACAAAATAAAAACACCGTTATATATGGTGGTTTGTGGCCTGCATGGACTTTTGTATGGAATACTTTATGCACCGGTTCAAGCTCTAATATTTGGGTTTGGGCTTGATGCGACTATCTCATGGATTCTTGCTGGATTGCCATGGGATATTTTGCATGCTATAGGAAATTTTTTCGGGGGCTTATTAATTATGCCAATAGTTTATACGCTCGAAAGGGCAAATGGAAAAAGAAAAAATAAATAAAAAAATTTTTGAAAAAATTGAAATTAATGATTGACAGGAGTCTAAAGGAGTGCTATAATGCCATTCGTTGAGTTGATTTCAACGAAATGCAAATGCACCTTTAGCTCAGTTGGTAGAGCAACTGACTCTTAATCAGTGGGTCCCGGGTTCGAATCCCTGAAGGTGCACCACATTTTGTCCGAAAAGTCACTTTTTTAGTAATTTTTCGGACATTTTTTTATGTATTTTTGTTCGTTTTTTGGAATTTATTATATTTTATTTATTTTTACAAAAAAACAGAGGCTATATCGCCTCTATTATTTTCTTAACTCCTATTTTGTGGCTTTCGGATTTTTTATTTTAAATGTATTTTAGTCTTAGCTTTTTTACACATTAGTATTATGTATTTAATCCCTGTTTAAATTTACATAAAGCTGCATATCTATAACAAAGCTTGTATCTGTTGAAGATATATTTAAAGTACCTTTATATTTTTTTATTATAGCATTAAGTGAATAAAGACCAAAACCATGAAGTGTTTTGTTTTCTTTAGTGGTATGTATATAATTGTTTTTTATTATAACTTTTTTGTGTATTGGATTTTCAATTTGAATGTTTAAAAAATCAGCCGCATAGAAGGAGCATACATTTATTGTTTTTTGAATATTCATAGGTAATTTTTCACAGGCTTCTATAGCATTATCAAGAGTATTTCCTAGTAAAACGCAAATATCTGTAGGTGATAAACAAGAAAGGGGAATTAATCCGGAAAATTTAATAGTAGCATTTATGTTTTGTGCAATCCTTTGTTTGTCAGATAAAAGTGCATCTGCAATTGAGTTTCCGGTTTTAAAAGCGTTTGTGTTTTTTTCGCCGGATTCAATGTGCTCTGCTACACTATTTATTAATTCAATAGCTTCTTGCGTTTTGTTTTCTAATATTAATTGTTTCATAGCAATACTCATGTTTTTGAAATCATGTTTGAAACGGCGAGTTTCATGGTTTGCTTCTGAAAGCTCTTTGTAATGCTCTGCTTGGATGTTTATTTGGTTTTCGTAATTTTCAGCAAGAAATTTGAGCCTTGTATTTGAAATTGTAACAGATAACAAGTAAACCACAAAAAAAGTAACAATTACTATTAATGAAATAGATATGTTTTGTATGTATCTATGCCATTCAGGGAAGTTTTTATATAAGGATTTATCTGCTACAAATAATGTAAGTATTGTGCAAAGTATTAGCAATAATAGTATGAGAATTTTTATGCTTTTAGGAACATAGTTATAAAGATTACATAATGTTATTTTACGTTTGGAAAAACAAAAATAAATAAATACAACTAAAATAACTATATTGGTGCATAAATCGGTGATATAGCTTTTTTCATAATCAATTCCTGAAGCAATTGATATACAGCCGCTAATTATTGTGCTCGTGGTGATAAATAAAAGATATGAATAAACAATGCTACTAAGCTTTGCTTTGTTAAAAAACAAGTATGTTATTATCATATGAATAGCTAATGATGGTATGGTTAAAAGAACATATAGCTCTTCGTTTAATAAGCTGATACAAATTGATATAGAAAGAATTACAAGACCTGAAAATATTATTCTTTTTGTTGAACATGAGTTATTTCCGATTTTTATCAATGCTGTATTGACACAAATAAAATATATTAGGGTTATTAATATAAATGATAATCTCATGGTTTACGTCCTTAGATAATAATTTTTTATAAAGCTCGAATATACCTTTTTAAATTCAGATCTTTTATTTCGAGATAAATCTACTTGGGAATTATCAGACAACATTATATTTTTGTCATTGAATTTTTTTATGTGGTATAAGTTTACAACATAGGAACGATGTGTCCTGTAAAAACAATGCTTCGGTAATGAATCATGAACATTAGACAGTGTTTTTGAACTTATATAAACATTGTCTGTGGTTGATATTTTACAGTTCTTTCCATATCCTTCTAAAAAAATAATTTTATTTGCCTCTATTACAATTCTTTCGGAATCATTAATAACTATCAATGGCGTTAAAAGTCTTTGCTCTGAAATAAATGTACTTAGTAAATTAAAAATATCCTCTTTGGAAATAGGCTTTAATAAAAATCTATATGGATTTACCTCAAAGGATTCAAATACAAAATCTGGGTAATTAGTAATAAATACAATACTACAGGTCGAATTGTTTGATCTTATGATTCTGGCGGTTTTCATGCCGTTAATACCGGGCATTTGATAATCCAGAAAAATCAAATCAAATTGCTCCGGGGATTTTAAAAGATCTTCCCCCGATTCAAACTCATAGATATCAATATAAAGACAATGAAGCTTTTTATATTGAATTATATAATCAAGTATTTGATTTCTAAATAATTTATTGTCATCGCAAATAGCAATTTGCATGTATAAATCTCTCCGTTTCATGTTATAAAAATGTAATGATTTTCACACACTTACTTTTATAACACAAAAAGGGATAAAAGTGAAGATAAATATAAAAAAATAATTAAATTTTATTTTAGTTTTTTATGTTCGTTATAACAAATTAAAAGCTTTGCTAGTGCGTTTTTTTCTTCAAGGGACCAATTTTTTATTATTTCTGTTATTTCACTACAAGTAGGAGAATCTGAAACACAAATATTATCAGAGAGTAATAAAGCAATGTCAACATTTAAGTAATTAGCTATAATGTATAATCGTTGGAGAGATACCTTTGCCTTGCCATTTTCTAATTGGCTTATGTAGCCATTGGAAACATCAATTGCTTCAGCAAGGACTGCTTGTGTGATATTTTGCTTTTTTCTGTAAAAGCTAATCTTTCTTCCAATTTTATTATAGTCTAACATAATTTAATCACCAACTTAAGTATATCAATTTATAATTAGAAAATAAACGCATCCTAGGATTAATAGTATAAGTGATAGGTTAAAATTTAATGCGTGAATTACCTTTTACTCTATAAAAAATGCATTTTACTCTATTGTATAGTGAAACAAGAGGGAAAATGTGTTAAAAAGAAAGACGCTGAGTCAAATCTTCAAAAGATGTTATTTCTCTCTCTTATTTAGAACATTTTGCTAAATGACTGTTACTAAGCATTTTATTTGGAATTTGGCTCGGTAGTATAGAGAAATTTTGGGGATAAAGGCTTTTTATTAAGCTTTTAGGAAAAGCGGTGCGACTTGAGCTATCGAGTTGCGCCGTTTTTCCTATTTATACAAAAAATTTTATTAAAACAAAAAAAGTTAATAAAAAAGAGAAAAGTAACTAAATATTGTATGGAATGAAACGATAAATGGATATATGTAGATATCTGATTTGATAAGATTAAAAAAATTTGTGTTATTGTAAATTCAAAGTGTTGAAAATGTTACAAAAAAATGAACAAATCTATTAAAAAAGTATTGACAAACAACAAAGCATAGTTTATTATGTTGACATAAACCAAAGTGAAGTGAAAAATAAAAGACAAAAGAGACTTCGCTTGCACGGTGAGTAAACATTAGATAGGGGGGTTACAGCCGATGGACAGTCAGAATTTAGATGAGTCGCAAGCATCAGAGCAAGAGCTCGGTAGCGATAGCGGTAAATCACAAGCTGAGGAAAATAAAGTTGCAGCAGATGCCGGAGTAAATAATACTACAGAAGAACCTAAAGTAGGTGAGCCAGAGGAAAAGGCAAAAGCTAAGATTATTGAGACCGGTAAGGCAAACGCGAAAGCTAAAGAAAAGAACAGCGTGATTTACAATATATTTACAGTAGTAGGCATTGTCCTCTGTGTAATACTTATCCCGATTCTTGTAATGAATTGCATAATGATTGTACAAAGCTTTATAAATAAGGATGAGGTTCCCGGAATTGGAAAATTCAAACCAATGATAGTATTGACCGATTCTATGTTTCCGGTAATAGAAGCAGGGGACATCATCATAACAGAAGTTGCAACAGCAGAGGAAGTAGAAGTTGGAGATGTAATTTCATTCTATGATCCGGCAGGTAACGGAACTTCAGTCGTAACGCACCGAGTTGTTGAGATAACAACAAAGGATGGACAAATTGCTTTCGTAACAAAAGGTGATTTCAACAATACTTACGATAGAGAGTTGGTACCGGCAGATAAGCTGATAGGTATCTACAAGGATGTAGATGACACACCGATAAGTGATATAAAGGTTGGGGATTTAATCACATTCTTTAATCCTATAGCAACAGATGAACAGGATGTTGAAAATTCACAAAATAGTGAAGATGCAGACAAATCTGAAAATAATGAAGATGCTAATGATGCAGCTACAAATGTAAATGTAACGGAAGCTCCATTAGGAACATTGACAGATAAAGAGGAATCTGCAGATGAAGAAGCAACAAAGGATTCTGAAGAAGAAGAATATGAGTATATAGACAATAAGGAAGCTCTTACTTACAAGGTAGTAGAGATTAAGGGCTCAGGAGATGACAAGGTTTACGTTGTAGAAAAAGAATTTACATATTCAGTATATGACAAACTTGAAGTTAAAGAAGACCAAATCATCGGTGTATATACAGAACTCAGAAGATTTGATGGAATCGGAAAAGTTGCAATGTTCATGCAAACAACACCAGGCTTTATCATATGCGTGTTCGTTCCAATCATTTTGTTAGTAGGTTACGATCTTATAAGACGTAAGATACATGACAAAGGTACAAAGAAGGATAAGGAAGCATTGCTAGCCGAGCTCGAGCGACTTAGAGCAGAAAAAGAAAAGTCGCAAAATGACGGTGAATAAATCACCAAACTAACTTAAGATATATTGCTTTAGTCATTGCCACATTTGACCAAAGTTATATAGAAATAATCCAACCCGATTAGGGGAAAATAAATTTAGGAAAGGATTTGAAATTATGAAAAAGAACAAATTAATGAGATTGGCATCAGGCCTTTTAGTTGGAACATTACTTACAACATGTGCAATCAGTGGAACATTCGCTAAGTACACAACACA
>JAZNOJ010000036.1:0-39111 GCA_045580735.1 Candidatus Egerieisoma sp. | reverse complement strand
TTATACAAAAAATCACCTTTCCCTTATAATGACAGTTGTTCAGGCTATCTTATAAGAAAGGAAAGGTGATTTATATGGCCAATAAGGCAAATAGTTTAGCACACACAAAATGGATATGTAAATATCATATTGTGTTCACGCTAAAGTATAGCGTACTAGGTCCAAAAAAATATCCGCATCCCCAAATGTACATTTTTATCTTGTAATTTATAGTTCTTGCAATATTTCCTTTTTTACTCTGTAGAGAATATTGGGAGAAGCGTTTTCAAGAACGGAATTTAGTATTTGATTATATGTATTTTCCATTGAATTAACCTCACAGTTTTTTTAACACGTGTTCCGCCACACCTTGAATGATAATATTATCGTAGATCTGATTCGGATAGTTTTTCTTATCGTCATTCTCAGCTTTCAACACCACTTTACGGTTTGCCTGATCATAGGAAAGTGTTTTAAGAGTAGCAGAATCATCAATCAATGCAACGACAATATCTCCCTCGTTAGCGGTGTTCTGTTTGCGAATCAAAACCAAGTCGCCGCTATCAATTCCAGCATTGATCATAGAATTACCCTTGGCACGAAGCCAAAAATATTCGCCTTTACCAATGTAATCGGTCGGAATCGGAAACATATCATCGTGCTGTTCCTCTGCATAGATTGGAGAGCCGCAGGCAATATCACCGCTGACGGGCGCGTGGAACTTGCCCTGCAATTCTTCAATATAGGGCGTAATAATGTGCCGCCCGTCAAAATGCAACTTGTCCATCTCGGTCATGCGGTGCAGATATTTGTGTACCGTTCCCACTGCCAAAGACAAACTCTGCGAGATCTCCGCAATGGTTGGAGAATAACTGTTTTCGTTGTAATATTCGTCTACAAAGGCTATGATCCTCTGCATTGTTTCTTCGCTTAAGTATCGCATATGTTTACCTCAACATATAAATGAAAATATATTCACGATAGAATTACAGCATACTTTTGAGGGTTTGTCAATAGAAAATGGAAACAATAACAAAGAAGTCTTGATAAATTTTATTTCATATGTTATAATGGTTTCACCGAACTGGTGAAAGGGTGGTTTTTGATGAAATATAATTACTCGGAAAATCAATATGTGCAATTGGCTAAAGAACAATTTTGCAAAATAATCAGCACAGTTCCATTTGTATCGGATATAGAAATTATTAATACAGGTGTGGGGTGTGGTTTTGGCGATTTTCATGCTATTATCCATTATACTGATACCAAAGAAACACAGCACTTTTACGTGGAAGTAAAATCTAACGGAGAAAAGAGATACGTTAATTTGTTTATGCAAATGGCTTCTCAATATCATGATGATGCTTGTTATGTTTTTATGGCTCCATATATTTCCGATGCGTCTGCAGATAGTATAATTAATAATTATTATAGCTTTATGGATTTATCCGGTAACTGCTATATACTTTCCAAAAGAATAATCTTACACTACCAAGGTAAAGAAAATAAATTTATAGCTAAAAGAGACAAAAAACAATATTTTTCCAAATCATCCACAGCTACATCGGTTATCTTACGAACGATGTTAGATAGACCGACAGCTTACTGGGGAGTACGAGTATTATCAGAGATAACTGGAAAAGCCATAGGAACCGTTTCTAATGTTAAGAGCTTTTTGAAGGATCGTGCTTGGATCGAAGAATATCCGCATGGTTTTCAATTGAGAAACATAAAAGAACTTTTGTATACCTGGGCAAAGGACTATCACCAAAAGGATTCCCTTACATTTGAGTATTACTCTCTTGATTCTATTGCAGAATTGGAAAGAAGAATTGCTGAATGGAGCAACACACACGATGATAGCGCATTGCTTGGTGGATTTGCTGCAGCAGCAAGATATGCACCAACTGTTCGTTATAAGAAAGTTGATGTTTATGTTGAGCAACAAGCCTATAATGAATTTATAAAGGATTTGGAATTAAAACCCGTCGAGTCCGGCGGTAATGTTGTTATTACTATTCCTCACGATGAAACACCATATATGTTCTTCCGTGAAGTGAACGGCGATTATATTACTTCTCCTGTTCAAACAGTTATTGATCTATTAGGTAACGCAGGACGAGGCGAAGAAGCAGCTGACGCTATAGTTTTAAAGGAGTTTGAACAATGATAATAAAAGACGCTGATCTAAAAAATGCTACCGATTATTCTGCAGGAATGGTAGATGCAGCATATCGTGTACTTGGAGAAATCGTAAATATTCTTGAGCCATATGCTGATGATATGAGAATTGTAGGCGGCTGGGTTCCGTCGCTTTTATTCCCCAATAATGACCATGTTGGGTCAATTGATGTGGATGTTCTTTTTAATCAAAATGATATTGGAAAAGCAGAGAGCTATGAAAACATTAAGAGAATACTCACAAGGAATGGCTATAACAAACATCCAAAAAAATATTTCACGTTCGTAAAGACCGTAATTATAGGCGACGTTCCTTACGACGTAGATGTAGACCTTCTTTCCGGAATATATGGTGGAGATGGCGGTGCTGTAAGTAAACACGTAGATGGCATAAAAGCCTTGCCCGCAACGGGGGGTAATTTTGCTTTTGAGTTTCCACCCGAAAATGTAAAAATAGACTATACCCGTCCTGACGGAGCACTTGATATCGGGCACGTGCGAGTAATATCTATCGTACCCTACATAGTTATGAAAGCGGCTGCACTTGGACGCGGTAAGCCCAAAGATGCATATGATATTTATTATTGTATAAATCATTACGAGGGCGGCATAAGAATGCTTTTGCAAGAAATGCTACCTTACAAGGACAAAGGTCTAATCAAAGAAACTTGCGAAAAACTTTCCGAGAAGTTCGCGTCTCCCTATCATGCTGGACCTACTGATATTGTTAATTTCTTGGGGACTTGGGATGAGGAAGAAGCAGAGCAAATTAAGCAGGATGCGTATCAGAAGGTTAAATATTTGGTGGATGGATTGAATTAAAAAGTTATAAAAGGAGGACAACGCATGAACACAAAGTTATATTGGATTATTCGCAATTGGTGGATAAAGTTTACCTTCTTCTTGAAAAAGCGCTGGTTCTCAACAACTTATAAAAGCTATAATGAGAAAAAAACGAAAAGCTTTTCCTTCTTGATTATAAAAACAGTAATATTGCAATCACTCAAAGCAATGCTAATGTGTGTGATTGTATTGTTTTTAGATCATGGTTTGCTGTGTCTTACAAAACAAGAATCATTGGACCATCAAATTTTTCTTGATATTGTTATTGGCGGCATTGGTGTTGCGGGTGTTATTTTAGGTTTGTATTGTTCTAATATGGCATCTATGTTTTCTTCTAAGTATACAAATGCTCCTGAAAGTATTAATAAGCTATATCAAAGAGATATCGTTACCAACAAGTGCGTAAAGCAGATTGTCAGTTATATTACATTCTGTATAGCTCTTCTTGCCGTGTGTATTACTGAAATCGATTTTTCATTTATAACAGTTGTTTTACTATTGTTATTAACCATTAGAACAATTATAACATTTAGTATTTCGGGAAATCGTGCCTATGACCTGTCAAATACATATAGAATAGCTGATATAGTTTATCCTGATATTCTTCATATGATAGACAAGCTAACAGAAAGAAAAGGAATTGATGGAGATAAAAACTTTCAATATTACTATAGAAAAACTTGTTATAATTATCTCGGGGTGCTACGCGATGTAGCTGTATATAACAAATCTAATTCCGAGAATCAGACTGCTCCGATTATTACATTTTTGAAAAATAATCTAACGGTTTTATTTGCCTATGTAAAGAAGAAACCATATATACCATATAACTCTTGTTGGTTTGCTGAAAAAACTCAATACCAGCAATGGCATACTGCCTCTGATATGGAAATCTCCACCAAAATCAAATTTGGTCTTATGTTGGATACAAAAAACATTAAAGATTATATGTGGTTTGAATATGAATTCGAAAAAGTGAATCAAGTTTGTCTCGATGTGCTTTTGAAAGCGGGAGATTATTCGTCCATCTACAATTATTTGGCGGTTTTATCAAATCTTTCTGAAGGAATTACGGATATCAATTCTATTGCTTATTGGAATCAATATATAAAATCATTAAAGGAGTCTTTGCTTCCCATAATCTCGAAAAGCCCAAACATACAAACAATTGATGACAATGTGGCTGGAATTGCCGATGCTTATGCTGCGGTTTGCTTTAATTTTGTAATATCTATCTGCTCATATATTGATAAGTTAGACATTGATTCGATTTTCAATTATGCTGTTTCCAAATATGATTACAAAAATATAGATTTTCATAAAGGAGAGCAACTCAATAATGCGTTTGTAGAAGATTTGTATCATCGCATCGAAGCAGAGGTTAAAATTGAAGAAAAGCGGATTACTCCGCCATGGTATATTGAGCAAATTGTTGCCCAGAAACTTTTTGATCATCTCAATCTTTTGACTGCCCAAATGGCAGATATGTTTGAATTTTCTTTTTCTGTCGGAGATAAAATATTGAGCGCCAAAAGTTTCTATAATGCAGCAATTTGGTTTTGTAGGCTTTCTGAATTACAAGCAAAAATCGCACGTCGCCGTACGTGTGAAAAAATAATAAATTTAGAAAAATTGCTTATTGAGAAGAAGAAGGATCCCAAGGTTATATGGAATGATTCTGACATTAGTCAGTCATTGGAATCAATAACAAATATAACTCGGATTATTCCTCAATCGTTAAAGAAGTGCAGTGGAATATTTGCGATAACGCATCAGGAGAATAGAACTGAATTTCCGGATTTGTTGGGTTACTGTTATAATAGATTTTGTGATTGCATGATCACTTCCATTGCAAATGACGATGTTACAACATTTAAATCCTTATATGAGGGATTTTTAGGCACTATGCTTCTGTATCAAGAATACATTAGAACAGACCTTATCAAAAGAAAAGAAGAGCATTTGCAGAAAGCGGTTCTCCATGTTTTCTCTGCACCTGTCTTGGAATTTGCGATGATTAGTGGGTTGGCGATCCTTTGGGGTGAGTTTGTGGATTCCAAAGAATGGCGAGCGATTGTTGAGAAAGAAATAGAACCTTATACAGACACATCAAAAGAGGACAAACACAGAGTACTTCCTAATATAAATCAAGTCATTTCAGCAAGGAAAGGCACATTGTTAGGAATTGGTAATCGTGATATCATAGAAACGGGATGGGAGCAAATGGTATCTGCAGCTATTCGTAATCATCCAAAGTATAAAATTGCATACGGCAAATTTGGACAAAAATACATTGTGAGCGATAGCAAACTTTTTTCAGTATTCACACGTCATTCTTTAGCTGAGTTAGGAGTGATACACGACATAGAAGAATTGTTTTGCGTGCTTTGTGTTAACCCGCATGTGCAAGAAAACGAAAAATATCATACATGTTCAAAATGGGAGGAGATTGTAAACAATGAGGACGAGCAGTAATTATACCTCTTCGAGGCAAGCTCCATATATAACCAATATACATCGTATTGGAAGAGAATTTTCGTCACATGCTCATATGCTTTATGATGATTTGCATTGCTCATTTTCAATCGAGTTTTCTCCGTCTAACTACAATAAGGATTTTTACGATATTCATTCTGATGACAAAAGATTAAAGCGGTTGCTTTCATTTGAAGAATACCATTACTTTGATCATAAATTTGATCAAATGCTATCGCAAGTATTGTATGATCTTGTTATAGCTAAAAAGACATACATTGAAATTGTTATCTCAAAAGATGAAAACGGGGATGTTGTTGGACTTTCGTTAGTGCCATTTGATGCGGTGAAATATGCCACAATAAAGAATACAAGCTATTTCATTTCTCAAAACCACGAGAAAAAGTATATTTTTTTCAAAATTCCAACATGTCACTATATAGAATTTGACTTAAAAAAGTTGAAACTTGGAAATGACTATTTTAAAAAGTTGCTTCGCAAATTGAGGAAATTGGATAAATACATGACGGCAGATTATCTGTTTGATGAGAATATGAAATCCAAATTCGATTACGATGCGTGGGTAAAGAGACAAGATTTTTTGATTTTGAAATACCCATATAAAATTGGATGGTATGGCAGGCATTCATCTAACAAATTATTAAGTGAAAGTTATCTTTTATACAGAAGTATAGAGTACAAATTGTTTCGTCAAAGGTGTTTGGAATATTTGTTACAATCAATAAACGATGCTCTGAAAGTCATTAGCGATGAAATAGGTGCGAATGGCGAAATAACGGTTACGGTTCCATTTATTGACTATAAGCACGAATGGCAAAGATATGAAAATAGCGAGATAAGTGCTTCTGAATTGAGTAATATTGTTTATAGGGTATAGTACGATATATTGTACCTTTCAAGTGGTCAGAATGACCACTTGAAATCAATTGAATGTTATAGTCGAATGAATTCAAGTTATCATTGTGATAACTTGAAAATCAATGGTCCAAATTGGACCACTGATATTGAAAGCGGCATACGTAAAATCAAAGGGGCATTTTACCCGTTGATCGGGCGAGGTGTGGTGTGGATGGTTTTCATCCGCACCACATTTTCGATTTTGGTGCGGGGCGCGGAGACCCGCAGCAGAATCAAAGGTTCATTTTGAGCCTTTGGTCTTCCAAAGCATGGTGCCGGCACTTCATTAAAGTGGTAGTGGTCGCAGCGACCACCACCAAAATCAAGTGCTCATTTTGCACACTTGAAAATCAGTGGGCGAAATTCACCCATTGAAAAAAATGTTATGGGCACGTCATGCCCATAACTCTACGTTTCAAGGCATTCTTGCATTAAACACGTTTATATGTTATAACAAACTCAACGCAAAGTTGAATCGAACTCGTTTTTAAGTCGCTTCTTTTTGTGCAAATAGTATGCGATAATATAAGCACAAATCAAATACCCAACAAGGAGGTTCGATTATGAAAGAAACAATGGGGCAGATCATACGCCGATTACGTAAAGAAAGAAATCTTACACAAGAAGAACTTGCCGAACAGCTTGGCGTTACTTTTCAAGCTGTTTCAAAATGGGAAAATAATACCGGGATGCCCGACATCTCGCAAGTCGTACCAATAGCGCATGTGTTTGGCGTGAGTACAGATGTGTTGTTCGGAACATTTGGGACAAATGATACGGAAGAAGTTTGGAAAATCGTGAATAATGCACAAGCTCTTCTTTCGCGCCCACTTACCTCTGAAAGCCTTTTTAAGAAGTATCTTGCTGTAAAAGAAGGATTGAAAATATATCCTAATAATACAATACTGCTTATGCACTGTTTGGAAACGGGTATTGCACTCTCCTATCCCGAAAACGATGAGCTTTATGATTCTGAACGCGCAGAGGATATCTACAAAGAATGTGTCAGATATGCCGATCTTGTTACCTCGTATTCAAAGAATATTTCGGATGTTTTACGTGCTCATATGATAATGGTTATTTTGCACTCGGCGTATGGGAATTTTGAGAAAGCGTGGTTTCATGCAGAACAATTTCCGTATCGTGCCGACTTTAATAATCATGTTATGTACGCTTACTATGCGCATTGGAAAAAGGATTACAAGCGTGAAGCCCAAAGCTGCCAATATGGATTTGTGCACTATCTTGAGGGGATGCTGAATATAAACGTAAAGCTTGCAAAAAGCTATATGTTGCAAGAAAAATATAAAGATGCAGCAAGTGTCTTGGAAACCTCTCTTGAATTGATACAGTGTATTTTCAAGGATAATGAGGTTTTGTCGCCCATTCATCATCGTGAGCATGGTGATCTCTATGCACTTCTTGCAGAGATTTATCTAAAAGACGGAGATCCTGATAAAGCTCTATCGTATCTTGAAAAAATGGTGAATTACGATTTAAATGATTATGCGACGATAGATAGTAATACTAAGACAAAAACTCCGCTTTTGAATTTGATTCCTCACGGATTGTACCACAAGAGTATTGATAGACATCAGAATTTAGTAACCAAGCTTACTGATCCTCGATTTGAATCCTTAAAAACAAATGAAAGGTATCAAATGCTGATCAACTTAGTTAACGAATGAAAATAGCCTCCGATAGAGAAAATCCTTGTCGGAGGCTATTTTCGTTTCTTGCTATTAAAATTAGGATACTCAAATAAAACAAATAATCCGAACGCTTCTCCAAGTAAGAGAATGTTCGGATTATTTTCACGTGGTCGGGATGACAGGATTTGAACCTGCGGCTTCTGCGTCCCGAACGCAGCGCTCTACCAAACTGAGCCACATCCCGATGGCTAACAAATTTTATCACCATATTTGTCTTCCGTCAACCTAAATTTTTATTTTATTATACTGAAAAAGGAAGCTATTTCAACTTATTTTATTGCCTTTTATTATGAGTTTTGTTATACTAGTAGCCGTATTTTAAGCATTTTTTTAGGAAAAGAGAATTATTTATGATTGAGGCAAGAGAAAAATTAAAGGATGCAAAGAGAATTGTTATAAAAATCGGAACATCCTCTTTAGTATATGAAAACGGTAAGACCAATCTGAACAGAATTCAAACACTAGCACGTGTTATTTCAGACTTGATGAATAGAGGTAAAGAAATTGTTTTAGTATCCTCAGGTGCTATAGGACTTGGTGTTACAAAGCTTAATCTTGATAGTAAGCCTGATACTGTAGCAGGTCGCCAGGCAGTTGCAGCAGTAGGACAGGTTAATTTGATGCGTACGTATGGCCGTGCCTTTGAAGATTACGGATATGATTCGGGACAAGTGCTTCTTACAAAAAATATAATTGATGGTGAGGAGTCAAGACGAAACTCAATTAATACATTCAATGCACTTTTGCAGATGAATATCGTACCTATAGTAAACGAAAATGACACAGTAGCAGTTGACGAAATTAAATTTGGTGACAATGATAACTTATCAAGTATTGTATCAAGAATTATTGGAGCAGATTTACTTATTATTTTAACAGATATAGATGGATATTATTCGCAAAATCCAAACGAACATCCTGAGGCTGTTTTATATCATAATATTTCTGATTTGTCAGAAAAAATCGAGGAAGCAGCAGGCGGAGCAGGAAGCAAGCTGGGAACTGGTGGAATGCTTACAAAGGTTCACGCTTCAAGAATAGCCGCTGAGCATGGCACAAATTCAGTAATAGCAAATGGAAATAATCCGGAAATTATTTATGATATTTTAAATGGAGAGGATGTTGGTACATTGTTTATTGCTACAAATTCACCTTCGGAAGGGAGCTTATAATATGACTGAAAACGAAATATTATCATATATTACAGAATACGGAATTAAAGCCAAAAACGCATCAAGCGCATTAGCTACAGCGTCAATAAGTGCAAAGAATGATGCACTCAAAAATGCAGCAGACCTATTAATAGAAAAGACAGATTATATAATAGCAGAAAATGCAAAGGATTTAGAAGCTGCCGCTAATAATGGAATGTCAATTCCAATGCAAGACAGACTTAGATTGACTCCGGAAAGAATAAAGGGTATGGCAGAGGGCCTGCTTCAATTGATTGCGCTTGAAGATCCGATAGGAGCAGTCATAGAAGGGTATAAAAGACCTAATGGTTTAGAAATAATAAAAAAGAGAGTTCCTTTGGGAGTTATAGGTATAATATATGAAGCCAGACCAAATGTAACTGCTGATGCAGCAGGACTTTGTATAAAATCAGGTAATGCATGTATATTAAGAGGTGGCAAGGAAGCCTTGAAATCTAATATTGCTGTTGCTTCAGTATTTGGTGAAGCTCTTTCGAAAGCTGGACTTCCATCTGAATGTGTTCAGTTAATTGATAATACTGATAGAGATATTGCTACAGCAATGATGAAGCTTAATAAATATATAGACGTACTTATACCAAGGGGCGGTGCAGGCTTGATAAAAAGTGTTGTCAATAATGCATCAGTTCCGGTTATACAAACAGGTACAGGAAATTGCCATATATATGTAGATGATAGCGCTGATGTTGATATGGCTTACTCTGTTGTAATGAATGCAAAAACCCAAAGACCTTCAGTTTGTAATGCGGCAGAAACATTATTGGTAAACAAAGAAATAGCAAATGAATTCTTACCTGAGATAGCTAAAAAGCTTACTGCAAAAAAGGTAGAAATTAGATGCTGTGAGCAGGCTTTGAATATTTTAAAGAAAACTAATATTGAAAATTCCAATATTGTTGAGGCATCATCAGAGGATTGGGATACAGAGTATGATGATTTGATTTTGGCAGTTAAAGTTGTTTCTGATTATAAAGAAGCTGTGAAGCACGTTAATATGCATGGAACGGGCCATAGCGAAGCTATTATTACAACTAACTTCGAAAGAGCCAAATATTTCCAGGATAATGTAGATGCAGCTTGCGTATATGTAAATGCTTCAACACGTTTTACAGACGGGTTTGAATTTGGTTTTGGTGCAGAAATAGGAATAAGTAACCAAAAGCTTCACACAAGAGGCCCTATGGGTTTAAAAGAATTAACTACTATAAAGTATGTAATAAATGGTTCTGGTCAAATAAGGGAATGAAGCTCAAGTATGATTGCTCCTTCGCGTTTTCCTGATTTTTTCACCAATGTTTAAACCGGCAATGCCGCATATTGAGCCAATTAATAAGCCTGAAAGTAATGTAGTAATAATATCTTTGCTGATGTAGATATTATTTTCCAAATACCATCGTATGGTTACTAGTATCAAGGCATACAAAAGTCCAATCAGACTTCCGTTAAACCAACCCTTGGATTTAGCAGTCAAAGTTGAATAAAAGGAAGCTGCAACTATGCTTATTAGTATTGTACTCAAAAGTGCAGGCGGCATGAGCTCTTCGGGAAAATCTGTGATGTGAATTGCTAATGAAATAATAAAAAAGAGTGGCACAGAAATAAGAATTGAAATTAAAAAGCCCTTAAGAAGATAATACATTCTGTTGTGATTATCGTCGATATGTTTGCTTTTGATTTCTCTTGCTTTTGCTCTTGCCACTCTTTTGCTGTAATTATTGCTCATTTTAAGACTCCATAAAAAGTATTTTGTAAAATATATGAAGGTATTAAAATGAATATGCACCTACATAATCAGGAAATGCCAAAAAATTTCATTGCATTTGTACCGAGAATCTTTTCTTTTTTATCATCAGAAATTTTTAAGGATAATATAAATTCTACTGACTTATCAGGAGATTCCCAAGGACAGTCACTTCCGAGAAAAATATTTTCAATAGGATGCTTATCTATTATTTTCATTGCATATGATGCGTCCATATATGTTGAAGCCATGGCAGTATCAAAGTAAACATTTTCTTTGCCTGCAAGGTAAGTAATGACATCATCCCACATTTTTAAACCGCCAAAATGAGCAAGCACCATTTTTAGACTCGGGAATAATTGGGCGACCTTTGCAGAGGACTCGGGCTTGGCATGTATTAAATTAGGGCTGTAGCAATCCCAACCGGAATGGAAAATGATAGGTATATCGAGAGAAGCACATTTGCTGTAGATGGGATGCAGTCTTTCTTCGTCAATGATGAAACCTTGGTAATCTGGGTGAAGCTTTATTACAGAGATGTTTAGCTTTGATATTCTTTCTAACTCTTGTATTGCATCAGGATTATCAGGATGAACTGAACCGGTTGAAATCATTTCATCGTAAATGTTGTTGTTTTCATGTGCAACTGTATTAATTTTCTCTTGCTGTGAAGGTGCAGTTGCGATATTTAAATTGATGAATTTATCTATTTTACATTTTTTCATATATTCTAAGGTGTTACTTACCGTTCCGTTCGTTGAAGGATTAATACCTGAAATTAAGGCTAGTTTTCCAACAGCTTTTTCTGCAACCTTGTCAGGAAACGTATGTGCATGTGTATCTATTATCATAAAAACTTTCCTTTCTTTAAAAATTCTAATCTATTATACAACATATCAAATATCAATCAAGAAAAACATTGACTTATTATACGAACAAATATATTATTTATACGAAAAAAGGTTCGTGAATATTTTGAAATAAGGAGGTGTTTGAGATGGAAATAGGAGATAAAATTAAATTATCAAGACGAAAATCTGGGATAACACAAAAGGAGCTTGCAAAAAGAATTGGAGTTACTACAAGAAGTATTCAATATTATGAAGGAAATATACGTAAACCACAATCGACAGAAATAATAATTAAATTGGCAGCAGCACTAGGGGAGGAGATTAATTATTTTTTATCGGATAATGAAATATCTATAATGCAGGCTAATGAAATGCTTATAAGGCATCCGGATAAAAATTATTCTGATTCGCCGAAAATGAGAACAAAAAAATTGTTGGAAGAAGCCAGATTGTTATTAGGTAGCAACGATTTTAGTGAAGAGGATAAAGATTCATTTTTTAGAGCGTTTTCTGAAATTTATTTTGAATCAAAAAATTATAATAAAAAGAAAAATGATTTTATATGAAGAAATTTTATAATTTTATTTGCAGCCTTGGAGCTGCAATTTTTTTTGGAAATTTTTCCGGATTATTAAAAAAAAGTATTGCAATACAAAAAATAATAGTGTATTATATGTTTGTCGGTGGTGATTTGGGGCATTTGGTGTCACTGAGTGGTTACGAAGTGGTGAAAAGTACCAAAAATTCTCCTTAATATAAATTCCACAAGGACTATTTTTACATAAGATTAATCTCGGATTATTCCGTAGATAAATAACTACATAAGATAAAGCCTTTTGAGGTTAATTAAGTTACTAAAGATAAAAAGATTTAAGCGAATTACTAAAGAAAAAGATTTTAATTTACAAAAGAATTGCTTTATTAAGCAAAATGTACTGTGTGATAAGGCTTGTGAAAGCCGGCAAATGTACAAAAGATAATTATTGAAAGGGGTAAGAAGGCTGTGTTTTATGGAGATAGTTTTGTCACCATTGACACGAAGGGCAGAGTAGTTATACCTGCTAAATTCAGAGAAAAGCTTGGCGAAGACTGTGTTCTTATGCGAGGCTTTGATACTTGTATTTCCATTTACCCTAAAGAAAAGTTTGAGGCACTAAAGGCTTCAATTGAAAAGTTAAAGACATCAAGTGAATCGTACAGAATATTATCAAGAAGATTGTTAGGCTCTGTACAGGAAATTGAATTTGATGCACAAGGAAGAATGAATATTTCCCAACCGCTTAGAGAATTTGCACGACTCAAAAAGGAAGTTCACGTTTTGGGTACCGGAGATACTATAGAGCTTTGGGATAAAGATGAGTACGAGCGTTATTATGAAAGTACATGCACTGGTGATGCATTCAATGATGCGTTGGAAAGCTTAGATTTTTAATAATATAAAAATGCTCGCTATCTATTGATGTTGAAAAGGTTAGGTTAAGATATGTCCGAATTCAATCACGCACCGGTTATGTTATGGGAATGTATCGAGATGCTCAATATTGACCCATCGGGTGTTTATATTGACGGGACATTAGGTGGAGCTGGACACAGCTCGCAAATATTACAAAAGTTAGGCAATAATGGTATTTTGATTGGTTTGGATCAAGATGCTGATGCAATAAAGGCTGCAAGCGACAGGTTGGAAAAAATTAAGTCAGAAGGCAAGAGCGAGGCAGAATTTGCCGCCGTAAGAGTTAATTTTGAAAATATGGCGTGGGCAGCTGAAACTGTCTTAAAGGACAAAAATAAAAAAGTAGGTGTCGATGGTATACTTTTAGACATAGGAGTTTCGTCATATCAATTTGATGAGCCGGAGCGAGGCTTTAGCTACAGATTTGATGCACAGCTTGATATGAGAATGAATCAGGATGAAGGTATAGATGCTAGCTTTATTATAAATAAATATTCGGAGCAAGAGCTAAAACGTATTATCCGTGATTATGGAGAAGAAAAATGGGCGGCGGCTATAGCAAGAGCGATTTGCAAACAAAGAAGTGTAACGCCTATTAAAACAACCTTTGAATTGATTGATGTAATTAAATCTGCTATTCCTGCCAGAGCGAGACAGGATGGTGGACATCCGGCAAAGAGAACATTTCAAGCTATCCGTATTGAGGTAAATAGGGAGCTGGAGGTGTTGGAAAAAGGTATCGATGCAGCAATAAGCTTGCTAAATAAAGGCGGCAGATTGTGTATTATAACATTTCACTCCTTAGAGGATCGTATCGTCAAGAACAAATTCAAGCAGGCTGCAAATCCATGTACTTGTCCGCCAGACTTTCCGGTTTGTGTATGCGGTAAGAAATCACTAGGAAGGGTGATTACTAACAAGCCGATTGTGGCTTCAAAGGATGAGCTTATAAAAAATAATCGTTCACACAGTGCAAAGCTTCGGGTGTTTGAAAAAATATAAAATGTCAACAGGCATAATGAACAAAAGATAATAGGGTGGGGTCCATAAAATGAATACTAGAGGCAATAATGCATATGAATACGACTATAGTGCGGAATCGGAAGCACTTTTCGTTCCAGAACAAAAAATAGAAAGAAAAAAAATAGTTTTAACTGAATTAAAGCTTAAGGCTAGAGATTCAAAAATAAAAAAACGTATTATATTTGGTATTACCGTCCTCATAGCATTAGGAGTTACAGTTGCGGTTCGTTATGCGTCAGTGACCCAGATTAATTATGAAAACCACAATCTTGAACAAGAATACAATGAGCTTATGGCTGCGGCTGAAAATTTAGAGGTTGAAATTGAAAGTAGCATGAGCATTGCAGAAATAGCAGAAAGAGCAGAATCAAAATTGGGTATGCATAAGCCTTTATCATACCAAGTTAAGTATATAGATGTGGATTCTATCGATCAAACGGAGTACAAAAACAAAGAGTTTACAAATAATGAAGAGGATAACGCACCTTTTTATGAAAGAATAGTAAACAAGGTAAAGTTGTTCTTTGGATTGATATAAAATTAGGGAACTTTGCATATATTTACCGTATGAGACAGGAGGAATGGTAAGGTGGACAGAGATTCCCGTAATATAAAAAAAGAAAAAGCTAATGTAAGCAAAATAAAGGCAGCAATGTCGTTTGAAAGTGATGATAGAAGTGATAAAATGAAAGTCAAAACGTTTGTCTTTTCAGGAATCATACTAGTACTTTTGGCAGCGCTGCTTTTTCGTTTTGTGCATTTACAATTTATAAAAGGTGATTATTACACAAAAAAAGCGTATGCGCAGCAGAATTCATGGAGAACAATTTCTGCCAAAAGAGGAACTATTACAGATGTTAATGGTAATATCTTAGCTATAAGTATTTCAACCTGCCTTGTTAATGTGAATCAAAAAATAATTGCTGATAATTATCCTAAGAACAGCACAAAGGAAGCTTATCAACAAAAAATAGCAAATGGTCTTGCAGGTTTTTTGAATCTGGACCCAAATGAAGTTTTAAAAAAAATTCAAACTGAGGGCCGATATAAGCTAATAGCGGAAAATATAGAAATAGAAACAGGAGATAAAATTAAAGCCTGGTTAAAGGAAGAAAAAATAAAAGGCGTTTATGTTGATGAGGATACTATGAGATATTATCCAAATGGAACGCTAGCATCCCATATTTTAGGCTTTACCGGTAAGGATGATCAAGGCTTAGTGTGTGGTGTTGAGGTAGCCTTTGATGAGCTTTTGACAGGAACGGACGGAAGAATAATAACAGCAGTTGATGCTGCAGGAAATGAGCTTCCGTATGATGAGATAACCAGATTAGAGCCTACAGATGGATATAATGTGGTTTTGACCATAGATGCAACAATACAGAATATGGTTGAAAATGCACTCGAGGAAACTATAAAAGAATTTAACGTACTTGAGGGCGGAGCAATCATAGTAATGCAACCAGATACAGCAGATGTTCTTGCAATGGCATCATATCCTGATTTCGATTTAAATAATCCTTATGCACAACCAGAGGGTGATTTGACAGAAAATTGGGTTGGAACATCGAATGAAAATGTTGCAGTATTATTCGATACAGTTTGGAGAAATAAGGCACTCACAGACACATATGAGCCTGGTTCTACATTTAAATCGATAACGGCTTGCATGGGAATTGAAGAAGGAAAGGTATCTCCTGACTCCACAGTTAATGATGCACCGTTATCAATGGCTGGCTGGACCATAAGCTGCTGGAGAAAGGGAGGAAATCATGGTACTGAATCTTTTACTCAAGCAGTTAAAAATTCATGCAACCCGGTATTTTCAAAATTAGCACTTGATATTGGAATAGAAAAATTTTACGAATATATAGAGTCGTTTGGCTTTAGAGATAAAACAGGTATTGTTCTTACAGGAGAAGCAGAAAGTATTTTTCATGCTAATCCTGGTGAAATTGATATGGCGGTTACAGCATTCGGACAGCGTGTTCAAATCACTCCGATTCAGCTTGTGACTGCATATAGTGCAATAGCCAATGGCGGAAAATTATTGACACCTAGAATAGTAAAGGAAGTTACAGATAGCAATAATATAGTAATTAAAAGCTATGGTACAGAGGTTGAAAGACAGGTTATTTCTGAAGAAACATCTAGACAGGTTCTAAATATGCTTGAACAGGTTGTTGCAACAGGTACGGGAAGCAATGCATACGTTTCAGGCTACAGAGTTGCAGGTAAAACAGGTACCTCTGAAACAACGCAATCTGAAGAAACTAATAGATACATTGCATCTTTTTGTGGTATCGCACCTGCCGACGATCCTGAGGTCGTTGTGCTTGTAATGCTTGACCATCCAGAGCCGGCAGACGGAGCAGATGCGTCAGGTGGTAAGCATGCAGCCCCTGTAGCCGGAGAGCTTATTGAAAAGATTTTGACCTACATGGAGGTTGAAAGAAGATATACTGAGCTTGACAGCAGCAGTATGATGGTTAAGGAATATATTCCGGATGTTACCGATATGACGGTTAAGGAAGCAATTGAATTACTAAAAAAGGAAGGCTTTGAATATACATTGGCAGATGCAGATGAAAATTCTGATTTATCTTCGGTCAAGGTTTCAGAACAAATTCCAAGATATAATTCATATGTAATGTCTGGAGCAAGAGTTGTTTTATATACTAATCCAGAAACCGAGAAAAAGAAGGTTACTGTGCCGGATTTAACAGGATACTCACTTGCAGAAGCTGTAAATACCCTAAATGATTTAGGACTTAATGTTAAGGCTGACAATATTGGCAATGTAGTTTCACAAAATATTGCGTATGGAACGCAGGTTGAAAAGGGTTCGGTAATTGAAATTGAGCTTATAAACAATGACACAGAAACAGCCGGCTGATAAAATGAGGATGATATTATGAAATTGAAAGAATTATTAGAAAATAGTAAATTGTGCTGCGTATGTGAAAATATTACAGCATTTGAGAATGTAGAAATATATTCTATAGAGATTGATAATAGAAAGTGTGAAAAGGGTTCCTTGTTTGTGTGTATTGAGGGCTATGTTACTGATGGACACAGGTATGCTATGGGAGCCATAGAAAGAGGTGCAAGCGCGATTTTAGCAAAAAGTCCAAAGAATTTAGAAAAATATTCTTTTGACTTTGATAATTGCAATGTTCCTATCATTTACGCAGAGGATACAAGATTTTCTTTGTCGAGCCTTTCGGCTGCTTTGAATAAGAATCCCACCAATAGAATTAATTTAGTGGGAATTACAGGAACAAAAGGAAAAACATCCACGACATATATGCTGAGAGCAATTTATAACGAAGCAAAAATTGAAACAGGAGTTATTGGTACAATGGGAACGCAAATTGGTAATAAAATTGTTCCTACAGAAAGAACAACACCTGAGGCAAATGTGCTTCATTCTCTGTTTTCGGAAATGGAAAAAGAAAATATAAATACATGCTTTATGGAAGTTTCTTCTCAAGGACTTCATCTAAATAGAGTAGGACATTGCCATTTTACAACAGCCGCTTTTACTAATCTTTCTAGAGATCATATAGGAGAAAATGAACATTCAGACATGGATGATTACGCAAATGCAAAGGCTAAGCTTTTTACTATGTGTGAAAGAGCTGTTATAAATATTGATAGTCCGTATTGTGAAAGAATGCTTGATAAAGCGCGAGAAAGTGGAGCAGAGGTATATACGTATGCAATAGACAAAGAGGCTGATTTTAGAGCAATAAATATAGAAAAAAACAGCGATAGTGTTAAATATGATATAAAATTTAATAATAATATTTATAAAATAAAAGTGCCTGTTCCGGGAAAATTTACTATTTATAATTCATTGGTCGCATTTGCTGTTTCAGTGTTAGAAGGTATAGAGCCTGAAATTGCGGCAAGAGGCCTTGAAAATGTGTTTATACCAGGTAAAGCGGAAAACGTTCCGACCGGCAAGGATTTTTCTGTGCTTATAGATTATGCGCATAATCCGGATAGCTTTATTAATATATTAACAACTGTAAAAGAATACGCTAAACGAACAGTATTTCTTTTTGGCTGTGGGGGAGACAGAAACAGACCGAGAGCGCTAATGGGAGAAACGGCTGGTAAATATGCAGACTTTTCAATAATAACGTCTGATAATCCCAGAAGTGAAGATCCGGAAAGTATTATTAAAGATATAGAAAAGGGAATAATTTCTACAAATGCTGACTATATTTGTATAACAGATAGAAGGGAGGCTATAAAATATGCTCTTGAAAATGCGCGTGCTGGTGATGTAATTATACTTGCAGGCAAGGGGCATGAAACAGAGCAGATTTTTGCAGATCGAACTATTCACTTCGACGAAAGAGAAATAGTAAATGAAATTTTAAGGGGAATGAAATAAAATGAAAATGACAATAGAACAAATTGCTAGATATACAAACGGTAAAATTTATGGAGATAAAAACACACAAATAACAAATGTGGTAATTGATTCTAGAAAAGCGACAAACGAAAGCTTATTTGTAGCAATGAAGGGAGAAAGAACCGATGGTCATAAGTTTATAGAAACGGCTGTAAAAGCTGGTGCAACTGCGGCATTGGTTGAAAAAGGCTGCTTTGAAAATTCTAATTGCTGTGCTCTCGTGGAGGTTGAGAACTCGGCTGAAGCTATGGGTGATATTGCAAGGGGAATATTAAAGGAAAGAGAAAATAACTTATTGAAAATATCTGTAACCGGAAGTGTTGGAAAAACGTCCACTAAAGATATGATAGCTTTTGTTTTTGAAAAATACTTTCATACATTAAAATCGGAACTGAATCAAAATAACGAGCTTGGTTTGCCATTGACGGTTATGAAGCTAGAACCAGAGCATGAGGTTCTTATTACTGAAATGGGTATGAGAGGAATGGGGCAAATCGAATATCTTACCGATATTGTAAAGCCTCACGTTGCAATTATCACTAATATTGGTGTTGCACATTTGGAGCTTCTTGGGACAAGAGAAAATATTCTTAAAGCAAAGCTTGAGATATGTAAAGGAATGTCAGAAGGCGGAACATTGGTGTTAAATGGTGACAACGACATGCTTTCGGATAAAATTATGGTTAAAGAAATATTAAATGAATATGGCATTAAAAATGTAAATATTATATATTTCGGAACTGAAGGCAATTCAGCATATAGAGCAGAAAAAATAAATGGCAGTGATTATGTTCTTTGTACACCAGAGGGAGAAGAATATAATGTTAAATTGAAGGTTCCGGGAATACATAATGTATATAATAGTATGGCAGCTGTATGTGCAGCAAAAGCTTCAGGAATAAGTGTTGAAAAAGCATTGAAAGCTTTAAGTGAATTTGGCGATGATGTATCAAGGCAAAAAATACTAGAAATGCCATGGGGATACATAATCGATGATACGTATAATGCAGGTCCGGAATCAATGCAGGCTTCACTTTCGGTTCTTAAGGATTTAAAAGCAGAAAAAAGATACGCTGTGCTTGGTGATATGTTAGAATTAGGAAGTATAACAAATGAGGCCCATACTAATGTTGGTAAGGTGGCTTCGAATGTTGCTGATGCTCTCTTGGCTGTAGGTGAACACGCAAGGCTTTATTATGATGCTTTTGAGGGTGAAGAAAAGATACTTGTTAAAGATTCGGCTTTAGGAGCAAATACATTGCTTCCTATTTTGAAGAAGGAAATCCGAGCAGGGAAAAAAATTGCAATTTTGATAAAGGGATCTAACGCTATAAAGATGAATATTATATCCGAAGCATTGATTCATTTTTGTATATAAATAAAGGAGCTTGAAATTATGACATCACTTACATTAAGCTTTTTAGCTACTTTTGCAGGTGCAGTGCTTTTAGCACCGCTTTATATACCGCTTTTAAGACGCTTGAAGTTTGGACAGACGGTTCGTTATAACGGTCCACAGACACATTTGAAGAAGCAAGGCACTCCGACAATAGGTGCTTTGATATTTTTGACACCGCTTTTGGTAGTATCATTGGTGCTTTATTTCATGAAGCTTGCTCCGGAAATTATTCCTCTTTTGTGGACAGCAGTTGGATTCGGGTTTGTAGGCTTTTTAGACGATTTAATAAAAATAGTTAAAAAACGAAAAGATGGTCTTTTGGCATATCAAAAAATGGCTCTTTTGTTTGTTGTGTCATTAGCTTTTGTGTTTTATATTACACATAAGGGATATGTTGACAATACTATAATATTAGAATTTTTTGGATTAAAAGCAGCCTTAGATTTGTCGTGGCTTTTCATTCCTTTTTGTGTTTTGATATTATTATCAACAACAAATGCGGTTAATTTGTCAGATGGACTTGATGGATTGTGTGGAGGTATATCGTTTATAGTATTTATATTCTTTACTATCGTTTCTGTTGTGCTTTGTCCTAATGATTCTGTAGCACTGTTTTCGGTATCAATGGCTGGTGGGTTATTAGGCTTCTTGATTTTCAATGCTAATCCTGCGAAGGTATTTATGGGAGATACAGGTTCGCTTGCAATAGGTGGTGCAGTTGGCGCATGTGCGATAATGCTACAAAGACCTTTACTTATTATTATTGCAGGATTAATATTCGTTATCGAAGCATTATCAGTTATTTTGCAAGTTGGCTTTTTTAAATTAACAAAGGGTAAAAGATTATTTAGAATGGCTCCTATTCACCACCATTTTGAGCTTTGTGGCTGGGGTGAAAGAAAGGTTGTAGTTGTATTTTGGATTTTCACTTTACTATGCTGCATATTGGCATATGTAAGTATGCTTTGATTTTTTAAGGAGTGATAAGCTGTGAAGAGCAATGCTAATGAATCAAAAGATAAATATGATAGTTCATTGGAAGCTGTTAAAATGAAGGTCAGACGAGAATTGAGATATAATCAGCCTGACTTTTGGCTCTTGATAGCTATAGTGCTTCTTTTAGGACTTGGAACAATGATGGTTGCGAGCGCAAGCTCTGCTGCTGCGTACTCTATGGGAGAAAATTCGACAGCGTATGATATTATAAAAAAACAAATATTTTTTGCTGTTGCAGGCTTGGTTCTGATGTTTTTTGTAAGCTATATAGATTATAAATTATGGGCTAAGCTGACTATTCCTTTTTTTGCTACGTGTATTGTAATGCTAGTTTTAGTTGAGCTAGTCGGAAGCAGTGTGAATGGTGCAAAAAGATGGCTTGATTTAGGTTTTGTTGAATTTCAGCCTAGTGAGCTTTTAAAAATCGGTGCTATTTTATTGATGGCATATTTATTTTCCAGACCGAAATTGGCAGGTAAAATTACAGGCTTTAAGGGTGTGTTATATTATGGATTGCCTATTGGAGCAGGTGTTGCATTATTGGCTTTGCAACCACACATAAGCTGTGTTCTTATTATTGGGGCGGTTGTTTTTTCATTAATGATTGCTGGTGGTGTAAAATTTAAGGTTTATGCAGTGTTAATCATAGCTGTTTTAGGGCTTGGACTAATAGTGTATTTTTCTGGAATTATTGATTTTACATATATCATTGACAGGGTTTTCGCTTTTAGAGATCCTGAAAAGGATACTTCAGGAGATAGTTATCAAATTATGCAATCTCTTTATGCGATAGCATCAGGGGGATTGTTTGGAAAAGGCTTTGGTCAGGGAGTGCAGAAGTATTTATATCTGCCCGAGCCTTATAATGATTTTATATTATCCATACTTGCTGAAGAGATGGGATTTATAGGTGTAGCAATTGTATTGGGACTATTTGCTTTGTTCGTATGGAGGGGCTTTTTGGTTGCTAGAAATGCACCGGATAAATTTTCATCGTTGACAGCCTTCGGAATTACGACATTAATTTCTGTTCAGGTATTAATGAATGTTGCCGTTGTGACTTCTTCGATGCCTGTTACAGGTATTTCGTTACCTTTCTTTAGCTACGGAGGAACCTCACTTGTAATTTTACTGGGCTGTATGGGTATTTTATTAAATATTTCAAAACAGGCACAATATGACAAGTTTTGATTTTTATTCATCTGTTTTGGATATATCGGCTCCTATGTTTTTTAGAGATTCTACCAAATTCATATAACCTCTTGTTATATAATTATCATCATATACCTCGCTTTGACCTTTTGCAAAAAGACTTGCAAGAATCATTGCGGCACCGCCTCTTAAATCGTATGAATTTAAGCGGGCTGAGTGAAGGTGCCTTTTGCCGCATATTTTTATTCCAAATGGCTTTTCGATTATTTTTCCACCAGCCTTTTCTAATTCAAAGGCGGCCTTGAATCTGTTTGGAAAAACATTATCAATGACTAAAGTGCTTCCTTTTGAAATACATAAAAGAGGCAGGATTAGTGATTGGGCATCTGTAGGAAATTCGGGATAAGGTCTAGCTATTAATAATTCCGGTGACTTTAGTCTTCCTTTATTTACTGCACCCTCAATTTCGTAAATAACATCCTTTTCCTTGTAGCAGCCTGTGTCATATTCCTTAATAATACAGCCCATTTGTTGTAGAATCCTTGTTAAGCTACTTACATGTGTTGGATTTACCCCGTGAATTCTCAAATTACTACCGATTCCAGCAGCAAGAATCATGTATGTTGCCGCTTCGATTCTATCCGGAATAATTTTAAAAGTAACAATTTGGTTATCATACGTGTCTTTTCCACGAATAATAATATGACTGGTTCCAATGCCTGATATTTCAGCACCAAGAATTGTAAGAAATTCTCCGAGAGCTTGTATTTCCGGTTCTGTTGCAGCTCCGTAAATATGAACCTCGCAATTTATTCCGGCTGCAGCTAAAAGGGCATTTTCGGTGGCACCGACACTTGGAAAATTTAAATATATATGTTTTGAATGAGAATGGTCAATATTTGTCGGCATATGTGCTTTTATTTCATCCTCTATAAAGCATGCTTCAAAGCCTAATGCTTCCATTGCCTTTTTGTGTAGGTCGAGTGGTCGCTTGCCTATTATGCATCCTCCCGGATATGATAGCTCTGCTTCATGACATCTTCCTAAAAGAGCACCTAGTAACAAGGAGGAGGCTCTGCATTTGCATGTTTTGTCTGAGTTGATTTTTGAAGAATGAATTTCATTAGAATCTATTTCTATGATGCTTTCGTTATTATTTTTAATGTATGAAATTTGGCAGCCTATTTCTTCTAAAAGCTCAAGCATTATTTTTACATCAGAGATTTCAGGATAATTTGATATTCTTGTAGTTCCCTTATTTATTATGGATGCAGCTATAATAGGTAAGATGGCATTTTTTGAGCCATTTATGATAATATCCCCACTTAAAATTTGGCCACCATTAATAATATATTTAGTCATTTTGTTCACCGCACAAAGAAATATTTCCTTACGTAATATAATATTCTTTTTTGTCGAAATATGTGAATTTTGGCTTGATTATAATAAGTAGAAATAGTATAATCCCTCGGATGTTATACGAGAGGGAGTTATTATATGAAAGATAATTTCATGTTGACAAAATACACAAGCTATTTGTTTTATATAATACAAGGAACACTTTTGAATATTGCGGCAGTTTTGTTTGTGCCTTTAAAAGAATGCTTTGATTTATCTTATTCTGAATTAGGCTCACTTGTTGCTGTGAATTTTGCTACGCAAATACTTGTTGATATTTTGTTGAGCAAAGCCATAGATAGGCATGGCTACAGACCTGCACTTGTAATATCTTCGATAGCTGCTATTGTTGGATATTGGGTGTTTGCGTGGATGCCTATGATAACAGGAGATGCATATTTGTGGCTTGTTATTGGAATGATGATTATGTCAATAGGAAGTGGACTTTTGGAAATAACAATTGGCCCAATGATAAATGCTCTCCCTGAAAAAGTAAAAGGTAGTAATATCGCATTGTTACATTCCTTTTATGCATGGGGTCAGCTTCTCACTATTGTGGTTACTACATTCGCATTGTTCGTAGTAGGAAGAGAAAATTGGCATTTGATAGTTACAGGATGGATGCTTTTTCCGATAGCTGGCCTTGCTTTAGCTACTTTTATACCTGTACCTAAAGTGACTGCTGAGGTGAAGGGAAAATCGAGTATTGAAATATTAAAAAATCCAATGTTTATAATATTTATGCTTATGATTTTTTTAGGAGCTGCCGCAGAAACTGTAATGACTCAGTGGTGTTCTACATTCATGGAGCAGGCAATGGGAATAGAGAAGGTAATAGGTGATTTAGCAGGCATGAGTCTGTTTGCGGTTTGTTTGGGTGGTTGTAGAGTTTTGAGCGCTCTTATGGGCAAAAGAATAAAGCTTTATCATTTTATGCTGCTTGGTTCAATATGTGCCATCCTTTGTTATATAGTTGTAGCTGTGACAAACGTTCCTGCAATTTCCTTAATTTTTTGCGGTATTACAGGCTTTGCGACGGGAATGCTTTGGCCGGGTACGCTTGTTTTTGCAGCAGATTATTTTCCGAATGCAGGAGCATGGCTTTTTGCATATTTGGCTGTTGCAGGGGATGTTGGTGCGATGGCAGCACCTTATATCACAGGTATTGCGGCAGATAGCCTAGGCTTGAAGCCAGCAATGGCAATAGCGGCAATTTTCCCGATTTTATGTACAATATGTATCGCATTTTATTTATACAAGGTAAAATATGATAATAAAACGAACATAAATGATTAGCTTTTGCTAACAAATGTATATAAGGCAAACACAATAGCATAAATTATAGGCTGATGTCCCATATATATCCACAAGGAATGGCGCCCACAAAAGCTTAATGCCTTAATTGGAAAGACATCTGTAGAGATAGAAGGGAAAAGAGTGGTTTTCTTTTTGTATATAGTGTGTCCTAAAAATACACCAATCATAAACCAGCCAAGATTTGGCACAAGAGGGAAATAATCTGAAGCAGAGTATCCTGTAGGTATTATTCCAAAGGGGACTGTTAAAAATGTATTTGAACGAAGTGGTTCGAATACTATACCTAAAAGGATTATTCCAATGCCTATAATGCAAATTAAGATATTTGGTAACCTTTTATATATAGGATATATAATCATACATATGCCTAATAGGTGCAGAACACCGAAATGTATCATAATGCTTTCGTATGCAAAATCAAATTTATACATTCCAAAGGTCACAAGTGTTATTATCATGCCGCATAAAAAAACTATGACTCCTCGTTTAAATGAGTGATGACCTAAGGTTACACAAATTCCGGATAAAATTACGAATAGAAGTCCACCGTAATCACGAATTATATTAAAAAGAAATGGCGTTTCACTTTGAATAAAATTAAACATTTGCAAATCGTAAATAGTATGAACGATTATAACACCTAATATACAAAGACCTCTAAAGGCGTCTAATTCCCAAATTCTGTTGTTTTTCATAAAATCACCACGTGCATTATACCATGAGATATGGGAACGTTTCAATCATATCTGTAAGATGATTTTCATAAGATTTACGTAAAACAAAATTATCGGCTACGACATCGGCATATACAAAATAATATCCTAGACAGCCAATACATAGTCTGCCTAAAAGCATGGATTTTTTTACAGGAGCAGTTAAAATGTCTTCGTATCGAATGTATGAAACATATAAAGAGGCTTCCTCCCATTTAGCTAAGGTTATATAAAGTGCTTCATCAACAATACCATCCACCTCGGTATCTAATCCTTTTTCTATAGGAAAGCTATCTATATTTGCACCTTTATCAAAGGCTTTATAAGAATTGTAGTTTTCTACAGTATATTTTAACAGCTTTACTCCATCAGTAATTCTTTCATTTGAGGTTGGACAGCCTAATATTACACATACAGCTGAAAGATTATCTTTTTCAATAAAAAATACTAAGCATTTTCCTGCGCTGGAGGTGTATCCTGTTTTGCCACCGGTTACATAGTCATAAGCACCTAATAGGGGATTTGTGTTTTTTAAATAATGACCATTAAGTGTTATATTTTTTGTGCCTATTATTTCTCTGAAAAGAGGTATTTTATATGCTTCTTTTGAAATTATTGATAAATCATATGCGGTTGTGTAATGGCCTTTTGCATCAAGACCATGGGGAGTTTTGAAGCTTGAATTAAGTGCACCTATTGATAATGCCTTTTTGTTCATTAATTCAGCGAAGGCTTCTATATCACCGCTGATGTGCTCTGCGATTGCGACAGCAGCGTCATTTCCTGAATTTAACATAAGCCCATAGAGCAAGCATTCCATGGGTATTGTTTCTCCTTCAGCAAGGTGCATTGTAGAGCCTGATATATCAGAGGCATTTTTACTTATTGTAACAATTTCCTGAATGTCTTCGCAGTTTTCTATTGCGACTATAAAGGTCATTATTTTTGTTGTGCTAGCCATGGACATTTGTGAATAGGCATTTTTATTATACAGCACACGATTTGCTTTTAAATCCATTATTATTCCTTCTGTAGCTGAAATAACAGGATTTTCTGCAGGCATTAACAATTCGTTTTTATACTTCAAATTATCTAGTAAGCCCTGTTCAATATTATTCTCGATTTCAGATTCACTTGGGTTGGCTTCTGCAGCTTGAGCTGTAAATTGCGCTTTGCCAATTGAAATGCTTTTTATGTATGTGCCGGCAATATAAAAAATCATAAACAATGAAACGATTGTTACAGATATGTATTTGAATTTTTTCATTAAAATATTCCTCCTTTGTGACAAGCTAAATGCTTATTTATATATATGCTATAAAATAATAAAAAATGCATAATTATAATTGAAGGAGTCTTTTTTTTGTGGTAAAATTTTTAAAAATTGTTTTTTTGGAGGAATATAGATGTTTTATACAATGAAACGACAAAATAAGTATGTAAAAATTTTCTCTTTGCTTTTAGCTGTTATTATATCAGTGCAATATTTTTCTTTAGTGGCTGAGGCTGCAGATAAAGATGAGTCTGTTTATGGAGTTGCAATTTCAAATATTGATGAAATAAAGGGTGCAAAAAGGAAAGAATTATCTCAGGGTGTTAAAAATTCTATATTACGAGCAAGACAAATGGCCGATATCGAATGGACGGCACAGGGTAGCTTTGATGCATATTATACAGAAACCTTGCGTTTTATTGAGGGGATTCGATATAGGGGGATTCCTTATGGACAACCTGTTCACAAAGGACATTATGTAGGTTTTAATGCAAGCCTATCTGATTTTGCTGCTGCAGTTGATGATGGAAGCAGTCTAATGTATAGCGATAAAGGTGAAAATACATATTCATATGAATATGAAGGCGGCTCTATAAAATATAGTCCTTATTATTCAAATGATTGCAGTGCGTATATTTCTTACATTTGGGATCTTTCAGGAAGATTTACCACATCTATGATAGCAGAACAGACCATAAGTGAAGGTCAGGCTGGTTATGAGGAAGCCAAATTTCAAAGTGTTGGAAGAAAAATTGAGGATTTAGAGGTTGGCTATGCTTTAAATAAAGGTGGTTCACATGTTATTTTAGTATATGATATTGTATACAACAGAAGTGGAGATATTATTCAAGTTACTACGCTTGAGCAGACACCGCCAATTATGAGATATCGTATTTGGGGTGTTGGTGGAAATTATGGAAGCTTGACCGATCTTCAAAATATGATAGATGGCTCCGGCTATGATATAATAAGATATACGGGTATTGAAAATGTTAAATATGATGAAAATCCTTATATTAAATTAGAAACGCCTAAAATTGTTAATAACATAAGCGAGCCTGTAAGCTCTACTGCTTATGATGATTGTGCTCATGGCGAGGCTTTTGTTGAAAAGGGCAAATATACAATTGAGGGATGGACCTCAAATGATGAAAAGGTTAAGGGCGTTAAATATTCCGTAGATGGTGCTGAATGGAAAAATGCCGATATTGAAGAATATGCAGGAGTTATTCGATTTAAAGCTGAAGCTGAATTTTCTGGAGATTATGCTCAAATAGTTAGCGTTAAAGGAGTAACTTCTGAAAGAGAATATCTTATAGGTGAATTCACTGTAAACAATATACCTGAAGATTACGAATATATAGTATGCTTTGAAAATTTTGACGGATATAATCCCGGCACAACAAGAAATGAAATTGTAGAAATAAAATCAAAGCTTGGAGAACCATCGGAGAGTACCATCGCATTTAATGGCTGGAGCATGTGCACGAAAAGAGTTCTAGGTTTTGAATATAAAATAGATGATGGTTTATGGACCACACTAGAAACAGATTTTAGAGGGGATGCATATAAGCATTTTCCGGAATTTGAAAATTCTAATGCGTTTAATAGTTTTACGGGTGGTACAGGCTTAGGAAATTTAGAAGGAGATATGGAGCATACCTTGTATGTCCGCTGTGTAACTGAAGGTAATGATGTTTATGAAATAGGTAGAGCTGTTTTTAGTTTAGAAAAAGAAACAAAAACTATTTTTGGTATACAAATGTCAGAGGATTTATTTAATATTATTCTAATTTGCGGTGTGGTTTTGCTTATTATAATAATAGCTGTCATTGTGATTCTAGTAATTAAAAAAATAAAAAACAAGAAAAAAGCTGTAAAGAGCAATTCAAAAAATGAAAAAGAATAATAATAAATTAATACTTGACATGTATTTAATAAGAATGTAAAATTCAAAGCGAATTAAATATTGTATAAAAGCTGTGACGAAGAATGGTTAGAGAAAATGCGTTTCAGAGAGCCGATGGGTGGTGTGAATCGGTACGATAATTCCTACAGACCTCTCACTTCTGAGCTGAAATCCCAACGCAGACATATTTGCTAGTTATGCTTTAATATATTAATCAAATATGCTGCTAGTAGGCATTATCCGTGATTGCTGCGTTAATGCATAGGAATTGTTAGATTCCGATAAGGTGGTGGATTTTAATATCCGCAATTTGAGTGGTACCGCGAGTGCAAAGTTTTTCACCCGTCTCAAAGCAGAAGCTTTGGGACGGTTTTTTAGTTTCCAAGGCAAATTAACTTTGATAGATTATTTATGAGCTTCAAAGTGTAGAATTTTTGGAAGGAGATAAAAAATGGATTCGAGTAAGTACAAAGCTGGATATTTTACGGTTTCCGGTGAGTATAATGAATGGATGAAACGTGATAAGGTGACAAAGGCACCTATATGGTGCAGTGTTGATATGAGGGATGGAAATCAAAGTCTTATTATCCCCATGAGCTTAGAGGAAAAAATAGAATTTTTTAAGGTTCTTTTGGAGGTAGGCTTTAAAGAAATTGAAGTTGGCTTTCCTGCAGCAAGCGATACAGAGTATGAGTTTTTAAGGACACTTATTGATAATAACATGATACCTGAGGATGTTACTGTGCAGGTGTTAACACAATGTAGAGAGCATATAATACGAAAAACATTTGATGCTTGTAAGGGAGCACCTAATGCAATTATCCATTTTTATAATTCTGTGAGTGTAGCACAAAGAGAACAGGTTTTTAAGAAATCTAAAGAGGAAATTAAACAAATTGCAATTGAAGGAGCCAGCCTTGTAAAAAAACTTGCGAGTGAATATGAAGGTAATTTCAGATTTGAATATTCTCCGGAATCCTTTACAGGAACTGAACCGGAGTATGCATTAGAGGTTTGTAATGCAGTTCTTGATATTTTAGAGCCATCGGAGGAAAATAATGTAATTATTAATCTTCCGGTAACGGTAGAAATGAGTATGCCTCACGTATATGCAAGTCAGGTTGAATATATGAGTAAAAATTTAAAATACAGAGAATATGTCACGTTGTCACTCCATCCGCATAATGATAGAGGTACGGGTGTAGCTGATGCTGAGCTTGCACTTTTGGCGGGAGCTGAAAGAGTGGAGGGCACGCTATTCGGAAACGGAGAAAGAACAGGAAATGTTGATATTGTTACATTGGCATTGAATATGTATTCTCATGGTGTAGATCCAAAGCTGGATTTTTCAGACATGCCTTATTTAGTTGAAATGTATGAAAAATGTACACGCATGCATGTGTATGATAGAGCTCCTTATGCAGGTGCGCTTGTGTTTGCTGCGTTTTCGGGCAGTCATCAGGATGCAATAGCAAAAGGAATGAAATTCAGACAAAAAAAGAAGCTTCATAATTGGAGCGTTCCATATATTCCGATTGATCCACACGATATAGGCAGAACATATGATGCTGATGTGATTAGGGTTAATTCACAATCTGGAAAGGGTGGTATAGGATATATTTTGGAACATTCCTTTGGATATGTATTACCACCTAAAATGCGAGAGCATTTCAGCTATTACTGTAAGGATGTTTCTGATAGGGGTCATAAGGAATTAAAGCCTGAAGAGGTGCTTGATATATTTAAGGAGAAATATTTGAACCTAAAGGGGGATATTGAGGTTACGGATTTTGAATTTATGAGAGAAAATGATAAAGTTAAAATTAATATAACCTTCATGAAGGACGATATAGAAACTGAAATGGAAGCTGAAGGAAATGGTTCTCTTAGTGCTGTAAACAATGCGCTTAAGGCTTATACGGGAGAGGAATATACGCTTCAGGTATTTGCACAGCATAGTATGCAAGGACAAGGCTCGAAAAGTGTGGCGGCATCATATATCGGACTTGAAAGAAGAGATGGAGATATTTACTGGGGCGCTGGTACTGATACCGACGTCATTAAGGCGAGTACAAAGGCACTTTTAAGTGCATTTTATAATATGACTACGGGAGTGAATTGAAATGGGAATGACAATGACACAAAAAATATTAGCATACCATGCAGGACTTGAGAAGGTTGAAGCGGGACAGCTTATTAATGCAAAATTAGATATTGTATTAGGCAATGATATAACGACACCTGTTGCTGTAAATGAATTTAAAAAAGCAGGCTTTGAAAGTGTTTTTGACGAAGAAAAAATTGCAATAGTTTTAGATCATTTTGTTCCTAACAAGGACATAAAAGCGGCAGAACAATCAAAAACCTGTCGTGAATTTGCAGGAGAGCATTGCATAAGCCATTTTTACGATGTTGGTAAAATGGGTATCGAACATGCACTTCTTCCAGAGCAGGGCGTAGTAACAGCAGGCGATTGTATTATTGGTGCGGATAGTCACACGTGTACGTATGGTGCGTTGGGTGCATTTTCGACAGGTGTAGGAAGCACAGATATGGCGGCAGGAATGGCAACCGGAAAAGCGTGGTTTAAGGTGCCTTCAGCAATTAAATTTAATATCATAGGAAAGCTCCCTTCTAATTGCAGTGGAAAAGATGTTATTTTATCTATTATAGGTATGATAGGCGTAGATGGTGCTTTGTATAAGAGTATGGAATTTACTGGCGAAGGAATTAAAAACCTTTCTATGGATGATAGACTTTGTATTTGTAATATGGCAATAGAAGCAGGGGCAAAGAATGGTATTTTTCCTGTGGATGAAACAACATTGAAATATATGGATAGCAGATGCGAACGAGAACCAATAATTTTTGAAGCTGATATAGATGCGGAATATGAGAAGGTTATAGATGTAGATTTGAGTAAAATTGTTCCGACAGTTGCCTGTCCTCATCTTCCGGAAAATACTCGTCCTGCGAGCACTCTTAATAATATTAAAATTGATCAGGTTGTAATTGGTAGCTGTACAAACGGACGAATGGAGGACATGGAGGCTGCTTATAAAATTCTAAAGGGAAAACAAATAGCTAATGGAGTACGATGCATAATAATTCCAGGAACGATGGCAATACTGAGGGAATGTGTGAAAAAGGGATATTATACAGCATTTATAGATGCTGGTGCAGTTGTTTCAACTCCGACATGTGGTCCGTGTCTTGGTGGATATATGGGGATTTTAGCAGCGGGCGAACGGTGCATTGCGACTACAAATAGAAATTTTGTAGGCAGAATGGGTCATGTTGAAAGTGAAGTATATCTCGCTTCTCCTCATACAGCGGCAGCAAGTGCTATAAAGGGATATATTACAGAATATAAGGAGGCATAAAAATGAACACACAAGGAAAAGTATTTAAATATCCGGATAATGTTGATACAGATGTTATTATTCCTGCTCGCTACCTTAATACACCTGATGCAAATGAGCTTGCACTTCATTGTATGGAGGATATCGATAAGAATTTTGTGAAAAAGGTTGAAAAAGGTGATGTTATTGTTGGTGGATGGAATTTTGGTTGTGGTTCATCAAGAGAACATGCTCCTTTAGTAATTAAGACATGTGGCACCGGTTGTGTTATTGCTAAAAGCTTTGCCAGAATCTTTTATCGAAATTCAATAAATATTGGACTTCCAATTTTAGAGTGTGAGGAGGCGGCTGAAGAAATAGCTGAGGGTGATAATGTAAAGGTTGACTTCGATACAGGGATTATTACTAATATGACCTCAGGCAAAACATACAAGGCACAACCGTTTCCTGAATTTATTCAAAATATTATTGCAAGTGGTGGACTTTTGAAATCACTTAGGGAGGGACAACAAAATGGTTAAAAACATAGCTGTAATAAAGGGCGATGGCATTGGTCCCGAAATAATTGGCGAGGCAATACTTGTTCTTAATAAAATAGCAGAAAAATTTGGCCATACTTTTAATTATATTGATGTGGATATGGGTGGATGTGCCATAGACAAATATGGTGAACCGTTACCTGATGAAATGTTAGAAAAATGCTTGAATTCAGACAGTGTGCTTTTAGGTGCTGTAGGTGGTGAAAAATGGAATGGTGTTCCTGGAGATAAACGTCCGGAAAAGGGGCTTTTGAAGCTTCGTGCAGGAATGGGAGTGTATTCTAATAACAGACCTGCTAAAATTTGGCCACAGCTTTCGTCTGCTTCACCATTAAAAAGTGATATAGTTGAAAAGGGAATAGATTTTATTATAGTTCGTGAGCTTATTGGTGGTATCTATTTTGGAGAACATAAGACTTATGATTCTGATGGAGAAGCTGTTGCTGTCGATGTATTGAAATATTCAGAAAAGGAAATTGAAAGAATTGGAAGAATTGGCTTTGAAACAGCTAGAAAAAGAAATAAAAAGCTTTGCTCTGTTGAGAAGAGCAACGTGCTGGATTCGAGCAGATTGTGGAAAAAGGTTATGACAAGGTTGTCTTTAGAATATAGTGATGTAGAGCTTTCACATATGCTTGTGGATAATTGTGCTATGCAGATAGTAAAAAATCCTGCACAATTTGATGTAATTGTCACGGAAAATATGTTTGGTGATATTTTGTCTGACGAGGCGTCCATGATTACGGGTTCTATTGGTATGATTCCTTCTTCTAGCTTAGGTGAAGGAAGTAGGGGTCTTTATGAGCCGATTCATGGCTCTGCACCTGATATTGCCGGTAAAAATATTGCAAATCCAATTGGTACTATACTTTCGGCTGCAATGATGCTAAAATATAGCTTTGACATGTCAGCAGAAGCTGATACAATAGAAAGAGCTGTAAATGCTTATTTAGAGCAGGGTTATAGAACGGCAGATATTATGAGTGATGGAATGACTGAGGTTAGTTGCTCTGAATGTGGCAGTATAGTTGTTCAAAATCTCTAAGGAGTGAATTTTTTGATTCTTTCAGGTGCAGATATTATTGTAAGGACATTAATTGAACAAGGTGTTGATATTGTTTTCGGATATCCCGGAGGACAAATTTTAGATGTTTATGACAGCTTATATAAGTATCAAAAAGAAATAAAGCATATATTAACAGCCCATGAGCAGGGTGCAGCGCATGCCGCTGATGGTTATTCACGTGCTACCGGTAAGGTGGGAGTCGTTATTTCTACCTCTGGTCCCGGAGCTACTAACATTGTTACAGGAATAGCTACAGCACATTTAGATTCGATTCCTCTTGTTGCAATATGTGGGAATGTACCATCTACTCAAATTGGAAGCGACAGCTTTCAGGAGATAGATATTACAGGTATTACATTGCCTATAACGAAGCATAATTACTTTGTTAATTCGGTTAGTGAGCTTGCAGATACTATAAGAGAGGCTTTTAGATTGGCTAAATCTGGAAGACCCGGTCCTGTATTAATTGATGTTCCAAAAGATGTTCAAGTAGAATTATGTGAATATGAACCCTCAAAGAAGGTTTTAAAGGACGAGCCCTTGCCTGCAAAGGATATTAGAATAGAAGAGGCTGCCAACATTATTAATGGTGCTAAAAGACCTTTTGTGTATTTTGGGGGTGGTGTGTGTAGCAGTGAAGCACAAGATGAATTGATAGAGCTTGCAGAAAAAATCGATGCCTTTATGGGTTGCTCTATGATGGGACTTTCTGCTATTCCAACATCTCAACCAAGATTTTTAGGAATGAATGGTATGCATGGACATTACGCGTCTACTATGGCAATGAATAGCGCAGATGTTGTTATAGCTCTGGGTGTTAGATTTAATGACAGAACTACAGGAAACAAGGATAAGTTTGCAAGAAATTGCGAGATTGTACACATAGATATAGATGGTTCAGAGCTTTCTAAAAATGTAAGTGAGGCAATAGGCTTAAGAGGCGATATAAAAATGACTCTTAAAAAGCTTATTCCTTTATTAGATAAGAAAAATAATAAAGAATGGCATTCGAATATCGAAGAGCTTATTAAGAAGGAAAATGATTTCAAAGATAAAAGAGATGGCCTGACGCCAGCTAATATTATAAATGCCGTAAATAAATATATTGGTATAAATACTCCTGTTTGCACCGATGTTGGTCAGCATCAGGTATGGACTGCCCAAAATATAAATTTGAGAAAAGCGGGTAAATTCATATCCTCAGGTGGTCTTGGTACTATGGGCTTTGGCTTAGGTGCTTCAATAGGTGCAGCTTTTGGTGTCAACGAAGCAAGCGTGTTAATTACAAGTGATGGAAGCTTTGGTATGAATTTAAATGAATTAGCTACTGCTGTTTCGTATAAAATTCCTGTTGTTATATTAATTATGAACAATGGTGTTCTCGGTATGGTGCATCAGTTACAAAAAATGTTTTTTGAAGAGCGTTATTCAAATACAGAATTGAAAAGAAAAACTGATTTTGTAGCGGTTGCTAAGGCTTTTGGAGCAGACGGAAAAAGTGTTAATACTCTTGGAGAATTAAGTGAGGCTTTAGAAAACGGTTTTTCTGCAAAAGGACCATATGTTATAGATTGTAAAATATCATCAGAGGAGCTTGTTTTGCCGATGCTTCTTCCCGGGGGAAGCACGGATGATATAATTACGAGGGTGGGTGTTTGATTTTGAATAAGTATACTATGGCGGTATTGGTTAAAAACCAATCAGGTGTTTTGAATAGAGTTACGAGCATGTTTAGAAGAAGGCAATTTAATATTAGCGCACTTTCTGTTAGTGAAACAGAATCTAATGAATATTCAAGAATAACAGTTACCTTTGGTGGTGAGGAGCTTGCTAAACAGCAGCTTATTAATCAGTTATACAAGCTTCCTGATGTATGCTCTATGAAGGAAATAACTGTTGATAATTCTGTTAGCTGTGAGCTTCTTTTGATTAAAATGAAAAATGAGGCTTCTGTGAGAGAAGAAATTTTGGCGGCTGTTTCGGGTTTTGGTGCGGAAACAGTTGATTACTCAAAGGATTCTATCATTTTCAGACTTACAGGTGAATCGGGTAAGATAGATGATTTTATAAATCTTATGAGAGAATTTACCATCCTTGAGATTTGCCGTACTGGAAGTGTTTCTCTTGAAAAGGGTGGTACTACGATTCGTCAAACGATAAATTTCTAAGTAAAGTTTGTAAAAATCAGATATTTATTTTAGTTTTTGAAGGTTTGGAGGTGGATTATATGAGCTCGTTAAGTACGAAGGAACAGTCAATTGGTAAAGGCTTCGTTATTCTTTCGGCTGCAAATATTATAGTAAAGATATTGTCGTTATTATTTATACCTTTTCTTAATAGAATATTAGGGGGAGAGGCCGGATATAGTGTTTATTATTCTGCAAATCAAGTTTTTGCTTTTGTATATGTGCTTACTACTGCTGGCCTTCCTGTGGCTATATCCAAGCTGGTAACGGAGCTTACCTCTACGGGTAATAGAAAGCAAGCTTTTCAGTCATTTAAGATTGCTCGGACAATTATGGTAATAATTGGTTTCGTTTTGGCTGCTTTTATGATAGCCTTTGCTAAGCCTATTGCAAGAGCCATGAACAATGAGGATAGCTGGATGGGTATTCTTGTTCTTGCTCCTACTGTTATGATATGCTCATTATTATCTGCATATAGAGGCTATCTGCAGGGTATGAAAAATATGACGCCTACGGCTATATCGCAGGTTGCGGAGCAGATAGTTCATGTGGTTGTTTCTATTGTAATGGTTTTGGTGCTTAGAAGCAGGGGGATAATATGGGCTGTTGCAGGCGCTTCAGTTGGTACTGCTGTGGGTGCGTTAGTTGCGCTTATAATTGTAATTAAGTATTATAGACAGTATGAAAATGATTATAAGACCTCGAGTTATATAGACAGTGAAAAGATATTATCTAGAAATCGTATATTAGCGCTTATTTTTCACTATAGTATTCCGATTACAATTAGCTCAGGCATACAATATGGTGGTAATATGATTGATACCTCTATTATGAGAGGACGATTAGAGGTTGCCGGTCTTTCTGAATATGTGAGTCAGACGCTTCATGGAATGATGGGTGTTACCAGACAGCTTTTGAATGTTCCTACCGCGCTTGTTACATCTTTATGCATCAGTCTTTTGCCTGTAATTGCAGGCTTATATGCTCAAAGAAAATATCAAGAAACTCAGGAAAAAGCGAATTATGCTTTTAAGCTTTGTTATATAGTTGCAGTGCCTATGGCTGTTGCAATGTGCGTTTTTTCTAAACCATTGTATGTGATGCTTGGCCTTGGTGATGGTTCAAGATTGCTTAGTACGATGTCATTTAGTGTTATTTTACTTGGCATTGTTCATCTTCAAAGCTCTGTTATGCAAAGTGTCAACCAGCTTTACAGATCTACCTTTTTTATGGCAATTGGAATACTAACAAAGGCTGTTTTGAATTATGTTTTGATTGCTATTCCTGCACTTAACATTTATGGTGCCGTTATTGCAACATATGCTTCCTACATTATTCCTTTAGTATTTAACCATATTTCTCTTAAAAGAAAGAAAAATATAAAGATTAGCCTTTTTAAATCATTTCTGCTTCCGGCTACTTGCAGCATTTTGATGCTTGTGGGTGCGGTTCCTGTATATTTAGGTGCTCATCTTCTTTTTGATTTGTTTTTAAATTCATATCTTGCTGATACTGTTTCTTTAATTTTGGCTGCTATTACTGGCGTAATATTGTATGTTATTACAATGAGAAAAACAGGTGGAATGACAAGTGAGGATTTAGATTTGATATTGCCTGCCAAGGTGAGAAGGAAGTTGAAGCTTTGATTTTACTTGGCTTTTTTTAGTTGGTTTCTAATTTTAATATAATATATGAGTGATTTTAATTACCGCATCAACAGTGACATGTACCTTCATTACTGGCTTGCCTAGTAAAGAGAGTAAATATTAGAGTTGGTGCGGTAGATTTTATTTGTGCGGGAAATATTTCCGAAAATTTGCATGATAAGACAATATGTGATAAACTTTAATCAATTTCAAATCGGAAAATGCCAGAGCATTTACCGTAGCATAGCTGAATTACATTTGTTCATTTAATTATCGTAGTTTTAATGTTTAATTTAGCAGGTTCATACCAAAAACACAGTTTTTCTGTTTGAAATTAAATTACAGAATAAAGGATGTGTTTGATGTGAATGAACAGTTGAAAGATTCCCAAGAAATTGAAAAATTGAATAGTGAAAAGCATTGTTTAGATGAAATATCGGCTTTTAAGCAGGTAGAAAAGGAAGAAGAACTTCATTCGGAAATAAGTGCAAGTGTGTCGTTAGAAATTCGATCTGGGCTTGTAGAGATAAATGATATAGATAAAGGAAACATGTGTGTATCTACAGATGTTTTAGATAAAATGCAGCCTGTGATTGATTTAGATATAGATACCAGCCCTAGTAAAATGCACGAAAACAATGTAAGCAAATATGATGTGGTATCACAAGCTAAAGCTCTATATGAAAGTCAAGCTGAATTGGATATAAATAATAGTGACATTAAATGCAACACTAACTCGTTAATAAAAGAGCATATAAATGTGGTGTTTTCAAATAAAAAAGAAAGCTTTGTAGACGAAATGTGTTTACTTGATGATGAGCTGACAAGGCATGTGTTTGATAATAATATCGAGGCTACCGAGCTACTATTGAATATAATATTAAATAGAAAAGATATTAAGGTAAACAGTGTAGATGTTCAAAAGCAAATAACAAATCAGGAGCTTGATGGCAGAAGTGTGATATTAGATGTATTTGCACAGGATTCGGAAGGAAAATTCTATGATATAGAGGTGCAAAGAGCAGATAAGGGAGCAGATGCACATAGAGCAAGATTTTACAGCAGTATGTTAGATGTGCGTATGCTGAAAAGAGGACAGGATATGAAAGAGCTGCATGATTCATATGTCATATTTATTACAGAAAAGGATGTGCTTAAAGAAAACGAAGCAATGTGTCATATCATAAGAAAGATAGACGGAAAGGATAAATATTTCCAAGATGGCTCGCACATAATATATGTAAATGGAAGCTATGTAGATAATGAAAGTGATATAGGAAAATTAATACATGATTTTACATGTAAGGATGCATCAAAGATGTATTACAAGGAATTATCC
>JAZNOJ010000035.1:0-7437 GCA_045580735.1 Candidatus Egerieisoma sp. | reverse complement strand
TGGCATAGAAATAAAATTGTATGTGCCTACTTCTACATGAGCACTCTTGCCGCCTTCAAACTTTATTTCAAGGAAAAATCCGTCGTCAACTTCTTTGTTTGTTATGTTTGTGACATTGCAATTTATTGATATAATCTTATCAGGAATAAGCTGGAGCATCTGGTCAATAAGATGAACGCCCCAGTCAAGAATCATTCCTCCGCCGTATGCCTTTTCACAGCGCCAGTCACTTGGTATACCGCGAGAACCGTGTATTCTTGACTCAATACGAATTACATCTCCTATGTTGCCGCTTTCTATAACGCTCTTAACGCCCAAAAAGTCAACGTCCCATCTTCTGTTTTGATGAACTGAAAGAAGCTTACCGCTTTCTTTTTCAGCCTTGACCATTCTGTCAAAAGAAGCTGCAGATAATGCCACCGGCTTTTCACAAATAACATTGTGACCTGATTTTAAACCATTCACAACCAAATCCTCGTGAACATCATTAGGTGTAGCAACAACGATTATATCTACATTATTATCAGCAAAAATTGCTTCATTTGATTCATATACGTAGATACCATTGTCTTTTGCGGAAGTTCTGCGATTTTCCTTAATGTCATAAATGCCTGCAAGCTCTGCAACATCACTTTTCATAATTTGAGTGCAATGCCACGCGCCCTGTCCGCCGTAACCAATAACGGCAACTCTTTTTTTCATTAGAAATTTCCCTCCAACGGCTTCTTTACCTCTGGACATTCAAGTCTTGTTCTGTAAACAGGTTTAGCCCAGTAAATTGCATTTTTGATTACCTTAATAACATCAGGATTATGGTATGTTGGGAATGTTTCATGTCCCGGTTGGAAATAGAAAATCTTACCGTTTTCTCTACGATAGCAGCATCCGCTACGGAAAACCTCTCCACCTGTATAAGTTCCTATAAATACAAGCTCATCTGGTTCTGGAATACAGAATGGTTCTCCGTATGTTTCTTCACCTTCAAGATGAATATATCTTCCTATTCCCTGAGTTATAGGATGTGCCGGCTTAATATTCCATACAAGCTCCTCATCGCCATCCTCACGCCATGTAAGATTACACGAAGTACCCATCAATATCTTAAAAGGCTTTGAATGGTGTCCTGAGTGTAGAAAAATTGCACCCATTCCATCAAGTACAGCTCTTTGAACGCGTTGTGCCACGCTATCAGGAACATCACAATGTCTCATATGACCCCACCAAATGATAACGTCGGTATCATTAATGACCTCATCGGTAAGTCCACACTCATCATCATCAAGAGTAACCGTACGAATAACTATGTCATCGCACTCTAATTGCTTCTTAAGTGCCATATGGATACCCTCAGGATAAATTTTCTTTACATCATCATCATGTTTTTCATGATGAAATTCATTAAAAATAGTTACTTTTATCATGTGAAACATCTCCAAATATTTTTATCTTCACATGGGCGAATTATAAACTATACAATATTAAAAAGCAAGTATATTTTGCCTTTTTTAACATTATTTCATATGTAAACATTTCACTATAAAGATACAATTTTATATTTTATAGTGAGATGTCAAAATTCATTTTTTATATGCTTCAATAGCTGCCACCGACATTAAAGGCTCATTATCTGAATATATCTCATCAAATTGATTTACAGAAAGAGGATTGCTTCCAATACCACATTCAATCGTATATCCCGGTTTATTAAAATCTTGTATAAACCAATCCTTATATCCTGCATAGCCTGATTCTCCGGGCGTAATTTCAAGGGAATAACCGCTAACATTTGCTAATCGTTCCCCTATTTCAAATGAATTTTCCGGTTCATAATTAAGATATTTCCAAAAAATCACACGACCCTGTGTATGATATGATAATGTCAAAGCAAAAGCATTATTCCTTGTAAATTCTGCCAGGCTTGAGCTTTCAGGCTCAGACAACGGAAATGCTCCGACATAGTCCCTAGGTCCGGGCATAGTATATCCTTGTGAAAATTTGATTTCTCTAGCTTCGTCCCAGCCGGCTGGATAATTTAAGTTTAAATCAACACCACTTATATTCGCCTTCCAGCCACTTGGAAATGGAATATCAATATAATTGTCAGCTAATTTTTTTGCATTTCTGTAGATACTGCTATCTTCATCAAAGTACCCATTTACTAAATCTACACCATCTGGATTTACCATCGGAACAAAATAAATATTACTCTTTTCAATAATTTCATTTGCTGAATACCCACCAATACTTCCACCATACACATATGCTTCAGCTAGCTTTTCCAAGTATTTTAAAACTACAGGTGTTGTAATCCATTCATTCGCATGATGCGCTGCGTTATACATTACATCAATCTCTCCGCTACCAATTCTTAGACAATAAATATCTCTGCCTAATACACTCTTTCCTATATTCAAACGGTCAATAAAAGGATATCTTGCCTTTAATCCATCTATAATAAGTGATAATAGCTCCCACGTATAAGAAATTTTTCCAGAGGTTATATATTTTTCCCCGTTTTTAAAAGATATCGGAACATTAATAATCGCTCCAATCGGCAAATTCGTTGGTATTATATTTGGATTTGCAACAATTATAGCCTGCGAGGTAGTCCCAAACTTTTTTGCAATCCTAAAAATTGTATCATTTATTTCTACTCGGTATAATACAAAGCCCGTAAGATATCTTAATAGAGCTTTCCATGTTGCTACTCCAACAACACCATCTACTATCAAACCGTTATCTTTTTGAAAATTTTTAACTTTATTTAATGTTTTGCTACCAAATATGCCATCTAAACCATCATTAACTCCAGATAAATTATATCCTGCTCTAATCAAAGCAAGCTGAAGCATTTCTACCTGAGGACCTCTTGTTCCAAATCGTAATAGCTTCACACTAAAGAGCCTCCTATATAAAAATATTACTCTTTAACATTATATGCAAAAATTGCCCGATTGACATTCGGGCAATAAAATATATTTTAATTCATATTTATACTAAAACCATCCTGCTGTGATAATTCCTTTAAAATATTTACTGATTCTTCAAAGCTGTCCTTTTGAGCTTCATCTATTTCCGACGAGGTAAATGCAGACAAATCGTCATTCTTTGAAGCATACACAACCCTTAAAGGTACTCCAAAGGCTCTGGTTGCACTTTCCGACAAAATGTCAATTGCATCCTTTTTTACAATCATTTCTTTTACAATAGGACTAGAAAAAACTAATATAAGATTTCCCTTTCCATCAAGCATTCCCTTCGTATTTGCCTTCAATAAATTAGACAAAGACTGTTGACCCTTACTAGTAACCTCGGATAGAAAATCTCTCCAATCAAGCTCGTCAGCATTAGATATTTTTGCGGGAGCTTCTTTTTTTATTTCGACAGGTGCTTTCTTTTTTTCTTCAACAAAAGGATTTTTTTCCAAAGAATCATCATGAAAAATATCATCTTCTTCTGTTGATAAATCTGTTTCAAAAAATAAAGGTTGCTTTGAAGCTTCTAACACATCACTTTCTTCTATAGCATCCTTGTTAATTATATCTTCACCATACTTTTTAACATCAAATTTATTATTATCGTCATTGTTGATTTGTTCAATACTGTTAGTTGTCGAAGCAGATAAAGTATTATTAGAATTATTTAAACTAATTCTAATTCCAGATTCAACTAAATCAGAAAGTCGCTTTTCTAATGCATCAATTCTTTGCTCTAATTCTGCTTTAGATGTATCCCATTTTCTATCACATAAATTAAGCATACCAGTTTCAAATAAAATCTTTCTTTGAAGCGCCCATTTTAAGGATGCATCTAACGAAGATAATTCCTTTATAATCAACGACAATTCACTTTTATTGGTTGCTTTACTAATTTCTTTTAACTTTTCTAAGCTATCACTCGTTTCATACAATAGCCCGGCATGATTCTTAACAGACAAAAGAACCAGTACATTTCTATAAATTTGCATTAATTCAGACAAAAAATCAGAAATATCTCTACCCTCGGAAAAAACAATAGCAACCTGTTTAAGAATTTCACTTCCATTGCCAATAATTATATTATACGCAAAATCCTCAAGGAAACGCTTGTCTATTGAACCCGTAGATGCTCTAGCATCACTTAGGGAAATAGAATTTGGATTTCCGGCTAATGTTTGGTCTAAAAGGCTAATTGCATCTCTCATAGCTCCATCTGATTTCTGCGCCAAAAAAGCTAATGCAGGAAGCTCATATTGTATGCCTTGTGATTTACAAATTTCTTCTAATCTGCTAATGATACCTTCTTGTGATATCCGTTTAAAATCATATCTTTGACAGCGAGATAAAATTGTAACTGGAAGCTTATTTGGTTCAGTTGTTGCTAAAATAAAAATCACATTTATAGGCGGTTCTTCTAATGTTTTTAGCAATGCATTAAAAGCACCAGAACTCAACATATGAACCTCATCAATAATAAACACTTTATATTTAGCAATTGAGGAGGCATAAGCAGAATCTTCAATTATTGAGCGTATATTTTCTACACCATTATTTGATGCAGCATCAATTTCAGACACATCTAAGGTTTGTTGTGATAAAATGCTCTTACATATTTCACATTCATTACAAGGATTGCCATCATGTGGATTAAGACAATTTACAGCTCTTGCAAATATCTTGGCAATAGTAGTTTTACCTGTACCTCTTGTACCACAAAATAAATAAGCATGTGCTATTCTCTCTGATATTATCGTATTTTTTAAAACTCTAATTACAGAGTCCTGTTCGACAACCTGATCAAAATTCAAAGGACGCCATTTTCTATATAATGCTACATATGCCATATACAATCCTCCAATATAAAAAAAGTTCGACCCTCGAGGGTACATCCGGAATTAATACGGCACACAGAGGGCTTCGCTTACCGCTGCTTCCTTCCGGACCTGACGGGGTTCACAAATTTCTGTTGCATATGTCCCGGCTGCACCCTTGAAAGCCGAACTTTGAATTATTATACTCTAAATTTATAATTTACGCAATTAAAATTTATTATTTTTCACGTTTTTTTAATTTTATCAATATTAATACTAAAACTGCTGCTAAAATAACTACAATAACAACAAGGAATATTATTACACTTTTCATTACAACAATATTACTACTACCCTCTTGACTGTCATTATTTTCATTATTCAATGCTGCAGAGTCACCCTTTACATCTATCTGTGCATATCCAGCTTCAAAATATTGTTGTACACCTTTATCATTTGTTATATCTTTAGGATAGTACAAAAGATGCATTTTATACTCATCATCAATAGAAGAATCTTTTGGAATTTTGAAAGTTATTGTTGCAATATTCCCATTTTCACTAATATTTTTTTCAGATTTCCATTCAATTGATAAAGGACTGCTTAAATCATCAGCCACTGAAAAACCATCTAGTAAGCCTTTATCATCAACTGAAACAACCTCTAGTCTTTCATCATATTCAAGACCAATTTTCATATTACTAATTCCCGGATTATTTTTTAAGGATAAAGTAAGAGTAACCTCTTCACCCGGATTACCTTCTGATGAACTAATTAGTATTGCAGGCTTTCCAGATTCACCTATTTCAATATCATCACTACTTGCAAATACTGTCACAAAAAAATTTGATAATATAAAAATCACCATCAGTATTGAGACAATAATCTTATTATTTTTCATATCATTAACTCATCCTTTTTTAAAAAAATAGCCCACGGCTAAAAGCTGTGGGCTAAAAATTGTTAATTACTTAGAATTAAGCTCTTCTTCTACGGATAACAACTACTGCACCCAATAAAGCAATTGCTGCTGCGATTGCAACGAACATAGCTACTGTATCGCTTGTTCCAGGGTTGCTAGCGTCTGCATCTGTATCAGCTGGAGCGTCTGCCTCAGGAGTATCAATTACTTCTGAAGGATCGCATTCACATTGCTCGATAACGAATTCACCTAACTCATCCCATGAAGCACCATCGTCATATGAAACGAAGAGAGTGTTATCTTCAAGTTTGAATGAAGGAGTCTTTCCGTCAACGCCGTCTTTACCATCTTTACCGTTGATTCCGTCAACGCCGTCTTTACCATCTTTACCGTTGATTCCGTCAACGCCGTCTTTACCATCTTTACCGTCAGCACCATTGATTCCGTCAACGCCGTCTTTACCATCTTTACCGTCAGCGCCGTCTTTACCGTCAGCACCAGGAGCACCAGCAGGTCCTGTTATAGCATCGAGAGTAACGAATACTTTCCAAGCATCGTCGCTTTCGCCAACATAACGCCATTCGATAGCTGTTTCAGTTGTTCTGAATTCCATCTTAGCTGAAGGAGATACAGGCTCTTCTGTAGGTTCTTCTGTAGGCTCAACTGTAGGTTCTTCTGTAGGCTCAACTGTAGGCTCAACTGTAGGTTCTTCTGTAGGCTCAACTGTAGGTTCCTCTGTAGGCTCAACTGTAGGCTCAACTGTAGGCTCAACTGTAGGCTCAACTGTAGGCTCAACTGTAGGAGCAAGAACTGTTACAGAACCATCAACAACTGTGAGATCTAAATCGTTAAGGTCATAGTCAATGACACCACCTGGCAAAGGTTCAACATCAAGTGCAAGTGTTGTACCAGCTTCAACTGTTTCAGCTACAACAAATGTAGCAGTAACGAGTGTACCCTCATTTTTGTTAGCCGCAAGTGAGTCATCCCATGTCATTTTGTACTTTGCAGGACCTGTTAAACCATCTTCTTTTAATTGACCATGTAAAGGAGAGTTTAATATGCCACTCTCAGTACATGACATAAGTGTTAACCCCTCTGGAATATCAATATTGAAACCAAAACCGCATACACCAGGGTTGTTTGAAAGTACGAAAGGTACCTCAACTGTTGCGCCAGCCTCAGCTTCAACTGCACCAACTGTTAAAGTAAATTCGCCTTCAGCAGCTACCATTGCTGCTGTGCCTGCGCAGCATGAAATAACCATTGCTACAGCAAGAACGAGTGATAAAATTCTGCTTTTTTTCACAATACATTTCTCCATTTCTTTAGTGATTTTTTTGTATGACCCCTAATTAGAAGCAAACTAAAAAAAGGCCAAAACGATCGCACAGGCAAGCATTACCTATACAACTATGGCGATTATAACACTATTCATTTAATAACGCAATATGTTTTTTATTATTTTTTTCATTTTTTTGTTGTTTTTTTTTACCAGTTAATTCTCAAAGTAAATGCAACTGTGCAAGTTAAGTGTTGCGTTTAGTCTGAGAAGGATTTTTGTGTTGCATTTAGTCTGTGAAGTTTTTTAGTGTACAATTTAGTCTAAGAAATGGAGGTGCTCAGACTATGAGTATTTTAGAAAAGAAAAACAAACATTTAACGTATGATGATCGCATCGAAATCCAAGAATGCCTTAATAAAGGATTCTCTTTTAGAGCAATCA
>JAZNOJ010000034.1:0-11211 GCA_045580735.1 Candidatus Egerieisoma sp. | reverse complement strand
CAAAAAATCCGTACCGCTTGGGATGAAGAAAAGGCTTTCTGACAAAGGCTCTGAGTTGGTGGTGCTGATTTTACGCAAAAAAATAGCGGATAATCCTGCTGATTTAGCAAAATTATCCACAGAAACTGGTGGAGGTGAGGGGAATTGAACCCCTGTCCGAAATCATATCTCCGCAAACGTCTACGAGTGTATGTCACCGATTAGATTTTCCAAAAAATGACTCAGATGACCGAAAGTCATAAATCGGTAGCTTCATAAATGCCGAACTGTCGCAAAGCTTAGACAGCTCCGGACCCTACACTAACCGCCGCGTAGGCAGGACCGGCTTAATGACGCTGATTGCCGGGGGCACGGGTGACTCCCGGGTCAACGTGGCGCCCTTAGGCAGCCTGCAAAGAATTATTTCTTGCGTTTAAATTTAAATTTCTCGTTTTTTAAGAGGCCAACGAGAATCCTCTACTCGCAGCTCACGTGCCAACAACCCCGTCGAAACCAGAACACCCCCATAAATAAGAATTAACATTGACATTATACACGCAAAATAAAAAAATATGCAAAAGAAATTTTGCTGTTTTGTATATATCAAAATTATTCACGGAAGCTTTCTTTCAAACGCCTGTCGATTTCACGAGCAGTTTCTTTAGCAGCAATAGCATCACGTTTATCAAAGAGCTTTTTACCCTTGGCAACAGCAAGTGCTACCTTAACGCGTCCATTGAAGAAATATAATTCAGTGGGAACTAATGTAAGTCCTTTTTGTTGAATATATCCTAAAAGACGCATTATTTCACGCTTGTGTAAAAGCAAACGTCTATCACGCATAGGATCATGGTTAAAACGGTTGCCCTGCTCGTAGGGACTGATGTGAACACCACACAAAAAAAGCTCCCCGCCTTTTATCATGGCATACGAATCCCTTAAATTAACCTTGCCTGCACGAAGTGATTTGACCTCTGTGCCTACAAGCTCTATGCCACATTCATATGTCTCTTCAATAAAAAAGTCATGAAAAGCTTTCTTATTTGAAGCAATAGTTTTTCTGCTTTTATCAATAGCCACAGTTGCTCACTCCTTAAATGATTTGTCAAGGGATAAATATGATACAACCATAAATGATGTTTGTCAAACTAAAAATAATGATTCGTTTAAGGAGCTTGTGATATTATAAAACTAAGATAAAGAAAGTTATTTACCATATGTCAGCTAAATATTTCTTTTCCAGATAATTTAGACCTTTTTTTATTTTTAAAAGTGTAAATAGCCTTTCTCTAATAAAATCTATTACAACGCAGAACAGGTATATGATTATTGCGGTTAATAATATTGCAGCGACCATTTTCAGTGGGGAATATGTTGCAAAAGCAACAAATCTTTGTGCCAAAATGTATTTCCAAAAACATCTGTGTACGTGTATTAGGTATACACTAAATGAAAGTGGTGCAAAAAAGGCAATGATTTTTGACGGGATTTTCCTAATGTTGATTTTAGAAAACAGAACGAGCAGCATGATTGAACCAAATAAGACTGTAGGAGATGTGTAACTAAATAAATGGCAAATCCATGCTTCATCCTTGTTTGCTATTTCAAGATTATGAGATTGAACAAGAAATTTTTCAAACCATGTAACAAAAGAAAATAATAAATATAGCAGAGTTAAAATCCAAGGCTTTGTTTTGCTAAGCAAATCACATTTTTTTATGATTCCACCTAACAAATATAATAAAGTGAGCCATATTGCGCTATAGCCTCTGTTTGTAAAGAAAAGATCCTTTTCGGCAAAATTTGGCATAAAGGAAAAAATTAAAATTATAGTAAGAGCTAATATTTTAAGCTGTTTGTCATTAAAAGAATTAAGAATTTTATTAAGAACAGGGATAAAGAAGAACATACAGAAATATGCGGTGAAATACCAGTAGTAATTGTTCCATACTGGCATAAACCCATCAAGAAAATGTTGTTTTACACCATAATCTCCTAGAAGTGCTGTTATTCCCGATATAAATACAGCATAAAATGCTACTTGCAGCCACAGATAAACAATATTTGAATATTTGAATTTTGAATTATAACCAACATATCCGGAGATTAATCCGTAACAATTTACAGCTCCATAACAAAGCATTTCTAAAAACCAAGCGACTTCATAATTAGTAGACATAGGAATTGTAGCTTTTAACACTCCGCCTTGACCTAAAACGTGTAGTGTTACAATCATAAGCATAGAAATAATTCGCAGTAAGTCAATTCCGTAATTTCTGGAATTAATGGATTTTGTTGAAATATTGTCCATTACAAAGCTCCTTTTGTTTTGTTAATAATTATACAAGATAACATTTTGTGAAAAACATATTTCTTTATCTAGATGGAAATTATACAATGATAATTAAGAGTACACAAGATATTAATTTATAACGTCATTTCAGCGTTTTCGGTTGACAACTTGCGACTACTATGATAAAGTTTAAGGCGTTAATAATGAAGTTAAAAACAATTTGGAGGTAATACCAATGAGCAGAATTAAAACTATCGAAACAAAAGATATTACAAAAACAGCTGCTAAAGGTGGTTGTGGTGAATGCCAAACATCATGTCAATCAGCATGCAAGACATCATGTGGCGTAGCAAACCAAAAGTGCGAGAATAAGAACAATAAATAATTTTATTCCGTAATTGTGAGCGTTGCCTTATCTTAGTAGGGCAGCGCTTTATGTTTTTAAATAGGAAAAAAGGAGCATAAAATGGTTCATCAATATAAATTAAATGGATACAATATAGTATTAGATACCTGCAGTGGTTCTGTGCACAGCGTTGATGAGGTTGCATATGATATTATTTCGATGTATAAGACAAACGAAAAGGAAGAAATAGTAAAGAGTATCACAGAGAAATATCCTGATATAACTACGGCTGATGTAGAAGAATGTCTTGAGGATATAAAAACATTAGAAGAGGCCGGCAAGCTTTTTACTGAAGACGAATTTGAAAATTTAGCAATTGATTATAAAAATAATAGCAATGTAATAAAAGCTCTTTGCTTACATGTGGCACATACATGTAATTTGAATTGCTCATATTGCTTTGCAAGTCAAGGTAAATATCATGGAGACAGGGCACTTATGAGCTTTGAAACGGGTAAACAGGCATTCGATTTCTTAATTGCAAATTCTGGTTCGAGAAAAAATTTAGAAGTTGACTTTTTCGGTGGTGAGCCACTTATGAACTTTGATGTAGTCAAAAAGTTAGTAGAGTATGCAAGAAGTGTCGAAAAAGAGCATAATAAGAACTTTAGATTTACACTTACAACGAATGGTGTCTTGATAGATGATGACGTAATTGAATTTGCCAATAAGGAAATGAGCAATGTGGTGCTAAGCCTTGATGGCAGAAAAAATATAAACGACCATTTCAGAGTAGACCATGCCGGCAGAGGTAGCTATGACCTAATTGTTCCCAAGTTTAAAAAGCTTGTAGAAGCTCGTAATGGCAAGGATTACTACATGAGAGGTACATTTACTCATAACAACGTGGATTTTACAAATGATATTTTTCATATGGCCGATTTGGGCTTTACAGAGCTTAGCATGGAGCCTGTTGTATGTCCGCCTGATGATCCGTATGCACTTACTCAGGAGGATTTACCAAAGCTTTTTGAACAATATGAAATACTTGCAAAAGAGATGGTTAGAAGAAAAAAAGCAGGAAATGGATTTACATTTTACCACTATATGATAGATTTAACCAATGGCCCATGTATATATAAAAGAATTACAGGCTGTGGCTCCGGTACAGAATATATGGCTGTTACGCCATGGGGTGACCTCTACCCGTGTCACCAATTTGTTGGAGATTCAAAGTATTTATTGGGTAATGTATGGGATGGTGTGACGAATAAGGCTGTTCAGGATGAGTTTCGTTCATGTAATGCGTACGCACGTAAAGAATGTAAGGATTGTTGGGCGAAATTATACTGTTCTGGTGGCTGTGCTGCAAATTCTTATCATGCGACAGGTAGTATACAGGGTGTATATGAATATGGCTGTGAGCTTTTTAAAAAGAGAATGGAATGTGCTGTAATGATGAAGGTTGCTGAGGCAGAATAATACCAATATTTATAGGCTATGAAATAGTAATGTAAAAATATTAAAAAGAAAAGGTTAAACGAATAAAAGGAATATAAAATGGTATTTTCTACAGACATAAACTCAAACAACCGAATAAAATCAAATTGTGATAGTAAAGATAATGCAAATGAAAATTTTGAATCTATTGATACTCCGATTTATGATTTCGTATTAAAATACGCAAAAGCAAAAGGCACACGTTTTCATATGCCCGGACATAAAGGCATATGTCGTATAGGCTGCGAACCTTTTGATATAACTGAAATTGACGGTGCAGATGTGCTTTATGGAAGCTGTGGTGAGACAGGAATAATACAAAAAAGTATGGAAAATGCAGCTCATATTTTCCATACTAAAAAAACTTTTTATTCTACAGAGGGTTCGAGTCATTGCATACGAGCTATGTTAGGTACTGTTAATGCTTGCAAAAGAATTAAAGATAACTCGTTAAAAACAGTCATTTTAGCAGCAAGAAATGTTCACAAGTCTTTTGTGTATGCTGTGGCGGCGCTTGATTTAGAAGTAGAATGGATATATCCTAAAAATTTCACACATTTGTGTAGCTGTATAATCACGGAAGAAGATATAAAAAATGGAATTCGAGCTGTAAATGAAAAATATGGTAAAAATCCCGATGCATTATACGTGACTTCACCAGATTATATGGGAAATATTGCCGATATTGAAAGTATTTCAAAGGTATGCCACCAAAACAACATAGTATTGCTTGTAGACAATGCCCATGGAGCTTATTTAGCATTCATGGAAAAATATAAACATCCTATTCAAGCAGGAGCAGATATTTGTTGTGATTCTGCGCATAAAACATTGCCTGTTCTAACGGGCGGTGCATATCTACATTTTTCAACAGATTGCGATGAAAAATATATATCGTCTGCAGAAAATATGTTGAGAGTTTTCGGAAGCACAAGTCCTTCATATCTTGTTTTGGCTTCCCTCGATTTATGCAACAGATATTTAAAAGAGGAATTTTTGCAGAAAATTGAACATACATTATGTAAAATTTTTGAAACAAAAAAACAGTTATGTGAGCTCGGCTTTGAGGTACACGATACTGAACCTCTAAAAATTGTTGTGAATGTCGCGAAATCAGGAATAAATGGAAAATCGTTTGCAAAAGTATTGGCTAAAAATGATATTTTCCCAGAGATGTATGATGAAGACTATATCGTTTTAATGATTACAACTGAAAATCGCGATGAGGATTATGATAATCTTTTGGCTGTTTTTTCCGAGGAAATAAAAAAGATACAGAATTTTTATAATGAGGGAATATTTAAAGGCAAAGATTTAGAAGAAAATTCGGCAATTTTAAAAGAATATTGTACTCATGATAGCAAAATGTCGATTCGTGAGGCTGTATTTTCAATGTCAGAAATTATTCCTATAGAACAATCAGTAGGAAAAATTTGCGCTGCACCTGTTGTTGTTTGCCCACCCGCAATACCTGTAGTGATAAGCGGCGAAGTAATAACGAAAAATGATATAGAAATTATGAAGAAATACGCAATAGATAGAATTTCAGTTGTATATTGACATGCTTTCACCGTGTTGTGTATTTAATTTTGAAGCAAAAACCATTTAAAGAAAAAGATTAATGAAAAAGATTTTGTTTTTTGCTTGACTACAGTAAAGTGATAATGTTATAATCAAAAGAATGATTTATAAAATCATAAAAAAATATATTTAAATATAGAAGGGATTTGAAAATAATGGATAGTAGAGTACTTGCATTCGTGTTGTACTTCATAGCCGTTTTAGGCATCGGTATTTACTTCTTTCTTCGCTCAAAAAGCGGAGGAGATAAAGAATATTTCCTCGGTGGACGTTCGATGGGACCATGGGTAACAGCAATGAGTGCCCAAGCCTCTGATATGTCAGGTTGGCTTTTGATGGGCTTCCCTGGAAGCATTTTGGCCTTTGGTATGGGTCAGGTTTGGATAGGAATAGGTTTGGCTATTGGTACTATTTTAAACTGGCTTTTAGTCGCAAAAAGGTTAAGACGTTTTTCAAAGGCAGCAAACGATTCTATAACGCTTCCTCAATATCTTACAAACAGATTTGCTTCAAAAAGCTCTATATTGAAGATCATCTGTGCAGTAATTTTCTTAATTAGTTTTACGGTTTATGTAGCTTCAGCATTTAATGCTGGTACAACGGTATTCATAACTGTTCTTCCTCAGCTTGAAGGTAAGGAAACTCTTGCGATGGTTATTTTTGCCGTAATAATACTAATATACACATTCATGGGTGGTTTTAAGGCAGTTAGTTGGACGGACTTTTTCCAAGGCTTACTTATGCTCGTAGCACTTTTGACTGTGCCGATTGTAATGGTTGCATTAGGTGATTTCGATGCATCTAAGACAGAGGCGTTTGCTGAGGGTGTTAATGCGTTTTCAAGCAATCCTTTTAAAGCTCCTTGGCAGGAAATTGTGTCAGGTCTTGCATGGGGATTTGGATATTTTGGTATGCCACATATTCTTGTAAGATTTATGGCAGTAAAGAATTCAAAAATGATAAAGAAGTCTTCTGCAGTTGCTATAACATGGCTTATTATTACATTAGCTGCAGCTATCGCAATAGCTTTCTTAGGAAGAACATACATATTGGAAAATGGCACCGCTTTGGCAGATAAGATACTTCCAAATAATCAGTCAAGAGTGTTTATAGAGGTTGTTTTAGATATTTTCCCAGGATTTATAGCAGGGCTTTTGCTTGCAGCAATCGTGGCAGCTTCTATGAGTACAGCAGATTCACAGCTCCTTGTAGCTTCTTCTTCGTTTACAAGTGATATTTACAATCCTATTATTCGTAAAGACAAAGCATCTGAAAAAGAAACTCTTTGGGTTGGTAGAATAGTTGTTGTAGTAATTGCAATAGTTGCATTTTTCATAGCAAAGAGTGGATATAACAATGCAGACTCATGGGCAAGCAGTATTATGAGCATGGTAGAAAATGCGTGGGGACTTTTTGGTGCTTCCTTTGGTCCTGTTGTAATATTGTCGCTTTTCTGGAAACGCTTCAATTATCCGGGAGCAGTAGCCGGAATATTAGGTGGCGCAATAGTTGATATTTTATGGCTTGTACTTTTCACAAATACGGTAATGGAGCCTGTTATTTTCGATACAGAGGTTTACGAAATATTCCCGGGATTTGTAGCAGGTGCAGTAATAGCTGTGGTAGTTACATTACTTACAAAAGCACCATCAAGTGAAGTTTATGATATTTGCAATAAAGCACTTGATAAATCAATTGATGACTAATTAATAATTAGTAAAAACACAATTTTTCCCTCTTGTATGATATATATCATATGAGAGGGATTTTTTATGATAATATTTCGGTAAGTATATATCCTTGGATTTTGTATAGTATCGAAATCGAGTATTTTTTAAGAAGAACACTAAGGCGCTTTCACGATGATTTAGAGATGATGAAAATTTGATTGACAGAATTATATTGAGAGAATAAAATTTTTTTTGAAATAAAAATAGGAGGGATTCATATGAATTCAATTAAAAAGTACATTGCAGAATTTATAGGGACTTTTGTACTAGTAGTTTTTGCTTGCGGTACAGCAGCAGTTTTAGGTTGCAAAACAAACGTTTTTGATGCGGCTTATGCCCTTACAGCATTAGCGTTTGGTCTTGTAATTGTTGCTATGGCGTATTCAATAGGTAATATTTCAGGTTGCCATATTAATCCTGCTGTATCAATAGCTATGCTGGTTAATAAAAAACTTTCAATCAAGGATTTTGTAGGATATGTAGTAGCTCAATTTGCTGGTGCAATCGCTGGTGCAGCAGTATTGAAGGCTCTCATTGATCCTAAATTGGGACTTGGTGCGAATGGCTTGTTTGAAGGTGATATTGTTAAATCGTTAATTATTGAGGTTATTCTTACTTTTGTATTTGTACTTGCAATTTTAGGTGTTACATCAAAAGTTGAAAATGGCACAATTGCAGGACTGGTAATTGGTGGAACACTTACATTAGTACACATATTTGGTATTTATTTTACAGGTACATCAGTTAACCCTGCTCGTAGCTTTGGCCCTGCACTTTTCGTTGGCGGAGATGCACTTTCTAATGTTTGGGTATTTATCGTAGCTCCACTAGTAGGTGGCGTTTTGGCAGCTCTCGTTTACTCATTCCTTGAAGGAAAGAAAGAAGACAAATAACGATTATTAATTATTATAAGTTGATAATTATAAGGTTTTGGTTACTATAATCAAAGCCTTTTTTTGTTTTTTAATAACACAATACACGTTAAAAATGTAAATAAAACGTGAATAAATTGAAGAAAAATATTGACAGAATATGCGAAGGGGGAGTAGAATAAGCATACTTATCTTGTATACTTATGCTTTTTATATATAATATTTAATATCGCATCATAAAGTGGGGGATAAAACATGAGCAAACAAAAAGATAAATGGATATTAATAGCTATTTTATTTCTAGTAATGATTGTCGTTTGTATTTTTTCGCAGGAGCTTATAGCTAGCTGGCTTACGAAGGAAACGCTTCAAAGCTCTGTTCAAGTGTCGCTTTTGCTACAAGGTGACGAGGCCGATATATACGAAAGCCCCGTAACTTTGACGAGCACCGGTGCGTATAAATTGGCTAAAATTGGTACTAAAGATACTGACGGAAGTTACGATGGCCTTAATGTATCGGGAGTGGAGCCATCAAGACAGAATCTGTATGATTATGTAATGCCGGGTGTAAACATACCCAAGGACCCTAAAGTTTTTATCACTAAAAAGAGCGGTGCGCCTGCATATTTATATATAGAGGTTATTGAGGATAATTTCCCTGAATATTTTACAGAGGAAGGCTTTGAGGAGCTTGGCGTAAATGATCCAGAAGAAAATCCTAATGAAGTAAAGCCTATATATTATGATTTAGAAGATTATTGGACACCGGTTTATACAGCAGAAGGAAAGCAGGCTGTTGGTTTAAATGGCGGAGCATTATATGTTTACTATAATGAGAACGATTATTTTAAAACAAATAACTATAACAAAAATTTTACAATAGAAATAGGAAACGATTCGGATAAAGAAACAGTAAATCAGGGAGCTACATATTTGAGTTCCTACATTATGAAGGACAAAAGTACTGGTCTTGACAAGATTACAAAACAACAATATTATGGCACAAATGAAGTTAAAACTGTAGATGGCCAGCCTATGGATTGTCCATATTTTAATATTCTTAAAGAAGATACTATTTATGTAAGCGAAAAGTATATACACCCGGAATATTATTCAACTCTTTATACGGATCTTGGTGAAAATGCTGAAAGCAGATCTGAAACGGTAAAATATGGTTACGATTTTGGGTTATATATTAATAGCTATATGGCATTGGCAAGAATAAATGGAGAATACGCAAACCCATTTGATGCTTTTACTAATGCTGGATTTATAAGTGAAAAAGAGTATTTGATTGAGCAATATAGGGCAAATGATGAAAATCCTGAGGGTTTTGGAGCAGAAAGAATTGTGTACGTATGGAATGAGGCTGAACTTCAAGTTGCAGTAGATGATTATTTTGAAGACGGGCAACCATATAAGATAGTTATGATGAATGATATACCTTGCGATGAGTATTTGAAGGTTGCTGGTGATGCTAAATTCGTTTTAGATATGAATGGTAAGACAATTTATTTAGAAGAAGATGGAGAGTGGTTTGTTTTAAGTGCAACAACTGGAGAATCGTGTTTTTGGTATCATGATAGAATAAAGGATTCTAATGGTAAAGTCGTATCTTCTCCAGAGGTAATAATTCGTGGAAATGGAACATTTGACATGGGTAATGAGAAAACTCATTTGTTTGCATATTTTGGAAAAATGACTATTGAAAATGGCAATTTTATTCGTGACTATGATCCTACTCGAACAGGGGAAACTGCTTTTCATTATGCAACATTTTTTCCTGGAATAGGAAGTGCGGAGCTTGTTATTTATGATGGTTACTTTGACAATGGATATTGGTGTTTAGACGAAAAAATTAGTGCAAGTACCAGCTTTTATAAAAAATATGATGAAAATGGCAATCAAACATTTGAATTACCTGTATATGACACGAAAAATGGTAAATGGCTGAAAAATGAAGATGGCTCATACAAAACGGCTACAAAAGCTGACGGCGGAATTAATCTCTATACAAAGGCGCTTGATGGTACAATCACTACGGAATTTACTGATGAATACATCTATGGTCCTTGTGCAAGAGGATTTCATTCTGCGATTAACAAGAGTAGTGGTCCGATTCGTATCTTGGGAGGTACGTTTGTAGTTCAAAATCCTGCTTGGGGTGACGAAATGTGTGCGCAAAACTATAAAGATAATCCTTTTTCGGGAATATATTGCCCAACTACACAAGGTACTACTCTCGAAGGTCAAGGAAGGCTGGATACTGATCTTCCTGATTGGTATGAAATTATAGAAGGAAAAACGACTTACAGCTATACTGATGAAGCCGGCAACAAAGTTGAATTTTATGTTCCTACATATACTGTGAAATGTGATGAAGAATTGTTACATAATAGAAGAAACGAAGCAGTTCAATCATATGAACAAGAGGACGTTGATGTGGAAAAATTACGTAATGCGAGCGGTAATCCTAAAGCGGGCACAATTGTTCCGCTATGGCAAGACGGCAGAGTTGTGTATGTATTTGATGAAGAAGATTTGAAAATTGCAGTAGCTGATTATTTTGGTGATGGACAATTATACAAAATAGTTTTGATGGAGGATATAAATGTTGCTGACCAAATCAATGTAACTAATACATCTAACTTTATTTTCGATATGAATGAAAAGACACTTTTTGCAACAAGGGACAAATATTCCAACACTAATGCTATGTGGTCACAGGCATATACTAACGCAACAAAACAATCTAATGTAATCATTCGCGGAAATGGTACTTTTGACCTCGGCAATTACAATGTAAGTGCCTTTTATGGACGCGGTAATTTGACAATAGAAGATGGAAATTATATAAGAGACTATGATCCTGAAAGAACATCTGCTACACCGATGTTTTTATCCGGTAAT
>JAZNOJ010000033.1:0-7178 GCA_045580735.1 Candidatus Egerieisoma sp. | reverse complement strand
TGATGGGCAGGCTTGAGTTTTTATACAACACCGACCTGCCTCACCGTGCTATATCTATTTATACATATCTATACGACCGAGCAAACAAGCAAGGGGAATGTTGGCCTGCGATATCTACTATCTCTAAAGATTTAAAACTATCTCCTTCCACAGTTCGCAGAGCAATAAAAGACCTAAAAAAAGAGTGCTTACTCGAAACCGAACAGCGATACCGAACCAAAGGTGGCAAGAGTAGTTTGCTTTATAAATTGCGATCAAAATAAAAAGGTACCACCTACCAAGGGGTATCTATACCCAAACGGTGGTAGGTGGTACCTGTCATGATGATACGGGAAAGTGAATATCCCAATACTAGGATATTAGAACTGAGAATAAATATACAAATTCGTAATATTTTTGATGTTGATAAAATAGTAAGAATTTATTCTTTTCAATTCTAAGAGTGCGATTTGGTTAGGAATAAATTCCAAAAAAATCCTGTATTTATGGTACAAAAACAATGTAAAAGTTTCTTAATATAAAAATGTAAAATAAATCTTATTTATTTTTATTTGTAAATATGATATAATAAGTATAAATATTAATTCAATTATAAAGGGTGACGATTATATGTTTTTGGGTTGGGGACGTAAAAATAAGGCAATTACTTTTAGTTATGATGATGGTATAACACAAGATATCCGATTGATTGAATTGTTAAATAAATATAATCTAAAATGCACATTTAATCTTAATTCCGAACTTTTAAATCAAAGGGGAATTTTGAAGGATAATAATAAAAAAATATCTCATTACAAAATACATATCAATGATGTAAAATATATTTATGACTGTCATGAAATTGCAGTGCATACATTGACACATCCTAATCTTACTCAATGTGATACATCGGAAGTCATTCGTCAAGTTGAAACGGATAGGGTTAATTTATCGCAACTTGTAGGATATGAAGTTGTTGGTATGGCTTATCCTTGTGGCGGAGTTAATAACGATGATAGAGTTGCAAAAATAATAAGAGAAAATACAGGTATTAAATACTGTCGTACTATTACTTCAAATAATAGTTTTGATATACAAGAAAATCTTTATCGTTTTAATCCAACAGTTTATCATCTTGATTTTGATGATATGATGAGATTAGGACAAAGATTTATTGAATTAGAAACTGAAACCCCTAAGATTTTTTATATTTGGGGTCATTCATATGAAATGGATTACGAAACAGATTATTGGGTTAAATTAGAAGAATTTTTTAAGCTTATTAGCGATAAAGATGATATTTTTTATGGAACCAATAAAGAAGTTCTCTTATAAGTACTATTAATTTTGGTTTTAAGGCTTTCTGAATTATTCAGAAGGCCTTTTTTAAAACTTTTAAAAGGAGGAGACACATTTTCAAACTCTCTTTGAAAATGTGCCATAGAATTGAATCCGCTTAAAAAACAAATTTCTGTAATGTTTTTTCTGAATGTAAAAGTGAAGCGTAAGCATAGCGGAATATTGAATTGAACTACTGCTCAGGAACAGATATAGCTTAAAAAGGAGACATAATAATTAATAAAGATAAATCTCGACAAATAACGCAACAAACATCCACACAGTTGGAAGTAATAATGCTTTGGTGTGTAGGAAGAAAAGACTTTGCCTGAAGAAATAAAATTAACTCGTATGCTTATGGCTGTGAATTACGACTTGAATATTTGTATAGAGGTGCTAGCAGGTATATCTGGTCCTAGTAATCCGCAATATACAAGTTCGCTTGCATTAATTATACCATTCATAAATTGTTCAGATATATAGTTGGTGACTTTAGAAGTAAAATACGGTTTTACAATAAAAAAATATTTTAATGGGAACGATGCGTATAATATGGTGGATATATGAAGTAAAAATAAATTAATCATTATATACTAAAAGAGCGTTTTTTTTATCAAATAGCAAAATCTTGGTAAATTATTTATGGTTAAGAAGAAAGTTTTTTGTTATTATTATGTAAAGATAATATAGTGGAGGGTATGTTTATGTTTGAAATAGATTGTAACTGTAGTCAAAAAAAGCATACAGCACCGATAAAGTTGATTGAAGTATCGCAGGGAGCGGTTGAAAAGGTTGCTGAAATTTTAAAGGACTATAAAAAAGTATTTATGGTTGCAGACAAAAACACTTATGAAGTGGCGGGTAAAAGAGTAGAGCAACTACTAAAAGAAGCGGGTATACTTTCGCATATATGTATTATTGATGAACCCGAACTGCCTACTAATGCCAATGTAGGTAAGGTGCTTATTGAATCCGGAATTGATGATGATGTTTATGATATAAACTCTTTTTCAACCAATCCTGATTACATATTAGCTGTTGGCTCTGGCTCGGTTAATGATATTTGCCGTATGGTAAGCTATCGCCTTGGTGTAGAATATGGTGTTGTGGGCACTGCGCCTTCAATGGACGGCTATGTTTCGGTGGTGGCGCCGCTTATCGTGGGCAATAGAAAAATTGTTTATACTTGCTCAACTGCGCGACATATAATCATAGATTTGGATATTTGCGCTAACGCACCGTACGAGCTCTTGCTTGCTGGCGTAGGCGATATGATAGGTAAATATGTTGCTATTCTTGACTGGGAAATTTCGCAAAAACTCACAGGTGAATACTACTGCCCAAAAGTTGCCAGTATGGTACTTGAAGCGACCGACAAATGTATTGATTTGGCAGTTTCTTTAAAAGAAAGGAAAATCAATACTATAAAAAATACTATTGAGGGACTTATTCTTTCAGGTTTAGGCATTGCTTATACAGGTTCTTCAAGACCGGCTTCAGGCACCGAGCATATGGTCGGGCAAACTTGGGAGATTATGGATATTGAAAACGGTAAAGTGCCGAATCTTCATGGTATTGAAGTTGGTGAAGCCACATTTGCAGCAATATTAATGTTTAAAAAACTTTACGAAGAAACTAATGAGGAATGGCTTAAAGAGATGATATCAAAATATCTCTCTGCGTTTGAAAAAATTTTAAAGCTTCAGGAGAAAATTAAAATTCCGTTTACAGTAACTGAAAAGGAAAAATTTATTGAGGGTGTATTAAGAGGTAGAACATTCCGTGTAAGATATACTGTTTTGCAGTATTTATATGACCGTGGTGAGCTTGAAGAGTACGCAGAATATGCTTATTACGAAACTATGAAATACAATTATAATTAGGGAGAACGCTATGTTTGATTTAAATGGTAAGATTGCATTGGTAACGGGTGGCTCATACGGTATCGGCTTTGCCATTGCCAAAGGCTTGGCGGCTGCGGGCGCACAGATAGTTTTTAATGATATTAGTGCTGAACTTGTGGAAAATGGAATTAAATGCTATCGGGAATGTGGTATTGATGCAAAGGGATTTGTTTGCGATGTAACCGATGAAGATGCAGTAAAAGAAATGATAGAAGAAATCGAAAAAGAATTGGGTTCGGTCGATATTCTTGTAAACAATGCAGGAATTATTAAAAGAATTCCTATGCATGAGATGAAGGCTGAGGATTTTCGAAAAGTTGTTGATGTAGATCTTGTAGCGCCCTACATTGTGGCAAAAACTGTGATTCCTTCAATGATTAAGAAGGGCCATGGCAAGATTATTAATATTTGTTCTATGATGTCCGAGCTTGGTAGGGAAACAGTGTCGGCTTATGCGGCGGCCAAAGGCGGACTTAAAATGCTTACAAAAAATATTTGTTCAGAATACGGCAAATATAATATACAGTGTAACGGTATAGGACCCGGATATATAGCAACACCCCAAACCGCACCGTTGCGTGAAATTCAGGAAGATGGTTCAAGGCATCCATTTGATTCTTTTATTATATCAAAAACTCCTGCAGGGCGCTGGGGAAATCCTGAAGATTTAGTTGGTCCTGCTGTGTTTTTAGCATCAAATGCCTCGGATTTCGTGAATGGCCATATTTTATATGTTGACGGCGGTATTTTAGCGTATATAGGCAAGCAACCTTAGAATTGGAGTAGATTATATTGATAGAAATAAGTGAACCTATTCTTGTTTATGCACCTGAGATGAATGAACGGGTAGCGGAGTGGGGCGCATATGCTATTCCGCGTATGTGGCGCGCTGCAGGCGGTGAGTTGATAATCAGATTCAACGGAGAGGCCGATAATTCCGATATAAACAGCTTGTTTGTTTTGGAAAATCTGTATTTTGTTTCAAGGGACAATGGTGATAGTTGGTCTTTTGAGCCCGACGGTGAAAAGCTTTATGATATAAGTATTCTTACGGGTATCGATCCACCATATCTGAATCTTCGAAATGGTGAAAAATTATTTTTCAAATACAGAAAAAACTGCGCTCCTATAAAAAATGTGCCTTTTAAAAAGGATTTTATGCATCCTTGTGGAGAGGCTATGGTTCACTCATATCCTTATGGCGAAATCCCCGCTGAATGCAAGGGAATTGAAATTGGAAGAATTGATAAAAACGGAAACATCAGCTATAAGGAAATTGATTTTGATTTTCCCGAAAGAGAAGTGCTTGTAAATTATAAAGCAAATACAGATACCAGCTTTTCTGATAAACCTAATAAGGACAATGTATTTGTGGATGTAGAAGAATACATACAACCGTTTATTTTTAAATCACCTTATATGTCTTCGCTAAAACAGCTTTCGGACGGCACATTAGTTGCACTTTCTACGGGACAAAATCCAAATGTCTGCGATAGATTCTGTAGTGAAATCTACCTTGTGGCTTCGGAGGATGGCGGAAGAACCTGGAAAAAGAGGGCTACGGTTGCAAGTAGCGTAGAAATGCCCTACGGCTACGGCGGTGACGGTGGTGAGGTTTCTCTGGCAGTTTCAGAGGATGGCTCAATGTATTGCGTAATGCGTATGGACATGAGCATCAATCCGAATATAGACGATACAAAATGCTGGGGATGTAGATTCTGCGCATCCTTTGATGGTGGAAAAACCTGGACACAGCCAAAAGAAATTGCTGATTCAAGCGTTACTCCGCATATAGTAGCCTTGAAAAACGGTGTGCTGCTCGTGGTTTATGGCAGACCCGGCGTGCATTTTAAGGTTTCGACAGATAAAGGTGACACTTGGAGTGATTCGTATAGTATTATAGGTAAAACATTAACTGAAGAAAGAGACAATGGTATAAGTGATTTAGATAGTAAGTATATGAATTCTTGTAGTTATAGTAATACATTTATCGAAAAAATATCCGATGATACTGTAATTGTATGTTACAATAATCAGTTTTATACTGATAAAAATGGAAATCGCACTAAGGCGGCATTTGTAAGAAAAATTACAATAAAATAATTCTGTTAAATATGTGTATCTTAAGATACAATAAATTTTTAAGGAAAAGAAAAAATGAATGTAATACTTTATTTTCTTCTGTTATTAAGTATTGTGCTTGAAACATCAAAAAATATATTTTCTAATACTTTCAGCAAAAATATTTTAAAAACAGAAACAGATATTTATAAATTTAATTTTTTTATGTATATAGGTTCAACTTTTGTTTTAATGTTTTTTAAAGTAAATGCGGTATCGACATATACAATAATTCTTGCTGTTTTTTTTGCATTGGCTATATGGCTTAATCAGTATTTTTTTCTCAAAGCATTGAAATGCGGTACTATGTCATTTACTACTTTTATTCAAGGTGCAAGTCTTTTGATTCCGATTGTTTTCGGGGTTATTGCGTGGAAAGAAAAAATCACTGTACTACAAATAATATTATTGTTAATTATTGTTTTATCAATGGCGTTGTCTCTTGGAATTAAAAAGGAATCTATAAATCTAAAATGGTTAATATTTTCGTTTTTGGCAATGTCTTTTTTGGGTGTGATAGGAATTCTCCAAACTATTCACCAAGCATCAAATTATTCAAATGAATTATTTGCTTTTTTAAGATATGCTTTTATTTTTTCTGTATTAATAAATTTTGTTGGATGGCAAATTGCCGAGCGAAAGCAAAAGTCGAATTTCTCTGTTAGAGGTTCTGCAATTATTCAAGCCGGTTCCTCAGGGGCTTTTATGGGATTGGTACATATAATTAATTTATATCTTGCTGGTACACTTCCAAAAGTGATATTTTTCCCAATTATTAACGGGGGTTTAATATTTATAACTCTTATTGCTGATATTATATTTTTCAAAGAGAAACTAAGTATAAAACAGTGGATTGGAATATTGGCTGGTACGATAGCTCTCGGTATTATTGGTATCTAAAAACGAATTGTGCTTTTTAATATTATTTTATTATATCAAAATAAGCCGTTAGTGTTTACATAAACACTAACGGCTTATTTCTATAAAGGGCCTAAATTTGTTGATAAATTATTATTTGAATGTAAAATAACAAAGTTTATGTTCATTTATTTTTTATTATTTCATCCGGTATGGTGGCAGCTTTTAAAATATCATGTGCCTCAATATTCAATGCATCTGCAATGCGATATAAAATATCTAATGAAAAAGATTTTACTACATTTGGTGCTTCAATGTTGCTAATATGTGTTCTGCTGACACCGGAACGCTCGGACAACTGCTCTTGAGATAAGCCACGCATTTTTCGGAATGTGGAAATAATTAATCCGATTTGTATTAGTCTATCTCTATTTGCAAAAGTTACTTCATTTTTCATATAATGCACCTCAAATGAATTATACAATAAATTATAAATTAATATTGCAAAATATAAAACGCACTTGACTAATATAATATGCAATTTAAAATATAATTATCTCATGTTTTTGTGGTTAAGATTTAAATAGTGAATTCTCATTTATATGATACGAATAAAATTATGATATGAAATTTGGCAAACTATGTTGATGTAGTGTATGTATTATAAAAAATATGCTATTTTAAATAAATTCAAAAAATAGACATAGTGTTTTATTTATATAAATTTTCAGGCTGATAATGTATAATAAAATATAATTAGTGAGATTTTACGGAATTTTGCTAAACATTAATTGACTTGAAGTCGGACAGGAGAAGAAATATGAAAAAAAGATTATTCGCAATAATGGTTATTTTATGTATGCTATTAACTGTTTTCACCGGTTGTAGTAGTACAACAACAACCGAAGATGTGACATCTGATATTGTTGGTGGTGAGGTTATTCAGAACGATGTTAATAATAACGGCAACTCAGGTAA
>JAZNOJ010000032.1:0-8658 GCA_045580735.1 Candidatus Egerieisoma sp. | reverse complement strand
CCCTTTACAAATGTATCTGTAGGTTCCATTTGATTACCTTCATTATCGAACCAAACAATTCCTCCTGTACCTGCATAATTAGGATCTAATTGATACCACTCAGGATATGCAGCAGTTGCAGTATAATCAGGCGTTTTACCTGCACGTGGCACGCTAAGTCCATAAACCATTATATTAGTTATTTTCTTTCCTTCACAGTTAAATGAAGTGCTGATTGTCTGATTTGTTAATCCGTCAGATGTTGTTGTATTACCTGTTGCAGCAAATCCATTTACAGAGGCCGTAAAAAGCATTTCAAACCCTTTATCGAGATAGAATGTATAACCATCATCTGTCTTAAGATATACACATACCTCGTATTGATGTCCCGGAATAAACGTTTCATTTTCATAAACCCAGTCAAATTTTGTCACATCAAACCAGCCGATACCATTTTTAATATAGTGTGGCTTTTTCTGAGGATTGTTCCAATAATCATCAAGCTGAACATTCTTTTGATAATCTATATAATATCCACTGCCTCGAACTGTCGCAGAGTAAGTTGGTTTTTCTCCTGCAACAGGTGTTGTGACATTTTCAATAACAATGTTCTCAATAACACTGTCGTTGCATATACCAAATTCATAGCTTATGGTAACAAATCTTGAAGGATCCTTTCCATAAGTCTTATGGGCTTTAGTCAAATTTCCATTTACATATGCCCAGATATATGGTTCTTCGCCATCGTATGAAACCATCTGCCAAAATTCATACCCGTCATATGTTGCCATTTCAACTTCAAACTTATAGTATTTTCCTGCTTCAAAAGGAGTATTTTTGTCCATCAATCTCCAATTATCTACTCCATTATCTGATACGAACCAAAATCTATATTGTGTATAATCACTGGAGTTTCCCATAGCAGTATAGCATGCCGGGCGGTCACACGTAACATTATAGTTTGGCAGGTTTCCTTCTACCGGCGCAGTAACGGAAATGCCAATAGTTTCATACATATCCTTTTTAAAATCACAAATTTCACATATATAGTCGAGATTTGTATCTTCGTGCTGGCGAAGTCTTGTTACCTTTTCGCAGCCCTCACCTACACATACTAAAATATGGCCATTATACCTTTTTCTTGCATAAAAATATGAATTTTCACGAGTACTTAGATAATCCTCAAAATATTGATAATTATGTCTTGCTTCAATAAATACATCTATCGTTCTTGTTTCATTGCCGTCTTCATCTGTGATTATGCAGGCATACGTATATTTATTATAACAAGCATCCATTGGAACCAATATTGAAGCATTTGGTTCGTCGAAACACTCACCTGGCACAGGGTTAGTTAGTGGCACATATTTCAGCACACCGCCTACATACATTTTTCTGCACCATGTATAAGTTAATTCACTTTCTCCTTCGGCACTAACGCTAAAGTGAGCAAAGTTATTGTCAGTGTAATCCTCAAGCGGACCATATACATAGACATTCTTGTCATCTTTTGGTTGCTTTGTAATGAGAATTTTTCCTATTTCAAAATCACATACATCACAAAAGCCGTCTCTATCTTCATCCTCATGCGGAAGCAAACGAGATACTTCTTCGCAACCTTCTCCGATACATTGCAGAACGTGACCGTAAAGGTTTCTTTCTGCCGCCGGACATGGCTTTTCATGATTTACATAGCCCTCATAATACTGGTAGTTATGTCTTGCTTGCACTAATGCATCACGTGTTGCCACTTCATTGCCGTCCTCATCTGTTATAACACATTTAACATACCAATCAGTATAACAGGCATCTGTCGAAACATAAATGCTTATCTTTGAACCGTCAAAATATTCCCCTTCTTCAGGTTCACGAGAAATTTCAAAATACTTAATTGCACCTAAACTATGATTATAATAGCCCTCGTACCATGTATATGTAAGCTTACTATTACCAATTGCTTTTACAGTAAAGGTAACAATATTTCTCTCGTCTGGTAATTCATAATCACTTTTCACATAAGCATCTTTAGCATCCTTTGGCTGCACAACAATTTGAATTTTAGCATCTTTCACATAATAACAGGTCGTACATTTACCTGTTGCATCGTAACTATGTGCACCTTTTCCCGTTTGATGCGCAATTTCATTACAATATACACACTCGTGCCAATGATATTCATCATCAAAATTCCAAGTTGTAACAGGTCTTATACTATGACTTCCGTCCATTTCAGTATGTGTATCATTAAAATGCTCCTCCCAGTCAATGCTATCTACACATACCCATTCTGTGCAGTCGCAGCCTTCAATATTAGCAAGATCCTCACAGCATACAAGGCACAAATCACAATAATCGCAAATACCCTCACATTCTGAGCAATATTCTTCGCAGCTTGGACAAATTATTGCACATTCCTCACACGAAGCGCATCCCTGACATATAAGAACACATTCAGAGCACAAATTGCAGTTTTCACAGAAGTCACTTGCACAATCAATGCATCTTTCACCACAACCCTCACAAATAACAGCCTGGTCTGCACATTCTTCACAGCTTGGGCAATGATAGCCTTCTGCTATTGCACAATCTATACAAAGCTCATCCGTTGTACATATATCTGCACAAGCCGAGCAAACACCACATTCTATACAGAATTCGCCACCATCGTAGCATCCCGAACATTCAGAGCAGTGCATTCCGTTTTCGATGGCACATTCCTCACATATAACCTCGCCTGCTTCTTCACAGCAATATAGACATTCAGGAGAACAATCTGCGCATTTTCCACATTCCTCGCACCAGCTTCCTACATCAAAATAACACTGTTCACACTCAGGGCAGTGATGTCCTCTATCAGAAGCACATTCCTTACATAAAATTTCTCCGGCTTCTATTGAGCAGCCATTATCGTTTTCTGAACATTCCACACATAGTCCACATTCTTCACACCACAAGCCTGTTTCAAAATAACAGCCTCCACATCCGGGACAATGACTATCCTTGCTTTCTGCACATTCCCAGCAAAGCATTCCGTATCCAAGATTTACAGAGCAGTCCTCACAAATTTCAGTGCAGCTTTCACATGCACCGCATTCTACGCACCAGCCATGCACTATAAAATAACAGGAATCACATTCGGGGCAGTGTGCGCCTTTTTCTACCGAACAATCGGTGCACATATCACCACTTTCCTCGTCAGAGCAGCCGTCACAAATTTCTGCTCCTGTACAACCTGTACACTTTCCACATTCAAGGCAAAGCTCCACACATTCATCACACGCATAACATTCACTACAATATGGTGAGCCGTCAATCCATTCACCACATTCACCACAAGTGTGCCCGGCATGAACTGTTGGAATGTTTGTCGGCAGCATTCCTGCTAATATTATAAGCGTAATAATCGCACTTACGATTCTTTTTGAAAGCTTAATTTTCATTTTATCGTCCTCCTTTGGGATACTATATTCTATTATAAGTATAGCTTATATACCCAAACTAATCCCCCTACCAAAAGTATGGGGTTATGTATTTTGCGGTAATTTACTATCTTCTTACTCATAAAAATATGCACCCTCAAAAGCTTTTTACTTTTGTGGTGCATATCACTTTCGCTTTATTATTTTTTATTCATTATAAATATCACGCCTATGACCTATGGTAAGTGCCAATATAATAAGCTTATTATCGTCTATTTGGCATATAAGGCGATAATCCCCAATTTTATATCGCCACTGTCCACTCCTATTAGCCATTAATCCTTTTTTTAAATTCTTTGTCGAATCTTGCTGTTGTTTCAACACTATACTTCATAGACCCGTTTCTTCCCATAAGGCAGAAATTGGTCTACTCTTGCATCCATCCTTAACATAATCATTATATGCTTCTTGAGCAACAACAATATCATATTCGTCTTCTATTCTTTCAAACAACGCCTTTTTAAAAGCTTCGCCAAGTGACATAGAATGAAGCTTCGCATAACTTTCCGCAAGGGCTTTTTCTTCTGCTGTCAATCTAAGTGAAAAACTCATAAAATCAGCTCCCTTCTGTAGTACAGTGTACTTCATATTATGCTCAATGTCAATTTTTTTATAAGCAACCTAACATTTAAATATATGCAAATTCCCCGTATAATTTTCTTTGGAAAACTCTATTGAACCCTAAATATAATTTCGCCCGTTTCCCAATTCATTGAATCAACAATTGCTAGGGATTCTAATTGGTATCCTAAATTTCTGATTATCTTACCGCCCTGCTGAAAGCCTTTTTCAATTGCAATGCCAATGCCTTCCACAGTTGCATTTGCTGAATTTACAAGCTGTATTAAGCCTTGTAACGCACAGCCGTTAGCAAGAAAATCGTCTATAAGTAATACATGATCATCTTCGTTTATAAATTTCTTTGAAACTATAATCTGATTTTTCTTTTTATGAGTAAATGATTCAACCTCGGCTGTATACATATCACCATCTAGGTTTATACTTTGTGATTTCTTTGCAAAAACCACAGGTACATTAAAATGCTGCGCTGCAATGCAGGCGATTCCTATGCCTGAAGCCTCAATTGTGAGAATCTTCGTGATTTTTTTGCCTTCAAAGCGTTTTTTCCATTCTTTTCCCATCTCATTGAATAAATCAATATCCATTTGATGATTTAAAAAGCTGTCAACCTTTAATACGTTTCCTTCTTTAACAACTCCTGCTTTTAAAATTTTTTCTTCAACTAAGTTCATACTTATCTCCATTTTCTCTATGTATTTATTTTTTTATTTTTAATTCCATATTTTTCGGTAATATTAAATTTAAAATCACTGCAATAACAAAAACAACTGCTACTACGTTTTCTGCAAATACAGATTTTATTAAATCCGGAAAAATATTCCAAATGTCAATTTCTGTAGAAGCTGTAAAACCTATTCCCACTGCTAGTGAAAGAGCTGCAATAGTTATATTTCTTTGAGTAAAGCCGGCTTTTGAAATCATTTGCATTCCCGATGTAATTATGCTGCCAAACATCATTATTGTACAACCACCCAATACGGCTTCCGGAAGTGATGCGAAAAAGTTTCCAATAGGAGGAATCAAGCCTGCAAGAATCATGAATACTGCGCCTGTCATAATTGTAAATCTATTGACTACTTTCGTCATTGCAATCAATCCAACATTTTGTGAAAATGAAGTTACGGGAAGACATCCAAAAAGTGATGAGAAGGATGATAAAAATCCATCACATGCTAACGAGCCTGATATTTCCTTGTCAGTTACATCTCTATCCAAACCAATTGATACCATAGCTGTAGTATCACCTATTGTTTCTGTGGCTGACACAAGAAATATGATAGCTACAGATATAATAGCTGATATATTAAATGATGGCTTGAAGGGCAAAAATTTTGGTATTGAAATTATTCCATCTGATAAAATCATTGATAAATCAACCTTACCCATGAAAACTGCTACTATGTATCCCACAATCAAGCCTACAAGTATAGAGAGTTGTTTTAAATGTCCCTTCATAAGACTTGTCCACAAAAGACATGTAACTAATGTTATACCACCTAGCAATAGATTTTCCCAAGAACCAAATTCCTCTGTATATCCACCGCCAAAGGATCTGGCACCAACAGACAGAAGTGAAAATCCAATAGCGGTAACCACTGTAGCAGCTACAATCGGAGAAATAATTTTTCGCCAGTATTTAGCAAACAGTCCTATCGTTCCTTCTATAAGGCCACCTACTAAAACAGCTCCCACTACAGCAGAATAACCATGATTAATTGCAACAGAAGTTAAAGCACCAACAAAAGTAAAACTAACACCCATAACAATAGGTAGCCTTGCTCCAATTTTCCATATAGGATAAAGCTGAATCAGAGTTGCTATACCTGCCACAAACATGGCATTTTGTAGTAACATCGCTACTTCCTTAGGTGTAAAACTACTCACCCCAGTAACAAGCACAATAGGTGTCAAATTTGCCACAAACATTGCCAAAACATGTTGAATACCAAATGGAATTGCTTTGGCTATAGGAACCGTTCCATTCAACTTGTAGATATTATCAATACTGCTATTTTTATTTCTCATCTGCTTCATGTTTTGCTCCACAATTACAAAAAAATCTTTTGTTTTAATTATATATTTTCTTCGCTATAGTATATTTATTTATTACAACTTTTTCAAGTGAGTTTTTTTTAAATATATATTTTTTTATATTTTATCATTTAGTTATTTATTTAAATAACATAGCATTAAAGATAAAATATTTCTTTTATAGTCTAATATCAATTTTGACATTCTATTGTTTGATCCTTCTTTAGCGGATACGCTATAAGCTTACTTCCCTGTAAGCTTTCTTTATACATGTCTACTGCATATATTCGACTATTATCATATGCAGCATAATAATAAATCCCACGATCAGTATTACAGCAAGAGCTGTATATTGTAATATCATAAAGCTTATTACCTAGGCTAACGCATCCTCTTTGCATTTCCACCGACTTTAATATATGAAAAAACTGGCTCACACTTTGCACTTCAGAATTTCCGGATACGGAATTCATTTTCACGAATGACGCCCTTACAAATCGCGACATAGATGAAGCATCTCCCGGTAACCCCATAGCACCCATTCCACGAGAATATGTTTTTAATACTAAACTTTCTTTTCCCCCTGCAAATGTATTTTCAGGTTCTTGGTTTGTAAGTTTCATATAGTTATTCAGATTGAACATATGGTAATCAAATGTCGGATTATTGGTAAGGACACCAACCGGATTATCATAGACTTTTATTCCATTTTTTGTAGACTCGAGCGTAACAGAACGTTCTCTATCTGAGATAAGCCAGTGAAGCGGCGATAGCGGAAGCTCTTTACTAAAATTCTCATTTAAAATATTAATTCGGTTTATTAATTCTTCTGATTCCGAAACAGTTGCACACTGCCCCAAAATCCATGGAATCAGCTCAAATGGCGTTACATTATCTTTTCCTTCACAAAATGGCATATATTCTGCATTTTGAGGGAAATTTAATCCCGCTATGCTAAGGCCCTTTTCGTTTGTAGCATCGTAATATAATGGATATTCTTCAACTATATAAGCCATACCAATCATCGCAAAATGACATTTCATCTCACCCATTTTACGAAAACAAAACACATAATTTCGTGGTGTGATGGTTATCATCTCTTGATAAGAATATTCCATATCCAAATTTCTTCCAAAATAATGATCTTTTGTTTTGTAAGTGATAGCTGTACACATAATATAAGTCTCCTCTTTTATAGCACCGATACATCGGCTTTTTTAATAATATATACACGTCATAAAAAATATATACACGTCATAAAAAGGCAGGAGTTTATTTGCTCCCGCCTTAATTCTTATTTTGATGCCTCAAGCATGTTCTCAATGAATATCCCATAACCTCTTGTCGGATCATTCACAAGGACATGCGTCACCGCACCCACAAGCTTTCCATTCTGAATAATAGGTGAACCAGACACGAGTGATTGTCATTAGGGACGACATTTTTAGGTGTAAAACAGCCATGCACTTTTGATGCACATCTGCTGTGTATGCTCCTCATCCAATAAGATAAATTTGATTGGCAATCTGCTGCTGTTATTTGTAAGTGGCAGCAAACGAACTCTCCGGGATGAATCCGGTTTCTTCGGTATTGATAATGATCCAGCCGTCACCATCTTCCGGGATTCTGTGGCTATGTACATTGGCTTCCAGCTGTGAAAAGAATGTGCTTTTTTCAAGCCGGTCTGTTCCTGCCGGGATGACATCAAGGGCGGTAAATTCACGAACAGTACCGGAAACATTGAGCCGTACACGGTCTCCTTTTTGTATCGTCCCCTTTAATGTAAAGCCCTGCAATACGGCTTTCTTTTTCAGTTTCATAGCTCTGAGTATGAAGATTGGGGGACTTTTGGGCATAGCAAAAACATTCTGCACAGCAAATACATTGCCGTCATCCAAATCAACAGTCTTCAAGAAGTTGCTGCATACACCATCGCGCAGCGCGAACAAAGCCTGTGCCTTTTCAAGAGGCATGCTGTGATGCTGCCTGATGCTGTAGTTCTTCTGCATAACCTGCATATATTCCGCTTCGGAAATCCACCATCTTCTTTGGGTCAGCAATTGCAAAATTGTCATGTGGCACTTTTGACACAAGGGACCGTCGCTGAGCATATGCAGATAATTCCTGTCCAGAAGTTTCACCTTGTTACCGCACAAAGCGCATGTGCTGCCATGAAGCTTCTTATCTTCGTTCGCCATATCACAGTACCTCCTTAAATAAAATAGGATTTGTACATTCATTTTATCACGAAATCACAGAAAATGACAGGGGCGTTTTACCCCTGTCATTGTTTTTTTCTGATGTTTACGGTGTGTTTTTTGATGAAGATGACGTAGCTGCATGAACGGATGCTATGCACCCGACACCTCATCCGACCTCGCTGGCGCTCGGCCACCTTCCCCTCGAGGGGAAGTCTTTAGCTTGCTGCGGTCAGCATGTTTTCAATGAAGATCAACATTTTCAGCTGGTCTCCTTTGGCTTATTTATTCGTTATCGCTGAGATTTCTGCCGCACTCATAGCAGAACTTTGCATTCTCGGCGACTTCTGCGCCGCATTCCGGACAGACCACATACTTTTCTATTTCAA
>JAZNOJ010000031.1:0-1554 GCA_045580735.1 Candidatus Egerieisoma sp. | reverse complement strand
AACAGGAGTTGTTCCTACCGGCTTTTGGGTAAAAATTAATAAAAGTATTTAAATACACCTCTCTGTGTGAAAATATGGAGAGGTTTTATTTTTGTATGGATATACTATATAAAATGTGGTATGCTGTATTCCTAATAAAATGAATGAAAGGTGGCAATAATTTATGACAATCGAAGAAGTGTTGGCGTTTGAAGAAATGCAAATTTTTGATAGAAAAAGTGTGAAAATTGAGCCAAAGGCATTGGCTATTCCGTTAATAGCTTTTGCGAATGCGGATGGTGGAACTATTGCCATTGGAATCTCTGATAGTGAGAGAAGAATAGAGGGCACTGATTATGAGATTAAGAAAGTAAATGAATTATTGACGGTACCGTATGAATTTTGTGAACCATCCATACCGGTAAGAATAGAAAAAGTTCCATGCAAGGATTCGCTAGGTAGAGATAACCATGTGATTTTAATGCATATAGAACCAAGTTTAGCAGTGCATGCAAATCAAGCTGATGAGGCATTTATTAGGGTGGGAGATAAATCGAAAAAACTTTCATTTGAAGAGCGCACACAATTAATGTATGACAAAGGTGAAAGATATTTTGAGGATAAAGCAGTACCGGAGGCAACTATCGAAGACATTGATATGAGTTTGGTTGCTTCATATATTGATAAGATTGGATATGGTAAAAGTCCTATAGAATTCTTAAAGGAAAATAAAGGATTTATAAAAGAGAAAAATGGACAAGCGCAAATAAACGGAGCAGCAATTCTTTTGTTCGGAAAGAATCCACAGATGTTCTTTCCTCGCGCGAGAATTCGTTTTATACGTTACGAAGGTACAGAAGAAAAATTTGGCGCTCAAATGAATGTTATTAAGGATGTTATATTCGAAGGAACAATCCTTAAAATGATTGAGGATTGTATAGCATATCTTGATACACAGATAAAAGAAAAAACATATCTTGGAAAAGATGGCTTGTTTGTTACAGAGGAAGAATATCCGAAGTTTGTAAGGCAAGAAATTATTGTAAATGCAGTAACGCATAGATCTTACAGTATCAGTGGAACTGACATACAAGTGAAAATGTTTGATGATCGTATTGTAGTAGAAAGTCCGGGCAAATTACCGGGACTTGTCAGAACTGATAATATTCGTCATACTCATTTTTCAAGAAATCCAAGAATCGCAGAATTTTTGAAAGCCTATAATTTTGTTAAAGAGTATGGTGAAGGTGTTAATCGTATGTGTAACGAACTTGAAAAGGCTGGTTTACGTATTCCGGAATATCGTTGCAATGCGTTTATGCTACAGACGGTTATTTATAATTCAGGTGCTAAAAACACGGCTATTCAACCCGGAAATCCGACTATTCAAAATGAAAAGACGGATTTTGAGGTAGAAAAATTGTCTATTGAAAGTTTAAATCAGTCTATTGCTCAACATGATTATATAGAGCGTACGAGACAGAATATTATAAAAGTATATAATGAACTTACAACAAATCAGATTTTTGGTGCTCCGGAAGTTGAAAAAGTACTTGGATGCTCTACTACAACATC
>JAZNOJ010000030.1:0-11417 GCA_045580735.1 Candidatus Egerieisoma sp. | reverse complement strand
AAATACTGAAAATGGGGGTGATAGCCTGGAAATTTTAAAAATTAAAGGGGGTGAGTATCAAAATATAAAAAATTCTATTTAAAGAAAAACTTCGAGTGATTTCGACATCACAAAAATGCGAAAATTATGAGAAAAGGGAGGAATTAATATTGGCAAAAGAATATCCGCTATTAATTGGAATGGAACGTAATGGTAATTTATCAGAACTTCATAATACAAAAGAAGTAGCAGAATTTATTTGCGAAAAAGGTTTGAAAAATGATGTCTATGTATTTTATCCAAATGGCAAGCAGATGCTGTCGACCTTTGGAATTTATTTAAACAGAATAGATGACATGGAATATCGCAGTGAGTTATTAAAAGAATTAATACCAATGCAATATAAAATCGAGGAAGAGTGTTCTGAAAATATGGAGTTTTGGGATGATGACGAAAATGAAATTGAAGAACCAACAGAAATGGACTTAACGTGAGGAGGAAAAGAAATGAATGAATTTGAAAGATTGCAAAGAAATGCAATTAATGTAAAAAATGAATATCCTGTAGGGACGAGAATACAGCTTGAAGAAATGATAGATATATATTATCCAGTTAAAGTGGAAAGCTTGAACTAGGCGAAACATCTAAAGATGCATTGAAAAGAGAAATTAAAGAAGAACTTGAGACAGAAATTTTAGTAGGAGATTTAGTTTATACCATAGAATATGACTATCCCAAATTTCATCTTTCTATGGATTGCTTTTGGGCGGACTTATTAACTTCAGAGCTTATTTTGAAGGAACACGAGGAAGCAAAATGGCTTACTAAGGATGAGCTTGAAAGTTTAGAGTGGCTCCCGGCTGACCTACAACTAATATCAATATTAAAAAATATTGAATGGTAAGATAGTTTTTACTATTTGTAGTAAAAGTAAGAGTATTTATGTCTAAATATAGTTGCAATTAATAATAGAATGGGTTGGAATATTGCAAAAAGCATGTATGATGAAAATATATGACGTTTCGAAGACTTATAGAAGATTGTACAAGTTTTTTATTAATTATACTCGACCTCTAATAGACAAAGTCCGCAGGCAGGAGCCATAAAGCCCGCTTTTTTTCTGTCTTTTGACTCTAAAATATCATTGATATCTAAAATGGATTTTTCTCCATAGCCTATTTCAAGTAATGTACCTGTTAAAATCCTAACCATATTTTGCAAAAAACCATTACCGTGATAAGTGAAATATAAATAATCATTTTCAGTAAATATTTTAATTTTATCAATAGTCCTTACAGATGATTTATTGAATTTTGGGTTTCCACAAAATGCTTTGAAATCGTGAGTGCCAGTTAGTAAATCAGCAGCAAGACGCATTTGCGTGAGGCTTGGAAGCCTGTCAATTTTATATACATAGTTTCTGTCAAATATAGGCTTTTCGTTTCCAATATAACACGAATATTGATAGAGCTTTCCAGTTGCATTATAGCGACTGTGAAATCTTTCAGAAGCTTCTTTTATTTCATTTATACAAATGTCAGCAGGCAAGTATTTGTTTAAATAATTTTTTAGCTCTTCACATGTGAGCTTGGTATTTAGATGTACGTTTGCAACCATGCCTTTAGCATGAACACCACTGTCTGTTCTGCCTGCACCTATAACAGAAATCGTTTCACCACAAAGCTTATTTAGAACACTTTCTATTTTGCTTTGAATAGTATTATCTGTATTATGCTGACTTTGCCATCCTGAATATTTAGTTCCGTCATATGAAATTGTCATTTTGTAATTAGTTTTCATGTTTATACCTTTGAAAAATTAATATTTTATTTAGAATACAACTATTTTATATTTATTGTCGTTTCATTTCAAGAAAAATATGATTACAAAACACTTAACTTCAAAAGAAATTAAATAGTATGTTTCCAATTTTTGCTATTTATGGTAGAATGTTTCGTCAAAAATATTATTTTAGAGGTGTAAAAATGGTTCAAGAAATTATTGATTTTATAAGTAATGCACTTTATAGCTATATACTTATAATTTTACTTGTAGTCGGAGGTGTTTATTTTACATTTCGTACACGATTTGCTCAATTTCGTTTACTAAAACAACAATTTGTATCTGTAACAGAAAAAACGGATGGAGAGGGCGTATCATCTTTCAAAGCACTTATGGTATCTACAGCCTCAAGAGTAGGAACAGGAAATATTATTGGTGTAGCAACTGCGCTATGTATAGGTGGCTTTGGAAGCGTATTTTGGATGTGGATAATTGCCATAATTGGAGCAGCTTCGGCATTTGTTGAAAGTACACTAGCTCAAATATATAAAAAGAAGGGAATAGACGGTTGCTATGGAGGACCGGCCTATTACATAGAAGCTGCAACAAAAGGGAAATTACTTTCAATTATCTTCTCTGTGTTTTTGATTTTGACGTATGGAATTGGATTCAATATGTTAGCCTCATATAATTTACAAGCAACCTTTTCCTCTTATGAATTTTATAATAAAGCATCCAGCCCATGGATAATAGGATTAATAATTGCATTATTTGTAGGAATTTGCCTTTTTGGAGGAGGCAGGAGGCTTGTTTCGGTAACAAGCTTTTTGGTTCCGTTTATGGGAGCTGCGTATATACTTGTGGCGATAGTTATTACTATTATTAATATAGATGTATTACCTAGTGTGATAAAACAAATTTTTAATGATGCTTTTGATTTTAAATCAATTCTTGGAGGCTTTAGCGGCTCATGTATTATGTATGGAATAAAACGTGGCTTGTTTTCAAACGAAGCAGGTGTAGGTTCAGCACCTAACGCATCAGCATCAGCAAATGTGTCACATCCAGCAAAACAAGGGTTGGTTCAGGTCCTTTCAGTATTTATTGATACAATTTTAGTATGTACCGCTACAGCATTTATGTGTATGACATCTGGAGTTACACCACCATCAAACAGTGATGCAGCCGCTAAATATGTTCAGGATGCACTTAGTGCAACATTAGGGAGCATTGGACCTATTTTTATAACAGTAGCTATGTCATTATTTGCATTTACAACCTTGCTAGGGAATTTATTCTATGTTGATAAGACTATAAATTATTTAATAGGCAGAGAGCCAACCAGATGTGTCAAAAATATATATTATATAATTGCTTCAGTTGTGATTTTTATCGGTGCGGGACTAAGTGCTGATTTGCTTTGGGGAATAGCAGATATCACGATGGCAGGAATGACACTTATAAATATGCCAATAATTATTTATCTAGGAAAATATGCAATATATGCACTTGAAGATTATGAGTTAAAGCTAAAAAATCGATCAAAAATTACATTTTGTAAAAAAGACATCGGATTAAAAGATAATACGGACTACTGGAATTAATATTTCCATTTGTGTGTAAAATTTTACTGTTATAGAGTCTTGTTAATACTAATGAGATGATTTAGAAATTAGAAAAAAGAGACCGCATTCTTATATTTAATAAGCTTGCGGTCTCTTTGTTTTAATGAGATATAATCCTAAATTAAATTAAAGGCATTACTGTCATTCTTAATTTTGCAGCCCCATAAGGAACGAGCTTGATTTCTTCTTTGTCAGATAATGTTTCTAATGATTTAGGAGTTTTAGCACATACTGTTGTGTATCCATCTTCATAACCCCAATCAATCTTTTGCATTTTTGCATTTACAACAATTGCTGGCTCATCTGCTGAAAAAGGAATATCACCAGGTGTTTTAGATTCTACGCTTAATGCAGTATCTGCAAAGGCATAATTCCAATCACTTTGAGGAACTAGCTCATAATCGCAGTAAGGGAATTTTCTTTCAACATTATCACGAACATATTCATGCATTATTTTCTCAAACTTAATAGGTAATGAGAACACGAGACTACCGCATTTAACATATTTAAGATCATACGAATATTCTTCAAAATGAGGCTTAAACTCATAGGATACTATTATTTCGCGACTATCTCCTTTGGTAATATTAAATGTTAATTCATTTGCTGATGCCTTTTTACCGTTTATAGTGATGCTATCAGCATCCTTTGGAGCTCTAATTTCAAATTTGAAGTCCTTGTTTGAATTGATAGTATATTTTAATGTGTTTTCAAAAGGATAATTAGTATCAAGAGTGATATCAAAATCAGCAGTCTTTAACTGGCATGGAACAGGAACAACATTTATAACGCCTTCGTCATTATACATAAATGAAGAAAGTGCAAATTTTGGCCATCCTTGATTAAAGTTTGCTGTGCAGCATCCAAAGTTGGGCTCTAAGCCAAATAAGTGTGCTTCTGAACCATTTGTTCTAAAAATTGGCTGTACATCAACAAATTTTTGACATGCAATCTGATTGTTCATCTGAACGTATTGGTGAGTCCACATATCATCACTGATAGTTGCAGGTAATGCATTGAAAGCAAGTATTTCAAGTCTTTCAGCCCATTTCGTATCACCTGTATATGCAAATAACAATTCATAGGCATACATTTGCTCTACAACTGCGCATAATTCAGTTCCTTGAATAGGAGATATACCTGAGAGACATTCATCTCCTGTAAAGGTCTCAACAACAGTGCCATTATATTGCTTCAAAATACCTCTAAGCTTTTCTGCAATATCCTCATATTTCATGTCGAGAAGCTCACAGCTAACAGCTTCATATTTAAGCATCATTGCTATATTTACAATGTGAGTGTAGAAATGATGCTCATTTTTTGGAACATCCCAATGAACAGCACATGCTTCGTAATCGCTGCCTTGATTTTTGATTATTTTAGCAAGCTCTTTAAGCCAATCTTCTTTATATCTTTCGTATGTAAAGTTGATCGCAATAAAGAACTCAAACCATCTAAATTCGGCCCAACCAAAAAGCTTAATTTGCTCTGTACTGATAAGCTCGTAATAGTTTTTTAATGTTCTATAAATTACATCAGGGATTCTCTCATCTTTTGAACATTCATAATATACAGTTAAAACTTTTGTCATTAGAAATACAGCCCATGCATCATAATTGGGTCTATCTTCTTTAGAACAAGGACAAAGCCAACCGTCATCATTTTGTTTGCTTATAATACCATCTATATATTTTTTTGCTCTTGCAATCATATCTTCATCTTCAAGAAAATATGCGAGCGGAATGAAACCATCAAGCCAATAGGGAACTCTTTCCCAACCATCCTTTGTTCCGCCAATCCAAGAACTGTCTCTTACATCTGGCCATACCTTGTCAAGGTTGCCACTAAGACCTGCAGCTTGAATTTGTAATTGCTTATAAAGCCAACCTTTTGGCTTTATTTCGTTAGTTGTAAACATATTCCATTTCTTCATATCTTTAAAACTCTCTTTCACTTTTTTATTTTCGAATATTATAGTATTTGGTGTTTTTTATGTCAAGGAAATAAGCATATATGTCACGATAGCAAAGTAAGTATTTTCGCATGAGCTGCTTCTAACTCTTCAGAATTTGCATGAATATCATTGAATGAGCTAGCTATGCTACGAGATATTGCTTTTGCACTCTCTGGATTTTTTTGGAAAAGAAGCTTTAAAAGCTCCCAATCTTGAAGTCCTTCAATTGTATTAATGCCGCGTGCGGATAATAAAAGGCTATTATTTTCAACATCAGGATAAACTATAAAACCATCGCCTTTGAAACGTGCATTGGCATGAAGACCATATAAGGATTCATCCCAATCGTTAAAGCCCCAATGCAAATAGCCTGTAACTCCGTGTGAAAAGCAGGCCCATTTAATCAATCGACAATATATTGGAGGAAGATCAATAAATTTGTTCATCCATCCCATTTCAAAGGGATAACAGCATGAATAACACCAGACTTGATTACCAGCTTTTTGTTGAGCTTTGTAGAAATCATGGCTTCCCTCAAAAACCTCAAGTCGTGGTATAAATTGATCTATATATCCAGATAGCTCATGCGAAACAGAATTTGTATCTAAAGGATCGCCACAAACTACATCAGGCATTATAGCTCGGCAATGATTTTTGGACCACTTCCAAAAATCACTTGTATGAGGTTCGTCTTGTAGACGCATTTGAAGCATAGAAAGCCAGCCTTTTTCTTTAAAATGCTCATATATTCCACTATAAAAAGTTTTAGCCCAGTCATCAGCTTCTTTCGTATAAATTTCAAGCTCACAAATTTCTCCTTTTTCATCAATAGCAAGGATTGTTTTTCCTTCAACACCTTTTACTATAGCGCTAACAGAAATATATTTAAAAGAACCATTAGCGATAAATAGCTCAACCATACGATCAAATAAATTGAAATTAAGCTCCCATTCAGACGCATTCAGTCTTTTTGAACCACTGTCAGAAAGTAGATTCATAATAGGAAGATGGAGTGAGTTTACACGCATTTCAGCTAGGGTTTTGGCATAATTTGCCATTAAATCCCACCAATTTTCATCATAGCGTAAGTAATCAAAAAAAGGCTCATAAGGTGGAGTGTCGAAATGCTTGTCCTTAGGAAAGATTTTAAAAGGGCAGAGAAAATATTCGTGACCAATTTCAGAAGCCTTAGGTTCTGGAAGAGAAACATGATAAATGAGTAATTTCCATTCGAAATCGAAGCTTCCTAATGATGTATGCACCGTAATGTTTATGTTGTAAGTGCCAATGGGAGCGTTTTTTCCTACGCGAAAGCGTATCCATATGCTTTGCGTAGCATTCATAAGCACATTAGCAGTTTTTTTGTTAGAAATAATATCTGGGTACGGAACACCATCATTATAAATTATATAATCAGTAAAATAATATTCAGCAGCCACATTTGAAGGAACGTTTGAAATATCTACAGCTGTGATTTCAAAATTCTCATCCGTATCTCTTAAACAAATTTGCCCTGAAACAACCATGTTGCGTGCTGAGTGAAGTGTAAGAGCTGATGAGTCAGTAGGATATTTTTTTGAATGTTTAAATACTTGAAATGAGCTTGCTTTTGACCATGTATACATAATTTGCTCCTTTTAGATTAATATATAATTTGTAAAATCTTTATACATTATATGTTTGATTGTGTCAATATTCATGTTTGATTTTATTAATAAAAATTATAGGTTAAGTTTATTCAAAAAAATTTTATTTTGTATGTATCTTGACAAAGGTGTTAAAATTATATTAACAGGTGGCATGACGAATGCATCTTAGGGTATTTTGTACCTGATAAAAATAAAATAATAAAAAAGGAGTAGTTTGAAATGGCAAATAGGTTTGTACTCAACGAAACAAGTTATCACGGAAAAGGCGCTATTAACGAAATCGCAACGGAGATTAAAGCAAGAGACTACAAAAAAGCATTTGTATGCTCTGATCCTGATCTTATTAAATTCGGAGTTACTAAAAAGGTGACAGATATTCTAGATGGCGCACAAATTGCATATGAGCTTTATAGCGATATTAAACCAAATCCAACAATAGAAAATGTTCAAAATGGTGTTGCTTCATTTAAAGCAAGCGGCGCTGATTGTATTGTAGCTATCGGTGGTGGGTCTTCAATGGATACTGCTAAAGCAATTGGAATCATAATAGAAAATCCTGAATTTGCTGATGTTCGTTCATTAGAAGGGGTGGCTCCAACCAAAAAGCCTTGCACGCCAATTATTGCAGTTCCCACGACAGCAGGTACAGCGGCTGAGGTTACAATTAACTACGTAATCACAGACGTTCAAAATAATCGTAAAATGGTATGTGTTGATGTTCATGATATTCCTGTTGTTGCAGTTGTTGATCCTGATATGATGGCTTCTATGCCAAAGGGACTTACAGCAGCTACCGGTATGGATGCACTTACTCATGCGATTGAAGGATATATCACAAAGGGTGCATGGGAAATGAGTGACATGTTCCACCTTAAAGCAATTGAGATTATTGCCAAAAATTTAAGAGGTGCTGTTGAAAATACTCCTGAGGGCAGAGAGGGTATGGCACTAGGACAATATATTGCTGGTATGGGCTTTAGTAATGTCGGACTTGGAATTGTTCACTCGATGGCTCATCCTTTAGGAGCTTTGTATGATACTCCTCATGGTGTTGCCAATGCTATTATCCTACCTACGGTTATGGAATACAATGCTCCTGCTACAGGTGAAAAATACAGAGAAATAGCAAAAGCAATGGGTGTTTGTGGTGTGAACGACATGAGCCTTGAGGATGCTAGAAAGGCTGCAATTGATGCTGTTAAAAAGCTCTCGATGGATGTTGGGATTCCTGCTGACCTTAAAGATATAGTAAAAAAAGAAGATATTGATTTCTTGTCTCAATCTGCTTTTGATGATGCTTGCCGTCCTGGTAATCCTAGAGATACAAGCGTTGAAGAAATTAAAGAACTATATCTTAAACTTATGTGATGTTTGAGAAATATGTATGATAATTTTAAGTTATAAATAAGTAATTTTTTAGAGCTGGTTTTGCCAAAGTGTAGAATCAGCTCCTTTTGCATTTGTGTGCCTCAAAATTAAAAAAATGCAAAAACGATGAAAAGACCTATTTGTATGAAATGAATTAGGAAAATTAAGAAAGAAGAATAAAACAAAATCTAAATTCTGTTTGAAATTTATGTTTGTTTAGTGCATAATATTGCTAAAATTGTGTTAGTATATGAGGAGTTTTGATTATGAAAATAATATCACTTAATTTTATTAATTTACCTGAAGCTTTTACAGAGGGAGCTAAGAGAATTCTAGAAAACAAAGGATACAAAATAGCTGGAACTGGAGTACCTGTTTATGTTTCACAAGATAGCTATCTTGCTGTTGAAATTAATCCAGAAATGGCTTCAATCATTTATCCTCAAAATCAGTTTTTTAGAGCATTGGGAATATTTTTAGAGCACATAAATGAAAAAAACTTTTCCATAATAGAATATCCAAGGTTTAAAAATATGGGTGTGCAGCTTGATCTTTCACGTAATGGTGCTTTAAAGGTTGAATCAATAAAAAAATATATGGATTACATGGCGCTGATGGGATATAACCAAGTTTATTTATATATGGAAGATATGTTTTTTGTTCCAGGACGTGATTATTTTGGATATATGCGAGGAAGATATAGCGCAGCTGAATTAAAAGAGCTTGATAATTATGCATGGGAATATGGAATTGAGCTGATTCCCAGTATACAAACACTTGGACACCACGAACAATATTTACGTTGGGGAGAGGCATCAGATGTGAGAGATACTGGCTCAGAGCTGTTAGCTGATTGTGATTCGACTTACGAATTTATAGAAAAAATGATTAAGGCAGTTATGGAACCACTAAGAACAAAAAAGATTGTTTTAGGATTGGATGAAACACATTCTTTAGGTCTTGGAGAACATATGAATCGATTCGGTTACGAAGAAAAATGGAAAATTTACTGCAGACATTTAAAAAAAGTTTTTGAAATAACTGATGCTATGCAATTGGAAGGCATGATTTATAGTGATATGTTTTTCCGTATGTGTTCTCCTGATAGATGGTATTATACAAAAGAAACCGTAATTAAACCGGAAATTGCACAAAGTATACCGCAAAATGCAACACTTATTTATTGGCATTATGGAGAAACTCCGGGATGCGATGATTATATGATTGAAAAACATATAGCATTAAATCGTAAAACAATATTTTTTGGTGGCACATGGATTTGGTCCGGTCATCTGCCAAATACTGATTATGCGTTAAAGGTTACTGAGGATGCACTTAAAGCATGCGAAAAGCATGGTATTGCTGATGTTGTACAATCCTTATGGGGTGATGACGGAAATGAATGTAGTCATCTTTATGCACTTTTGACACTTCAATATACTGCTGAATTTGCCTTTGGTCATAATGGAGATAAGGAGTGGCTGAAAAAGCAGTTTAAATCCTGTACAGGAGCAGATGCAGATGCCTTTTACGACATGAGTGCTTATCAATGTTTTTTGGATGGACGTGAAAAATATAACAATTTCATGGACAGATTCCGCGGTAAAATGCTATTTTGGCAGGATGTGCTTTTGGGATTAAGTGATGAATATTTGCTTCGAAATCCTAGGGGTTCATATTTTGAAGCATATGCAGAGAAATTTAAAAATTATGCAGCTCAAAGCACAGCTTGGAAAAAGCATTATACATTTATAGAAACAATATTCGAATATATGAGTGTAAAATGCTATATTGCAGAGCAACTAACATTGGCATATGGTAACTCTGACAAGCAGCTTTTAACACAAATTTGTAATGTTAAACTACCACAGCTTTTGGAGTTGACGGCAAAATGTCAAGCTCTTCATAAGGGATTATGGATGGAAACGTATAAGCCATTTGGTTGGGAGGTTCTTGATCGCCGTTATGGTGGAATGAGGGCTCGTGTAGAAAGCTCAATAGAACGGTTGAATGAATATCTTGATGGAAAGCTCTTAAAAATAGAGGAATTAGAAGAAAGACGCTTACCTTTACATGGAAGTCCTTTTCATTCGTATTCAAGAATTGTAACAAGTACAGTGAGAATATAAATATAGGGGTGGATGTATATGAAAAAAGGAATAAAAGTTACTATTATTTTTCAAATTTTAATTCTTTTATTTATCATATGTGCATGCTCAGAAGCTAATAAATCCGAATTAGCTTCTGAAAAGAAGGAAATAATTGAAATTTCCCAATTACCTACAAGAGGTGTATTTACAGAAGGTGGATATAGTGCTGATGAAGCAGTTTTGAAATTAGGCACCGGAGGAACACGATCATCAAACATTCATTCCATGGGAAAAATTGACTTGAGAAAGTATGATAAAATCATTGTTTTTTATGGTAATGTTGAGGGTGCAAATGAAATTGGAAGTTTGTGTCTTAAAACAGCAAAAGAGGTTTATATTGACAGTGTTGAGTGTATGCCTGCTAAAGAGTGGTTAGATAGAAATTCATTTATAACATTTGATGTTTCAAATAATAGGGAGGCAGATGAAATGTTTCTTGAATTAAAAGATGCAAAAAATGGTATTGTAGTTAATAAAATTGAACTTGTTGTAAATGAAAATCCAATAGGCATTTATCCTGAATATGAATTTGATAGTGTATATATCTGTGGCAACGGGGCAGATTTAAATACATATTATGAAAAAACATACGATGATTACAATGATACATGTAAATTCTATATAGAAAAAGGCTTTGAAATATATAATGAGAACTCAAAAAATGGCAATTACTTTACAACACTTGTAAATGGAAGCAAGATGGCTCATGTATATTGGATAGCCTGCGAAGAAGAATTAAATATAATTTATTCTGATACAAATGGAGCAGGCCTGCCACCTAAAGCACCGGCAGTTACAACAGGAACATATAAAACAACTGTTACGCAAATAAAAGGTGATGGCAATGATGTGACAGGATATGTTATTCAGCTTGCAGACGGAAGCTTCATAATTTATGATGGCGGAAATT
>JAZNOJ010000029.1:0-9897 GCA_045580735.1 Candidatus Egerieisoma sp. | reverse complement strand
GAGTTAAGAAAATAATAGAGGCGATATAGCCTCTGTTTTTTTGTAAAAATAAATAAAATATAATAAATTCCAAAAAACGAAATAAAAATACATAAAAAAATGTCCGAAAAATTACTAAAAAAGTGACTTTTCGGACAAAATGTGGTGGGAGATCATGGATTCGAACCATGGAAGTCGTAGACAACAGATTTACAGTCTGCCCCATTTGGCCGCTCTGGAAATCTCCCTTATCAAAATAATAGCCGTTGTTTAAAACGGCTGGAGCTGGTGGACGGATTCGAACCCCCGACCTGCTGATTACAAATCAGCTGCTCTACCAACTGAGCTACACCAGCGATTTGTTCTGTGTCACATCCCGTGACAACGTTGATGATTATACTACTATATATACAACTTGTCAACACCTTTTTTTCATTTTTTTTGATTTTTTTAAAAAATTTTTTGACAACAAAAATCAAAGTTTCTGTTATCAAAATTCTTTCGAAACATATTGTTACTTTTAGAATTCATCACTGATTCCTGGCAAAGTACGAGTTTCTCTTAACAAGTCAATACATTCCAAATTTACAGGTTTAAAAGTGAAGCTAAAGAAATATTGTGAATCTATACTATTTTCAACAGAAAATCTCATTTTTTTCGATTCTAAGGAATTCGATACTCTAGTGCTTTCATCACAAATATGAGCCTCCATCTCAAAACTAGGCATACCTTTTATCAATATACAATTATTGCTTTCTCCTACACTCACCCATTGAACATACTCATAATTCTGTTTATTAATATCAGAAGCTCTTAAATCAAGCGTATAAATGTTTTTCTTGCACAAAAAATCTTTTGATAAGCGCTTGTCACACTGCTCAAGACCATAATATTTAACAAACGAACCAGAACAGGGCAATAATAAATCAAAAGCGATATACGCATTATTCGGAATTTCAGCAATAAATTCCCCTGTCAAACCGATACCAATTTCACCACTACCATAAAAAGCCCAAAGGACTGAAAAAAAGCCTGCTTCAATATCATTTTCACTTTTCACAGAATAAGACGATAATACAGTAACATACTCATTCCCCTTCGACAAAATATTTGAGCTAACAGCATTAATATTATATAAGCTTTCACCACTTTTATTTTTGATTGAAAATAATGTAGCCTCTGATATAAGATTGTAATTGTTAAAAAGCATTTCACAAAGAGAACCTTTTGACATATCAAATTTGTAATTAAAAAACTCACCAATAATATTTAAATTTCCATCTATATCATTTTCACATACAATTTTTGGCATTGTTGAAGATTTTTCAGTTTCAGGGCTTGTTTGAAGTATAGGTAGTTTAATTTGAGCATATCCAACCTCAAAACCTCTAGAAGCGTAAATCACATTACTCTTTAGCCTAAAACTAAATTCAACAAAAAACTCTTCAAACGAAAAATCAGGAAAAGTAAAATCAATTCTGCCTTCAGTCAGCTCACCTGGGTATGCCTCTAAATCAAACCTTCCTGATAAATAAGTTTTAGAAGGAGTTTTAACCTCGTATAAAATATCAATATCTGTTAAATTAGTAAAACTAAAGCAATTTTTAAAATCATAAACCTGATATCCAACCGTAATAAGCTTTGGTATAACTACAATAGGCGAAAATTCATTTTTAAAGCCTCTAAACGCTTCTGTATTCACTTTAGAAGATTTGTCTAATACATATAAACCAAGCTCATCAGCCAATGCCAAAAATCTGTGATCACAGGATTTAGCATCCAATTCTACACAATTAATACCATTTTGCTTCAATATAGATACTTCATTAAAAATCGACATAAAAGGAAGAACTCTGTTACTTTCAAACACAAAGTCCTTATCGTTAATAAGCCTGACACTCTTTCCATTTACCACAAATTCACCATTGACATAATCATACGTTCTAAAGCCAAAACGAACCGGAATAACCTCATTAAAGCTATGAATCAAAAGAGTATAAAGATAAGGTTTTTCTGCATTCCACAAAACAGGCTCATTTACGTCCATTTTGACACTCACCTTATAATCCTTTATCAAACTGTCTTTTCTTGAAACAAGCGTGTTATTTGCATCGTACAGCTCAATTGACACTGCACCATATTCTTTATTAGCTTCAGCAGATAAAGTAAGTGAATTTAAATTTACATCCAATTTATAATTGATTAAATGTGATTTAGGTCTATCTAATATATACACTTCACCAAAAATTCCATGAGCAGTCTTATCAAACTCGACCATCACCTCATTTGCACCATCATTCACATAGGAAGATATATTAAATTCCCACGCTCCTATCGAGTCGGTACATCCTACTAACTTGTCATTTATACTGACGCGTGCACCTACATCAATACCTTCAAATACTAAATATACATTTTTCAAGCTAAGACCATATGGAATTTTAAAAATTCTTTTGAAATTAATAGGTTTATCTGATTCTAAATCAGATGGTATTAAATCCATTCTTTCGTGATTATGTGTAGATATATCTAGATGCCACGAGCCATTAAGAACTCTTCTCCTAGTGTCCTTCTCCGCAATAACCGCGCAGCCCACATTTTCTGGTTTATCACCATATAAAACTCTAGCACCAGAAATCGCATTGCACCTGCAAGAATAAGGAATAAACCAATTTCTTTCCCTAGTCTTATCAAAATTTATATCATAACATTTAATCAAAATAAAACCTCATTTCAAATATAAAACACAAAGAATTATCCCATAATCATCTTAAGCTCATTAATCTGCTTCAAAAACTCACCATCTGCACCGGTTCGATTTTTGGCCCATGTAATCAAAGAATCCTCCCCAGAAACAGCATTTTTCCATGAATCAAGGTTCAAATTACCTTTCCACGACCATGCACCAAATTCTTTAACAAGATAATTACTCATTTCCTTTTCTAATAAAGCTTTATAAGAATTAATTAAATCAATCAGCTTATCTTCCGGCCATATTTTTGTTGCAAGTTCTTCACAATAACTATAAAAAGAATCGGCAAAATCACTATTCTTCATACAGAAATAAAATAATCCCTGTATTCCAAGCGTATCTGGATACGTGTTCATTAATACAGAAGGATAACCCTCTTGATTTTCAAAATCTATATAATTAGCAAGTAAAAATCTAACATTTTGACAATCTGCTTTCGTATAAAGCTCTATTGGATATCCAGGCTTTGTAGCACCACAAACAAATCTTCCCAGTCCAAGATCAACATCCTTTAACATAAAACGCCATTTACCATCAGTAACTGAAGTATCAGCATCTACACCGGGATTTTCACCTGCGTATCTCCAAATCTTTACATTATTGTGTGGCCAGTCAGTGTTGCACAAAAACAGATTCATTGCGGCATACTTCATAAAGTTATTCATATCAATTTGACTTGAAGCCTCCTCATATGAAACATTCCCGCTTTTTATATGATTGATCAATGAAGTAAACTTTTCAAGTTCACCCTCATATCCGTCATTTTGCTCATAAAAAAACCACAATCCATCATAACGTCCCTCTATATTTGTATCCATTTCAGTTGAAATAACTGTAATGCCTTCCTTATCTTCAATACCATAAACATTTTGTATATATTTATTATCCTGTCTTTCTCTTAGGTTCATCATTCCATAGTATTCACCATTCAGGAAAACGACAACAGGCCTATAATCCATGGCATCAACCTCATTAGCGGCACTTTGAGAAATTTTAGCAGCAATACCATCTCTCATAAAAGTAATTCTAGAAGTATCCTCACCAAAAAAGATTGAATCATTACCACCATTTCTTAAAATTATGCTATCATATTCCTCAAGTAGATTACCCTTACTGTCAAGTCTTTCGGGGAAAAATGCATATTTAAACTTACCACCACCGCTATATTTATTACTATCAAAATATTCAGGCTTTCTTGCAGTAATTCTAAATGACTTTTGAGTTAAATCTCTGGTGCTTCCTCCAAAAAGTCTAATACCAGCATCTTGATTAATCTTAAGACTTCCATCTTCTTCAAAAAATGAAATATTTACAGGTCTTTCCCATTCTGAACCATGTCCCCACGAATTAGCAAAGATTCCCGTTTCAGAATTATTCAAATTTTCTTCATCTGTAACAAGTGAAACAACAGGCAGGTTAAATCTTTCCTTAGCATTATCTGCTTGAATAAATGTTGCAGACGCAATGCTTCCAAGTAGCTTTCCATAAGCATTAAAGCAGCCTGCCCTAACTATTGTCACCTTAACATTCTCAGAGGAATTTTCAAATTTTGTTTCAACACACCCAACATCCGGAAGCTTGATTTCACCTTTATATTCTTCGCTGTCATATTGAGGCTCACTCCCATCAAATGTCATTCTTATTTTAACATCTTGACCATCATAATATTCAGGAACAGATAATGTAAGAAGCATTTTGTTTTCATAAAAACCGCCTCTGTCCGAAAAAATAGGTGCAGTAAGCACTTCAGGATTTTCAGAATACGTTTTATTTATTGTACCATTTCCAATAATCTCTTTTTCCTTGCAACTACACAAGCAGCAAACAACTATCACGAAAATACTAATTATCGTAATGATTTTTTTATTGTATCGTTTCATAGAAGCACCTCTAAGCCAAAAAATTCATAAAACGTCTACTGTTTTAAATCAAAAAAATTCGTCAACCTTTTTCATCATTTCACTTATTTTTATTCCCTGCGGACATTTAGATTCACATTCACAGCAACCTATACAGCTACTAGCTTGTTTACCAAAGCAAACTGTCCATGTATCATATTGTTTTTTTGCTTTTTCATAATTTTTATCTCTAAAAGCCTCATTATATGCTGCAAAGCTCTGCGGTATAGCTACGCCCTGAGGACAAGGCATACAATACGAGCAGCCTGTACAAGGTATGCTATTATACTTTTTAAATAAAGCTTGAACATTTTCTATAACCATATGCTCCTCTTGCGAGAACATATTTTCACTACTTCTTTTAGCATATTCAACATTTTGCTTTACCTGCTCCGGAGTACTCATTCCGCTTAAAACGCATCCTACCTCAGGCATATCCCATAAAAAGTCCAACGCCCATTCTACATTACTTCTATTTTGAGCCGACTCATATTTTGCAAATTCATTTTTAATATTTTGAGGTAATTCTGCTAAAAATCCACCTCTAAGTGGTTCCATTATAATAACGCCCAGACCTTTATCTGATGCATATTTTAAGCCCTCAATTCCAGCCTGATATTCAGTATCCATGTAATTGAGCTGTATTTGGCAAAAGTCCCAGCCATCGAAGCTATCAACTATTTCCTTAAACAAATCAATAGTATCATGAAACGAAAAACCTATATACGCAATTTTACCTGCTTCTCTAGCTTCTTTCATTTTTTCAATTAAATTAAACTTTTTAACAGTTTCCCAACTACCCTTATTAAGTGAATGAAGCAAATAAAAATCTATTTGGTCTGTTTGAAGTCTTTTTAATTGTTCCTTCAAAATAGTGTCGAAGTCCTGCTCCTTTTTTACGAGCCAAACAGGCATCTTTGTTGCAAGATACACCTTATCTCTGTAACCATCCTTTAGCGCTCTTCCCGTAATGCCTTCGCTTTTTCCATCCAAATATCCATACGCTGTGTCAACATAGTTGATTCCCTCATCGATAGCATCTCTTACCATTTTGATAGCAACATCTTCATCTTTAGGAAGACGCATCATTCCAAAACCTAACGGAGATAATCTTACCCCTGTATTTCCAATATTTCTATAAACCATATTATTCATTTTCACGGTTCCCTTCTATATAAAATCAAATAATCAAAGCCTTATTGTATTTTCCTCTTAAATATAATAAAAGTATACTACTAGAAATCATCATATAAAATAAATAAACTATAATAAAAATTTAAATTATATGTTAAAATATTACACACTTTGGAAGTAGCTTATTTTATCAGCGAAGAAATACTTCCATAAATTTTTCTCGCAATATCAGGCTTGTTCATTGTATAAAGATGGACACCATCAACCCCTTGTGAATACAAGTCCACTATTTGGTCAACAGCGTATGCAATTGCAGCATCCTTTAAAGCTTCAGGTTTATCCTCATATCTAGCCATCATTTTAGCAAATTTAGGAGGCAGACTTGCGCCACACATTGTAACCATTCTTTCAATCTGCTTTTTATTCAATACAGGCATAATGCCTGCCTCAATAGTAGCATCTATTCCAGCTAAATCACATCTCTCTTTAAATCTGTAAAAAAGCTCATTATCAAAGAAAAGCTGTGTAATAAGATGATCACACCCTGCATCCACTTTTTTCTTTAAAAATTTAATATCCGAGACTAAATCATCTGATTCCGGATGTCCCTCTGGATAACAAGCTCCTAAAATATGAAAATCACCATTTTCTTTTATAAAGCTAACAAGCTCATCAGCATGTTTAAAATCCTTTGAAACTGGAAGTTCAGGATTACCGTCACCTCTTAAAGCCAAAATATATTTGATATTATTCTTTTTAAAGTCCTCAAGCATAATCTTAACTTCTTCTTTAGAAAGATTGATACAAGGAAGATGTGCAACGCTTTCAATACCATAATTATTTTTTATAGAGGAAGCAATTTCTAATGTAGCAGCACAGTTTTCACTTCCGCCTGCACCATATGTCACACTGATGAAATCGGGTTCAATGGAAGAAAGCTCATCTATTGTCTTATAAACAGTTTCAACGGGCATTGTTCTCTTAGGAGGAAAAATCTCCAAGGAAAAAAACTGCTTTTTAGAATTTTTATCTTTTTGTGTCATTACGTTCACTCCATTTTTTTATGCTATTCTATAATTATATCATATAATTTAAATTTGGAAACAAAAAAAATTTCAAATAATTAGCACTACCTGCACAGTTAGTGGTTTACTCACCAAAAAATGAAAATAATAAGCAAAATAGACAAAAAACATAGCACGATTTATTTATCATGCTATGTTTTGCATAATTTGAAAGGATTATATTAATTAAATTATAAAAACCAGCTCAAATCACCGCTTATTAGGACTAAAATTGTCTACATCAAAATGAATATAATCAGTTTTATTCTTATTATTTTTAATATCTAAATCAACATTACAGCATCCACAGCTATCATTCGATTTCTTATTCTTGATATTACAAGAGCAGCCATCAGGACAGCCAATGCACTTTTTACCACTTTTTAAAGATTTTACTATGTACAATACAGCCGCACCAAGTATTACACCAAGTATTACTACTAGTATTATGTTAATAACCATTGTCCTCATAATAACAGCCTCCCTAATTAGCCTTAACGAACACTTTAATTCGTGTATCAATTATTCTTATACGCAGCCTTTGACTTTACATTCGACCTTATTCCCAAGAAAACTATAATTGCAATCATGCAAATCACAGCTATAAGTCCAGGAACAAAACCTGTTCCTAAAGCACCGCTTGTTATTAACGTACCAATCTGATATACAAGATATGAAAGTATGTATGCTGTCGCAATCTGAAGTCCTATACCTGCAAAGAGCCATTTTTTGCTCTTAATTTCTGAGTTCATGGCACCAATTGCAGCAAAGCAAGGTGGTGTAAACAAGTTGAATATAAGATATGCAAGTCCGGCTGCCGCAGTAATCCCAAGAATTTCTTCACCATGGCCTGGTTTAAGAAGCTCAAAATCCTCATTGACAGCTAATGCTGTAAATACTGCACCTAATGTTCCGACAACCTCTTCTTTTGCAATAAATCCAGTCACCGCCGCAGCAGCTAATTGCCACATTCCAAAACCCAACGGAACAAGCAATACAGCAAAAGGAACTGATATATCGTGAAGTATAGAATCTGTTGCATTTTCAACCATTGAAAAGGACCAATCATAATTAAGCATAATTGTTACTATAGCATTACACAAAAGGATAATTGTTCCTGCCTTAACTATATATGCTTTACCTCTCGATAGCATTGAAAGCGTTGCTCTTTTTATAGATGGTACTTTATATTCAGGAAGCTCAATTATAAAGAAGGATTTTCTAAATTTATATCCTGAAATCCATTTAACTAAAAGAGCTCCAAGGAATACTAAAACGAGTCCTGTAAAATACATAAGTGGTGATACCCACGAAGATTCTGGGAAGAAAAGACCTGCCAAAAGTGCAATTACAGGAATCTTCGCACCGCAAGGAATAAATGGTGCAAGCATAGCTGTTGCTCTGCGTTCTCTTTCATCACGGATTGTACGACAAGCCATGACACCAGGAATTGCACAACCGGTTCCGATTACAAGTGGAATAACTGATTTTCCCGAAAGTCCAACTCTTTTAAAAATCGGATCAAGAACTACTGAAACACGAGCCATATATCCGCAATCTTCCAAAAGTGCGAGTAAAAAATACATTATCATAACGAGTGGCAAAAATCCAACTACTGCACCTACACCACCGATTATACCGTCTACAATGATTGTCTGTAAAATAGGAGCCGCACCTGATATTAATCCGGAAACCCATTCACCGAACATTTCAATTAATGTAACAAGACCAGGAATTTCTTTTCCAGCAATTACAGTTCCTTCAGCAATAATCGGGCCCAATGCAACCTGTGAAATCCAAAATACCGCCCACATTACAACTGCAAACAAAGGAATGCCCACCCACTTACTTGTAATGATATCATCAATCTTGTCCTGTTTATTAAAATCCTTTGTAAGAACCTTACGAACCTCTACCTTTGAAACTATATCATTTACAAAAGCAAAACGCTTTCTATCTGCTTCCTCAACAGCTTTTTTATCTTCAAGATTAATGTTACCTTGAGAATAAGGAGCCTTTTGCGGATTGCCTTTTTGTTTTACAGCAGCCTCAACTACGTCCTTTAGACCATCTGAAGATGTAGAAACCGTATCTATTACAGGACAGCCAAGCTTTTGTGAAAGAAGCGTTGTATCAATTTTATTATCTTTTTTCTTATTAATATCAGCTTTGTTAAGTGCAACAACTAAAGGAATGCCAAGCTCTAAAAGCTGGGTCGTAAAAAATAAACTTCTACTTAAATTAGTAGCATCTACTATATTTATGATTACATCTGGATGTTCATTTTTTACATATGCACTTGTAACACTTTCTTCCGATGTAAATGGCGACATTGAATATGCACCAGGTAAATCTACCGCGATTAATTCTTCACTTGCGCTATAAAAGCTCTTTTTTATGCTATGTTCTTTCTTATCTACCGTAACGCCCGCCCAATTACCAACCTTTTCACTACGACCTGTCAAAGCGTTATACATTGTAGTCTTACCACTATTTGGATTACCAGCAAGTGCAATTCTCATAATTGTTCCTCCTATACTATAATTACAACAAATCTATTTTAAACAGTAAAACTGATTAAAAACATTATTTTTCATTTATCGTATTTAGGTTAGACACCGTATAAAATTACCATAAGTTAGTTTTAACTAATCTGCGTATATCAACTCGTGCTTTTTTTAGAAAACAACCTTACATTCACCGAGTTAGTTATAACTAATCAATTTGCAAAAAAAATGCATCAATAAAGTCATTATATAAGTTAATAACAATGTCTACACTCTTGTATTTTTAAACGATAATAGCTTCAGCTAACTGATTATCAATATTATACCTACCATCTTTTATAGACACTACACAGCTATTCCTCTTGCGAGATACAACAGTAATCGGTTCTCCACTATAACAGCCTAACGAAAATAAAAAAGAATTTAACTCCTCATCGTCCGTTTTAATTTCTTTAATTATGTATTCTTTGCCTTCTTCAGCGTTAGATAAATTCATAACAATCTCCTAAATTCTTTAATTAGCAGAGACTAACTCTTACTTCAAAAAAAGAATTAGTCTCAAC
>JAZNOJ010000028.1:0-6528 GCA_045580735.1 Candidatus Egerieisoma sp. | reverse complement strand
ACTAAAAATTGCTGACGTTAAATCTGTTGAAGCTGTCTTTAATACTACTGTTGCAACTTCTTTTCCTGACAATGAGCCATCATTTCCATATGTTACTATGATTTGCTTATATTTTGACAAATCTACAACACCAATTGAATGTTCAGCAGAACTGTTTTCTCCACCTGATTGGAAATTAAGAACCTTTTGACTAAAGCCTGCATCTGCAAATGAGCCGCTTGTAGGAAGATTTCCAATATTAATTGTATTATTTCCGCTATTACCAGCATTACCACTATCGCCTGTGTTTCCACTGTCGCCTGAAGATGAACCATAATTAATAGTAGCAGTTACATAATCTTCTACATTAGCACCTGCAGTATATGTTGCACTTGCCGTTATAGCATCCTTAATAGCCTTGCTATTTGATGCTTTACTTATAATCTTATTATTTTCAAAATTGATACTACCTTTAAGTGTTATTTCATCTGCATTGTTTCTGATTTCAATGGCGCAATTACGTCCCTGTCCATCTACAGCTCCTGAATACTTTGCAAATTTTCCACCTTCCACAGTAACAACTGATCTTGCATCTGCATCAACTTTTTCACTATCATTAGCAACATTTATACCTGCCTTAGGTGCTGATAATGTACAATTTTTAACTGTCAAATTACCACCATTACAGAAGATCGCATCCATTCCGTCTCCTCCACCTGTAATTGTGATATCTTCAAATGTAGCACTACCATTACCCATACTAATTGCGTCATTTGCAGATGAAACAATTGAACCGCCACCTACTGAGTCATATACATAAATGCTACCAGTAGCTAAAACGATTGCATTACCATCATTTGTCCACTTATGACCTGCAAGGTCGATAACGTATGTTTCACCTTCGAGAGTGAGATTACCTGAAACATCTGATGTAAGCTTATTTGTAACACCTACAGCATTAGAAAATTCACTTATACTTGATACTGACTTTGTAGAGCCTGTGTCTCCAGATGCAGAACCACCTGTGTAAGATGGCGAACATATGTATTGAATTTTTGTATCCGAAACAGTATAAGATTTGTTTGCTACACATCCGCCATTTACATTGAATTCTGTAGTACTTGTATTACCCTCAACCGTATAAATTACACCATTTGAATAACCTGAAACGATACCTACGTGGTTAACTCTTCTTCCAGATGCGAGTCCGCTTGCTGAACAGAAGAATATGATGTCACCAACTTGTGGTGTGTATCCACCTGCAGCTACGGTTGCTCTTGTATACGCCTGTCCTCTATCAAGGAAATGGTCGAGCTGAGTTTCAGTATATGAATGATATAAAACTACTTCTTTGCTGATACCTGCAACAGAAGCACACCATGAAACAAACATTGCACACCATGAAGCACCATCCATTCCATACCATGCACTATACTCTGTAAAGTTTCCACTACCAGCGTATGTACCAGCATGCTGACCTGCGTTATCTCCTTCCAAATATCCTACTTGTGATTTTGCAACATTAACAATGTCAGTTCTTTGACTGCCTGTTAATGATACATTTGTCAAGGCTGAATAATACTTACTTGACATATATGACGATGTTCCGCTGTATGATACTGCATTAGCGTTCACAGGTACAATTAACGTGAAGCACATTGCAATAACCAACACCATCGCCAAAAAGCGATTTGATTTCTTGGTCATTATAAAACCTCCTTTTTTTCTGTTTAAAGAATAGCACAGCGCATTTTATAATTCAATAATATTTTATATTTTTAACAATTTCTTAACATATAATGACCTTGTCAAAAACTTTCGACAAGGTCATTATTTTAAAATTAAACAATTGTACTAACATATTAATTTGTGAATTATCGCATTCTTAGGTATTTATTAGCTTATTATTTGGTAGAAAAAAACATATTAGTGATAACTACACCATTATTTGCTTCTGTTAACTCTATTGACATTACCCCATTATACATGGAACTTGAAATATCAAGCTCCGCCATACTCGGTACTTTCCAATTAGCACTTGGCGATAATACTACAGAACAAATAACATTTCCCGAGCTATCCTTTAAATTCAATTTACCTACAATTTGGATTTCCGGAGCCGTCGCATACGTTACCTTTAACACCTTATATTTAGATAAAGCATGCTTTCCAATTGAATGCCTTAAGCTGTCGTTCGTTCCTCCTGTTGCAACATTGAGAACATATTCATCCGCACCATAGCCTGCAGCCACAAAAGTTCCTGCTGTCGGAAGTGCTTTTATATCAACCACATCATCTGTAATTTCTATTTTATCAGGCAGCTTCAAGTCGATTTCCCAACCAGCAAGATATCTCCTTATTAATGTAGAATCAGCACTTGTTAGATCTCCGTCAGCATTAACATCTGCAGCAATTAAGTTAAATGTAGTATCCCAACCGGCAAGATATCTTCTTATCAAAGTAGAATCCTTTGTGCTTATTTCGTTGTCACCATTAACATCTCCTGCAACTAATTTTTCCATATTTCCGCCATCTGAATCACCAGATGAGCCATCATCACTGTCTGTATTACCTGATGACGAACCATTATAACTAATAGTAGCTGTAACATAATCTACTACATTTGTACCAGCTATAAATGTGGCATTAGCAGTAACAGCATCCTTTATAGATTTAACATTAGAAGCCTTACTTATAATCCTATTATTTTCAAATGCAATATTTCCTACAAGTGTAATCTCATCTGCATTATTTCTGATTTCAATTGCACAATTGCGTCCTTGGCTATCTACATTTCCTGAATATCTTGCAAATTTACCACCATTTACGGTTACAACTGATCTGGCATCAGCCTCAACTGCTTCACTATCATTTGCAACATTAATACATGCCTTCGGAGCTGAAAGTGTACAATTTTCAACTGTTAAATTACCACCTGAGCAATAAATAGCATCCATACCATCTCCACCTGCCAGAATGGTAATATTTTGAAATTTTGCACTGCCATTACCCATATTTATCGCATCATTTGCTGATACAACAATTGAGCCACCACCTACTGAATCATATACATAAATACTGCCTGTCGCCAAAACAATTGCATGAGCGCTATTTGTCCATTTATGTCCAGCAAGGTCAATAATGTATGATTCTCCATTAACAGTAAGACATCCGGATATATCTGATGTAAGCTTATTTACCATATCCTCTGAGGCACTAAAATCATCAATGCCGGAAACAGGTGTAGAATAATCATCAGGGTTAAAAGGATCTGCAGCATCTGGAGTAGGATCATATACTAAAGCAAGCGAATTCCAAACACTTCTAATGTTTCCATCAGCATGGCATGACCTTGCTTTTAGACTATTATTTTCCAGGGTGAGCATTGTTGTTGAACCGCCTCCATCAAATAAGAAACAAGTATCATAATCTACCTCATCACAGAATTTAGCTATTTCATTAGCAAAATCAAGACCCTTTCGTACACCATCCTTGTCAGCCGTTACCATTGTCAGCATTACAGTTCCATCAGATTTGTATCCGATAATGCTTGTAGGATAATCTCCCATATTACTACCCGTTAAATAATTGTTAATTGAGCCATCCTTCATTACAAGACATTGTCCGCCAATTGCTTCTTCACACCTTGTCCACTTTAGGCTATCTGAAGAACAACTAATTCTTGCAGTAATTTCTACAGTATTTCCTTTTTCAAAGTTGTCTTTAAGCTTTGAAATTTCTGATCCCCTTGCTGTCAATATTATGGTGTTATCATTCAAATTGCTTCTTGATGTTGTTCCGGCAGGATATATATTTATAACATTACCTTTTACGCTAGTATTATGATAAAATTTGTTCGTAGAAGTAGTATTAATAACAACCTCATATGCATCTGACGAAACATAATTGGCAACATTTAATCTATTATTGTAGACAACGAGGGCATTATTTGAGGGTGCTCTGTTCAAGCCGTCTGTCGAAATTGTTTTGTTATTTGATGTATTTTTTACACTAACTGTAACCGTAGGCTTGCCAATTATTACATCATTGTCAGTTGTTACACCAAAGGTATAATAGTCAGCAGCCTGCTCTTTGTTTGTCATCTGGCTACACCAAATTTCTTTATCTATAACAATTGGACTGAAGGATACCTTATAGTTATTTGATACACTTGCACCAACGCTATTAACATTACTCATCCAATCACCATTAACTGCAGCAATTACCTTTTTACCATCCTCTGAATAATTTTTCATTTGGTTATCTAGAGCAACAGCATCTTTTATATATTGTCCATTATTGATAACCTCAAATGTCAAATTAGGATTCTTTCTTAGGTTAGCTTCTACAATATTTATGTACTCATTAGCACCATAGCCTGAAGCTCCACCAGCACCTAAATGGATTCTTGTATAGTCAGCACCTGTGTCTATGCTGCCTACCTTAATGTCACTTGTTACATTTGAATCTTGTCCCACAAAATAGAAATTTGAAGCATTTGCTACATTGGGAACAGAAGAAAATAAAAATGTAAACGCCATTACACCTGCAGATACGAATGATACTGCATTCTTCATTAATTTTCTCATTATAAACGCTCCTTTTTTTTGATGCCTTGATACTATAAAAACATAAAGAACAATTCAATATTATTTCAATTAATAAATTCTAAATTTATATTAATTTTTCCTTAACTTCTTGCACTTGCAAATCCCTTCCCTCAGTGATATATTAAACTAGCTAAAATGAGATAACAAATTCTCATTAAAATTCACCCATACAGAAAGGTATACATTATGACATTCGATTCAAAAAAAATAAAAGCTATAATATTCGACATGGACGGAGTATTAGTAGATTCGGAGCCGGCGATGGCACACGCCTCCGTTTTGGGAATGGAAAAATATGGTATTCATGCTAAAGAGGATGATTTCACACCATATTTTGGAACAGATGAAAAAACTTATTTTGGCTCTGTATTTGAAAAATACGGTGGTAAATACACACCCGAAATTGCAGAATGTATTTACGATATTTATTGTGAAACAGCTCCAAGTGTAATTTCAATATTCCCAGGTGTAGCAGAAACCTTTAAAAAACTTCATGATATGGGTTACAAGCTCGCTATAGCATCTAGCTCCATAAAAAGAAAACTGGATGTCAACATAAAATCTACAGGAATTGATAAAAATCTTTTAGATGCAGTCATTTGTGGTTCAGATGTAATTAACAGAAAACCGGATCCGGAAATATTTTTAAAGGCCGCTGATATACTGAATATACCTTATGAAAATTGTCTTGTAGCCGAGGATGCTATAAGCGGGGTAACTGCAGCAAAATCAGCAGGTATGTATTGTTTCGGAGTAACTACAACCTTTTCAAGTGATTATCTAAAAGAACTTGGTGCTGACATTACAGGGGCAGGTATTGAAGAAATAATTAATTTTTTATAAGTACACATCCTCCCTTTTCTCTATTTACCTCGATAAGCTTGGCAGAGGCTTTTGCTTCTGCCCTTTTTAACATTCTACTAGTCAACATATTATTTATACTGACATCAATATTATCCTCATTTGATTTTTGAAGCACGCTTAGCTTTGCATTTCTTTTATTCAAGGAGCTTCTGAGAGCCTTTATATTTTCCTCACTTTCAGATACATATCTATAATCAATATTAGAAATCTTTTCTCGTATAGACATAATTTCACTCTGTTTTTTTATATTTTCTAATAATTTCAATTTGTTATTCATTTCTGCTTCAAAAGCCTTATAATTATCCCTTATTCTAAGTGCTTCATCAACAGCAGACTTATGCATTAAGACATGCTCTTCATATTCATTATTTAATGACTCCTCAAGAATATATAAGTCTGTTAAAAGCTTTTTATCATTCTCCTCTGCTGCTATATCAATCTTAACACGAACATCTGCTAATCTAAGCTCTGCTTCACGCATATCCATTCTCACATTTTCGGCCCAGGTCTGAACCTCAATAAGCTGTTTTTGTGCCTCTTTTCTGCTTTTTTGAATTTTATTTTCAGCTTCCTTTATAAGAAATTTAGGATTTTTACTTTCTACATTATCTGTAGCATTTAATACAAAGCCACTAAATAGTGCTTTTATTCTTGAAAATATTCCCATAAACAATAGCTCCTTAACCTTTTTGTATATATTTATTATTACAGCAACAAAAATATTACATTTATTAGAAGCAGTTTTTTACATATTCTTTTACTTTCACAAATCCCAAAAACATAATTTTGTATTTTTATATAGAAAAATAAAAGTCAATATCCTGACTTTTGCAGCAAAAAGAAGATAAAAAAGCCCTTCGAGCTAGGAAATTCAAGGCTTGAAGGGCTTTGTTGTTTGTCACAAACATGTAGTCTTTTTTAATGTTTTTTTGTATCTCCTAAAATTTTTTTAATTTCTTTTAGAGAAAGAACTTTATGGTTAAAAGGTATATTAAAAACTTCTCCAATTGAATTTAGAACATCGTCATAATAGGTAAATAGATATAAATTTTCTCCGATATATGTACAAGTTGAT
>JAZNOJ010000027.1:0-2595 GCA_045580735.1 Candidatus Egerieisoma sp. | reverse complement strand
CCACTCGTTTCAGCGCCCACACTTACAGCTGAAAATGGTAGTGAAGTACAAAGTACAGCAAGCACCATAATAATGCTCAAAATTCTCTTTTTCATTTCTTTACCTCCATAATGATTCTTGTATTTTTATATTAAAAAAAAGGAATCCCTTTTATAATAAACTCAATATCATACAATACAAAAATTATACTCAACATTTTGAGCATAGTCAAGAGATTAAGTATGTTAATATACAAATGGTGATTGAAATGATTTCGTACAAACCATTTTATAAAACGCTTTTGAAAAAAGGCATTACTGAATACCATCTCATTTTTAAACAAGGTTTTTCAGCCAATACACTTCACAGAATGAAAAAGGGCGAAGCGATAAACACGAAAACATTAGATTCACTTTGTTATGCACTCGATTGTGGGGTTAGCGACATAATAGAATTTATAAAAGAATAAGACAAAAATTTCGGCAGAATTTTAGCATTTACTAAAATCTGCCGAATAATTTTTTCATATACCTTTATGAGCCCCAAACTACATAATCTAAACCCCTAAACTTATCATTTTCACCAAAGAAAACAAAAGCATATCCATCTAGATTTGAAAGAAATGGTACATCAAAATCCAAAGGATCATATTGAAGAAGCAGCCCCGTTCTATCACCGCTGTCATCTACATCATTACTAGGATGCCCAAGAAGCTTTGTTCCATCATAATCAGCATCTACCTTTTCAAAATTAATAACATATGTATCCGTCAAGCCTTTAATATTACAATTTTCGTTATAATCCACAATAACATATTCAGGCTCTTCTAGGCTGTAATCCACCATCATATGAAGCTGATCGCTTGGATACATTTCAGCATCTAGGAAAAAATAAAGATAGCCCTCATGAGGAAGTCTACATTCAGGGTCCAAATCCTTAATATCCTCGCATCGAATCTGTGCAAAAAAAACTCCATCATCGGGATACGGTTCTTGTATCGATTCAGGTAAACACGGACGACCAAAAAACTTACTACATCCTTCGTCAATCTCTTCATCCTTCTTAACCTTTCTCACTTTCATAGCGATTGCATAATCTGCATTTTTAGAAAGCTCAATAAGCTCAAAATCAAATATTATATCTTCACCCTTAATTTCACATTCTGCATGTATTTTCCCATCAACAAAGTCATAATATTTATTATAAAAGCATCCAATTTTTCCGCTATCTGTAAATTCTAAACTTGTCATGCTATATCCTGTATCACCATCAAGCCATACATTCAAATTAAATGGAGGTACATTTGGTAATATACCATTACTTCCTTTTTCATAAGGAATTACAGTTGTTGCCTCTGATACTATTTCTCCATTCTTTTTAATTTGCTTTCCAATTACCCTTAAAAACTTCTTGTTTTCCATACTAAATCTCTCCTTGCATAATACTTTTTACACTACATTAAGCTTATATTTTAACCTTTCCAATTTATTTCTTTTAAGCTAATATTCCATAATCTTCATGTCTTTAGAAACATCATTTTAATTATCTAATATCATTTATCTTGCTTAATATTATCTAATATTTTTATATATATTTGGTCTCTTTTACAGCGACATTTTCAATACTATTCTCATTAAAAATATATGCAAATCTATTTTCTGCATAAAAGTAAAAAAGGGACTTGCGCGATTTATGCTCACGCAAGTCCTTAACTAAATTACAACAATATTAATCTAATAATGAAATCAGAAGCTTCTCGTCTTTCTTGTCAAATCATGAAGAAGTATTTCCTTTGTATATTTAGATTCTCTTAAAGCCTTTCTAACATCTGCATCCCTGTCTTTAAGGTCATAAAGATATGTATCACAAGGATACCAAAGTCTAGAGGCTTTTATGTGTCTGTATACAATCAAAGGACAATCCTCAACACCATGGTGTGAAATCTGACAATTTGTAGATTTCATATAATCTCCAAAATATGCAACCATTGACTCCATTTGCTCTCCACCTGCATCAGCAAGAAGTAGCATTTGATTATTTTCTGTTACTAATCTTGAAACCACACATGTATTATTACTTGTTCCCTTTGGTGTTGTAAGTACAAATGCATCATGATGTGTACCTAATATTTCCATTTTAAGACTTCCGAAATCAAATACCATTCCGGGATATACATTACATATAACTGCACCTTCAAATTTAGCTACATCTGCAGCAAGATATTTTTGTAAATATCCATCATTTGCCTGAAGTTTTCTAACTTCTTCAGTCATTTGATTTACTATCATTGTTTCTAATGTTACATTCTTTGCATAAGTATTACAGAAGTTTACAAATGTTCCGTAATGGTCACCATGTGGATGTGTGATTATCCATGCACGGATAATTATTTTATTTCCAGCAGGTGTTAAGTCATTAAGCGTACCCCAAAGCTCGCCTAATATTTCTGTATCTGTTGTATCTCTGTAACCACCATCATAAATGATAAAGCTTCCGTCTTCAAGCTGAATCACATATCCCATTCCATTAATCTGCTTTGATTTAAGCTGTGTAATACTTGTTTCGAAATTACCTGTTATGTTAGCTAAAGCCTTGTCAGGAAGTGTATTTGCTCCG
>JAZNOJ010000026.1:0-27817 GCA_045580735.1 Candidatus Egerieisoma sp. | reverse complement strand
TCCGCCTGCACCAGCATCTTCTACTTTAACCATCAAACCGTAAGTACCTGCGTTTAAGAAGATATTTTCGATTTCCATTTCAACAAGCATCTCAGAATCAACTTCAGGTGTACCATTGAGTTTAATTGTTAAACCTGTAAGATCCTTTGTTCCAGGAGCAACAAGGTTATTTGTTTTATCTGAAGGATCAGTATTCATAGCTGCTGCTTGAACTCTAATAGCGTCTCCAGTCTCTTGGTTAACATAAGCTGTTGACTCATCTTTGTAGCTGTCTGAATACAAGTCACCGATAATCTGAAGCTCTACGCCCCATTTAGCAACTCTTGCTGAGTCTTCAGCTGCGTCCTGTGTTGTGTACTTAGCGAATGTTCCACTGATAGCACATGTTGTACCTTAGTAGCATAGTGGAAAAAACGAATTTAAAATATAAACGAACGACATACTTTTTATATATTAAGTAAAATATATCTAATAGAACAACAGTAAATACTTTAAATATTATAAAAAAAGAAAAAATTAAGTCATAAAAATACTATAAACAATCAGAGTAAAAAGATGCTTATGTGTATAAATAAAACAAAAAAATATGTATTATTTTCGACAAATATTAAGCTATACACTATATAATTTTCATTTATAACACATTACTTGTTAGAAAGAAAAAATAGATATACAATAAAAGAAAATTTTATGCTTTTTTTGATTAATTTTTATCATTTAGAATGGAATACAAAGAAAGATTTCTTGTAAAATTTTACATGCTTTATACTGGTAATATCCACAGGAATTTTTATTAAAGTGAATGCTTTAAGCTTGTAATTAGATGCGATAAACATTAAAGGAGTGCAGTGTAAGAAGGCTGCCGAAAACCCAATGTCTTTAAACAACAATAGAGGTTTACTTGCACAGCAAGTTATATTATGGTATAATCCTAAACTGTTTGGAAGAGTTGTATGAAAAATATTAAAAACAAAATAAAAATGCCGCTTTAGTTAAATGGATATAATAAGCCCCTCCTAAGGGCTAGTTGAGGGTTCGATTCCCCCAAGCGGTGCCAAATTTACAAAGCTGATAACTATACAAAAATGGTTTTCAGCTTTTTGTTGTAAGAAGAATATACTGTATCATTCAAGAGTGAAAATGCGAGCTTCGAGTATTAAAGTAAATGAAACACATAAGGCTAATTTAAAGCATTATAGTAGAAGCTATGAGGCTTGGGTATCTAACCAAAGAATAAGAATCCCTTTTGTGTAGGTTGAATTTAATAAAAAACATTAAATTTGTGAATAAAATATTAATAAATGCACTATAAAATGTAAACAATGACATAAACATATTGAAAACTAACAAATTTGTTTGATATAATGTTACGGAAGTGGGGACGACAAGTTAATAAAATGTTTCGATATGTAATATATTAGCACAGTGTCTTGCTTATTAGATAATATTTTTTAAGCAAATATGCGATACATTTGTAGCTGCTGATTTATTAATATTTAAACTGTTAGAGTTTGGAAATGCACGTCTAATAGTTGTTAGAAATATTTGAAAAAACGGGGAGTATTAATGGACAAAGAGCTTAGAAGATTAAAGCGAAGTGAATTGATAGAAATAATTTACCAGCAAAAGAAAAAAGAGCAAGAGCTTCAAAAAGAAATAGAACATTTGAAAGCTCAGCTTAATAAAAAGTCACTAAAGCTCGAAAATGTCGGTTCAATAGCCGAAGCAGCAATTTCTATATCGGAAGTGGTTGAAGCAGCGCAAAGGGCTGCTGACATTTATCTTGAAGAGATTAAGCTTAGACAGAAAGATGCAAAGCATGAAAGTGAAGAAATTATCAAAGCGTCTACCAAAGAATCTGAATACATCATTTCTCAATCGAAAAAAGAAGCAAGTGATATTATTGCTGTAGCCAAAAAAGATGCAGAAGCAATTTTACAAAATGCAATTAGGCAAAAAATTATCGTTGAAGAGCAATGTAAAAATCTCAAAAAAGATGGGAATGAATCTTAGAGCAAATAATTATGATTCCGTAGAGGAGTTTTATAGAAAAAGGGATTGAAGAACATGGAAAAAAAGGCTCTGACAGATGGTGAAGAAAGTGAATTTTTGTCACTAGATGAGATTGAAAAAGAACGAAAGAGGCTGAAACGTAGAAAATATTACAGAAAAGCATTAAAAAGTACGATTTCTGTATTAGTGGTTGTGGCCGCTGTTGCTGTTTTGATAGCAACGCTTTTTTTGCCGATCTTGCAAATATCAGGAGACAGTATGTCACCAACTTTAAAGAATAATGAAATAGTAGTTTTAAAGAAAACAAAAAGCTTCGAACAAGGTGACATAATCGGATTTTATTACCAAGGAAAAATTTTACTAAAGAGAATAATCGCAGAACCAGAGGATATTGTCATTATTGATGAAAATGGCAATGTGTTTGTTAATGGCGAAAAGCTTGACGAGTCCTATGTAACAGAGCCTTGTTTGGGAAATTGCGATATAGAATTTCCGTATGAGGTTCCAAAGGAAGAATATTTCGTACTAGGTGACAGAAGAACAAATTCTGTAGATAGCAGGAATACAGAAATAGGAACAGTAGGCAGGGAAGAAATAATTGGAGAGGTTTTCTTTAGAGTAAAGCCGTTAAAAAGACTAGGAATAGTAAAATGACTATTCTTAATAAAAATTAAGTTGCAAAAAGACAGTTATTTTGAATTTCAAAATGTATAAACTAAATACTGTTAGGAAAATACAATATCTAAAGCATAAGAAAGGGTGAGATATAGTGAGAGAAACTGTAAGTGAATTTTTAAGCAAACTGAAAATGAACAAAAAGCATAATATTAGACTACTCACTATATTAATGATATTGTCTGTAATTGTATCTTTAAATGTTTTCTTTGCACTTAGAAAGCCTGGCGTGACGATGGCAGGTGATGCTGACTGTAAAATTGAAGAACATATTCATACAGAAGAATGTTTTGAAAAAAGAATTATATGTGAAAATATAGATTCAAGTCATGTCCATTTAGAAGAATGTAGCGAGAATATATTAACTTGCTCCAAAACAGAGCATACACATAGTGTAAGCTGCTATTCAGATATTACTGCAGACACAGAAACACAGCTTGACTGGCAAAAAATGCTTTCAGAAGTAGATTACAAAGAAAATTTAAAAGAAAACTTAGTAAAAGTAGCAAAGACGCAGCTTGGATATAGCGAAAGCATAAAAAATTTCCAGGTAGATGAAAATGGAAACAGAAGAGGTTATACAAGATATGGAGAATGGTTTGGTTCACCATATAGTGATTGGTCGGCAATGTTTGTTTCATTTTGTCTGCACTATGCAGGCTCAGATACTTCTCAAACACCATATAATTTAGGTTCAGAGGCTATGCGCCTAGCATGGAATGACAAAAACATTCTAAAAGACACAAATTTATATGATGTACAAGCTGGCGATGTTATTTTTTTAGATGATAATGGAGATGAAAAAGCTGATAGAGTAGGCATTGTTACTCATATTACTGATTTATATGTTAATGTTATTGAAGGCGATGTAGATGGTTCTGTTAAAGAAAATGCCTGCAAAAAGTCAGATGAAAAAATTATAGCATACGGAGCTACGCCTGAAAAAATTAACACATTATCAGAAAGTGTATATGCACCGGTTTATTTGGCGACAGGTCAAGTAGCTGGACTAACACAAAATACAATAAAAAATGCCTTTGTGACAGATCCTAAATATGTGGGAATGTATAATGCAGATAATCCTTTAGGAATTTCGGGTAGCTTCCATATAGTTGCTCTTGATAGAGCAGATTTGAAGGCGCACACAAATGGTAATGTACTTGCGAAAAATCTCTACGCAACTTCAAATTTCGGTACAAGCTCAAAGAATGGTGTAGATTTAATAGAGTTAAGCTATGCACAAAATTATAAACAAATAACTTCAACCAGTGGAGCAGATACGACAGACTATCTTGTTATCGGCTCAAGTAATACAGTAACATCTGTAGATAATGGAAATGCCTTTGCAATAAACGGCACAAAAATTGATAAGCCTAAAAAAACAAATATAATTCAGGATGCAAATTCTGAAACGGCACCATTTATTGATTTTGTATATCTGGAAAACGAAATAAAATCAATATCAAGTCAGCTGGCAAGCTACAAAAATTCCGATTCAAGTATTTTAAAAGTTAATACGACAGGCTCAAATCTTTATTTAGAAATAACAAACAAAGATTACGTTGGAATTTATACCTTTACGGCACAGGAAATAGTGGATTTTTCTAGCAATAATGGTGAGCTTAAAATGCAAGGCTTCGGAACAGGTGGAAATGGCGCGATAATTGTAAATGTAGATTGTGCTGATTGGGATGAATCAAAAATACTTACATTACCTCAATCATATGTATATGTTGATGGAAAGCAGGTTGGATTAGAAGAAACATTGGATTTCTCAGCAGGAAAGGTAATATGGAATTTTATTAATGCAGCACGAGCATCGGGCGAGCTTATCGAAATTCGAACACATCTTATGTCAGGTGCATTAATTGCTCCAGATTCACATATTAATATGACTCAAAACTATAATGGAACTGCTATAGGAAGACATGTTGAAATTAACGCTGAAACACATCGTACCGATTACATAGGAAAAATTATCCCAACAGGTGAAATCGGCGGTGCATATATTGATGTATATAAGGTTGATGAAAACGATTCTGAAGTAAAGCTTTCAGACGCAGAATATACACTTTATGAATGGAACGGTTCAGATTGGCAAATTTCAACACAAAATAATCAAAATATAATAAAGCTTACCAACATAGATGGTGCGGCATATTTTAAAGGGCTTGCTTATAATGTGGCATATATGCTTAAGGAAACAAAAGCACCAAATGGTTATGTGCTTGATGAAACACCATTTTATTTCTATTTTTCAAGTACAAATATTGAAAGTAATCCTATTAAAATGCCAAATGATTTTGAAAATATGGCAAATAAAAATTGCTATTCTCATACATTTACAAATGAATGTTTAATTAGCAATGAATATGCAAGCTTAAGTATAAATAAAAATTGGCTTAATGCATCAAATGTGGCTGAAATCCCATCAAATGTGACCTCGGCAAGCTTTGAGCTATGGAGGGTTTCAAGAAATGATACTACATCGGAATGGGCAAATGCAGAACGTATTTATGAAAATATTATTGTAGGTGAGAATAATAATTGGAGCTGGCAGGCGGGCGAAAACGAGCTTTTAGCTTCAAAAACCGTTGGAACAAATACTACATATTATGCGTATTACGTAATTGAAACCTCAAGTGTAGACGGGTATGCGCCAAGCTACAACGGAATTACACAGGAATCGCCTCAAGCAGGTAACTTTGATTGGAAGATTTCTGTAACAAATCACAAGGTTGAAACTACATCTTTGAATATAACAAAAAAATGGTTTGACATCGACGGAGCTATAATGACAGAACCACCGGTAGATAACATTTTAATTCAGCTTTATGTATCCGAGGACAATGGAAATACATGGTCAAAATATGCAAGTCCAATGGAAATTTCCAGAGCAAATAATTGGAAGCTCACGGTAATGAATTTGCCAAGGAAGAATCCCGAAACCAATGCTACTTACACATACAAGGTAAGTGAACTTGAAATCGAAAATTTTAGTGCAAAGATTGAGAAAGATTCAGAAGGTAATATAATTATTAAAAACACATGTACCAAAGAATTTACATCTATAAAAGTTGATAAAAAATGGATAAGAAATGGAAAATATGTAAATAAAGCTACAGGAAGCGTTGATGTTGAATTGTATCAGATTGCTGGCTTCGGAGGAGGAACAAGTACAGCTCCTGCGGGTGATAATGTAGCTGTTAATATTCAGGTTGGTCAATATTATTATGGAAATGCACAATATCAAAATAAAATTTATGAGGTTCCTGTAGGTACAAAAATGACGATAGTATATGATTTTATTCCTGCAGGTGATGGTTACTATCTAAATGAGGTTGTAAATGGTGTCTCAACTGCGCTTACACCTGTTTCAAAGATTGAAAATGGAGCAAGCTCTAACGGTAACAAAGGATACAATGTTACATATGAATATACAGTAACTTGCTCAGCTTCATTACAAGGTATTTTAGGCACATGGATTACTGATTATTCGCATAAGGTAACTGTTACGTATGAGGAGCCTGCTACAATGACAACCACATTGTATAAAACAGCTACTATAAATTCTGAAACTGATTGGACCTATACGTTTGGTAATTTGCCTAAATATATGTTAGATGCAAATGGAAATCCTACTGAAAATAAATATTATTACTATGTGCTAGAAACTAATTCAGAGGAATATTCACCTGTATATAAGGATTTGCTTGGAAATAGTGTAAATGAGGAGAATCCATTAACAGAAGGAACAATAGTAATTGAAAATACCGTTGTTGGAAATGCGTATGAGCTTCCGGCAACAGGAGGAGAAGGAGTATTGCCATATATATTGATAGGTGCGCTTTTAATCGCATGTCCAATATGTATAGTATATATAAACTATAAGAATAAAAGGGGGAGAAAACAAAATTGAATATTCGAAATAATATAATTATTTTATTTAAAAAGGTTTTTGTTAAAATTTAAGGAAAGAGAGGCTTTTATTGTGAAAAAATTATTCAGTTTATTACTTATTATAGCAATGATTTTTGCTATGGGAACGACCGCCTTTGCGGCAAACGTAACAGTAGATGTGGAAGATGATGCTCTTTTAGTAGATCACACATTTGCAGCATATCAAATATTTAGTGGAAATTGGGACTTGGAAAGTGGCAATTTATCAAATCTTGTTTGGGGAAATGGAATTAATTCAAATGAGTTTATTACAGCTTTAAAGGCTGATAGCACAATAGGTACAGCTTTTGCATCAAGCACAGATGCAGCATCAGTAGCAGATGTATTATCAACATTTGCAAATGATTCAAAGGAAGCAAATACCTTTGCAAAGGTTGCTCATTTAAATGTTAATACAGCCAATGCAACTATAATCAGCACAGCAACAACAAAGCTTGACGATGGTTATTACCTTATTGTTGATACAACAAATGTGGCTGGACAAGATAAGGTTGCTAACGCATCACTCTTGCAGGTTGCAGGTAAGGATATCTCAATAGGTCTTAAGACAGACAAGCCTTCAGTAGAAAAGAAGGTTATGGAAAATGTTAAATGGACAGATAATGCAGGATACAATGATGTAGCTGACTGGAGTATTGGAGATACTGTTCCATTTAAGGTAACATCTAAGGTTCCTGATATGACATATTACAATGAATATACAATGATTTTCCATGATACAATGGATGCAGGCTTTACACTTAATTCAGACTCAATTACTGTAAAAATCGGAAATGTTACACTTGTTGAAAATACAGACTATACATTAACACAAAATGGTCAAAGCTTTGATGTGGCAATTGAGAATCTTAAAGCTATATCAGGTATTTCAAAGGATGATGCAATTGTAGTAGACTATACAGCAGTTCTAAATGAAAACGCAGTTATTGGACTTGAAGGAAATGTAAATGTTGTATATCTTGAATATTCAAACGAGCCTAACTCAGATGGTATAGGAGATACTTCAAGCTCTACAGGCAAAACACCTGAAGATAAGGTTATAGTATTTACATATGGAACAGAAATTACTAAGATCGATGGAGTTGATTCATCAATCGTTCTTGAAGGTGCTGAATTTATACTTAAAAATGCAGATGGCACAAAATATGCTAAAGTAGAGAACAATATGTTCAAGGGCTGGACTGACACAGAGGCTGAAGCAACAACATTAATTACTGATGCTAATGGTGTTATTATAGTTAGAGGTCTTGATGATGATACTTATCTTATAGAGGAAACAAAAGCTCCTAATGGATATAATGCAATTGTTGGAGATAAAGAAATAATTATCAGCGCAACAACTGTTAATGGAGATACATGGGATGGTGTGGCATCTAATGCTCTTAAAAGCATATCTAATGACACAGATAACGATGGCCTTGCAGAGGTTGAAATCGTAAACAATAAGGGTGCGATTCTTCCTGAAACTGGCTCGACAGGTACTGCGATATTTATCACGGTAGGTTCTATTATGGTTATTGCTGCAGTAGTATTCTTGGTAGTTCGCAAGAGAATGTCAGTATATGAAGACTAAATAAACTATAAAATCTATATTTTGCTGCGTGAGTTAATCACGCAGCAAGGTTATTGTAGAGGGTATACCTTATATATGCTTAATTAAAAGAACTTATTTTAAAGTGTGTGCATATTAGCGTGCATTACAATAAATGTTTTTATGCACACATTTTAATAATAGATATTTCCATGTTAATTTGGGGCGGAGTGCATATTTTATGAAGAAAAATAAAGTAGGAATTTTACTTGTTTTAATGCTTTTTATAGGTGTGTGCATAATGCTCTACCCGGCTATAAGCCAATATTGGAATTTAAAAACTCAATCACGCATTGTAGAGGATTATCAGAATACGATTAATTCTTTAAGCGAAAATGAATATGAAAAATTCTTCAGTGATGCTGAAGCATATAACGAAGAATTATTTAATTTAAATGATCCATTTTATGATTATAAGTCGTTAAAGGATTATGAAAAATTATTAGATGTCAGTGGCGTTGGAATTATGGGTTACATTACTATCGAAAAAATATCGGTGGAGCTACCTATTTACCATGGAACATCTTCTGATGTTTTAAACATAGCCTGCGGCCATTTGGAATCGACATCCCTTCCTATTGGAGGACAAAATACACATTGCGTGTTATCGGCTCACAGAGGTCTGCCTCATGCAAAGCTTTTTACAGAGCTTGATAGAATGGAGTTAGGTGACACTTTTACGATTACAGTTCTTAATAAAACTGTTACTTATCAGGTTGATGATATAAGTATCGTAAATCCTGATGAAATACAAAGCTTGACCATTGAAAAAGGTCAGGATAGATGCACATTACTTACTTGTACTCCATATGGAATTAATACTCATAGATTACTAGTTAGAGGTACAAGAGTTGAAAATGCAAAGCCGGCACTGTATGTTACATCAGATGCCTTTAAGATAGATTCACTTGTGGCAACTCCAGTAGTAGCTGCTCCGATTTTACTTGGGTTATTAGTTTTTTTACTTGTTAAATATCGTAAAAAAGGTAGTAAACCATTAATTATCGAAAACAAGGAGGAGTAAGAGCATGAAAAAAAGAATATTTTTCCTTTTAATTACAATGTGTGTATTTTTGTTGCCTTTTTCAGCATATGCAAATACAGACGAGCTTGTTGTACGAGAAATTGGTTCTGAAGCTAAGGATGATAATTCTGCAGAAGCAGACAAAGGTTTTTCGTATTATGATGATACTATAGACTTAGATGCTGTTTGTTCTATGTCACTTGTTTTCAAACATTCAAGAAAGCCTATTGCTGACGAGGCAGTTGAGCTTTATAAAATTGCCTCTTTTGCAGAGGATCATACATATCTTATAGAAGAAGACTTTGCGCCTACTGGAATTAATCTTAACGGTGAGCTTTCTAAAAGTGAGCTATCTACATTCAGAACAACTTTAGATAACTTTATTAATACGAATAATATTTTACCTTTAAAGGTGAATTTTACTGATGATAATGGCACTGTTACTTTTTCCGGGCTTGAAACCGGTTTGTATTTTACATCACCGGTAAATACGAAACGAAGTGGAATAAATTACTTTTTTGATTCTGTTTTAACATCTCTACCGACTGTGAAAGATGCAAAGCTTATATATGATGTTGATGTTAACACAAAGCCATATGAGGTTAACGCTCCTAGTGCAGCCTCCAGATATAAAATTGCAAAGCTATGGAAGGACGAGGGTAGTGAGGATATTAGACCGAAAAGCGTAACTGTGGATATTTATAAGGACAAAGTGCTTTACGATACTGTTGTTTTGAACGAAACCAATAATTGGTATCACACATGGACAGTCCCCAGCGACGGAAGTGAGTGGTCTGTGGCTGAAAAAAATGCGCCGGATAATTATATCCCGCTTGTTGAGGAACGTCTTATGTCTTTTGCTTTAATTAATACGGAAAAGAATGTTGGAGAACCGCCAGAATCGCCAGATGCACCATCTATTTCGACTGGCGATACGTCAAATATTGGTTTATATATAATCATAATGTGTGTGTCAGGTGTTCTTTTAATTGCTGTTTCATGTGTAGGCAAAATGAAACTTGAAAATGAGGATGTATAGAATATAGCTATAATAATATTTTTTCTTGATACTATAGTCTTAGACCTTTTGTAGGAGATTTGTATGAAAAATTTTAATATTAAACGTATTCTGTATATTTGCAGAGCTTTGGGCATTTTGCTAATTGTAATAGCTGTAGGCATTTTTGTGTTTTGGCAGGTTTCGAGTAATTATTATGCGAAGCGTGTACATGAGTATGTTTCTGTTTTACAAAAAATTACGCCTGAACCTCAAAATGCGCTTTTAGAGGATAAAAGCAATAATTCCATGGCTGTAGTAAGTGTTGAGGGTAATGATTTTATAGGCGTACTTGAGTTTTTAGCAAATGGATATGTTTTCCCCGTTTGTGACGATTGGGGCAATACTCGAGAGTTTCCATGTCGATATAAAGGTAGTATTTATGATGGGAGCATGATTATTGGAGCTGTTAATTATAAAGGACAGATAGATTTTGTTGGAAATATTTTTGTTGGTGATAAGGCGGCTTTTACAGATTTGCTTGGAAATTGTTATGCTTATGAGGTAAAGAATATCAAATATGTTAAAAGTATAAATGATAAAATCTTAGATGCTGAGGCTGGAGATATAAAATTGTTTATTAAAAATATGTACAGTCTAAATGAGTATACTGTTATTTATTTTGAGGCATAGCCTGTGAATTTTCAATTTCGTATGTGTTAAAATAGAAAAATATAAATTTTATGTGTGAATTTTTAAAGATGCTTTGACAAATTCATGTAATTTAGTAAATATAGAATTAAAAACGAAAAAACTGTTGATAAATTTAAAAAAGGTGGATATAATAAGGGTAACTAAAGATTAAAAACGTAAAACGCGTAAATAATCTGGAGGTGTATTATGAAGGTTCTTAGAATTACAGCGCAAGGCTTGCCGTTGTTTAAGGAAACATTAGACATATCTTTCTTTGCACAGCAGCGCGTTGCAGATGATGATAAAGATTTATTGCATCCGCTTTTTTCGAATGTATACATGAATTGTTCCAATGCATTTATTGGAATTAATGCCGCAGGCAAAACCTCTGTACTGAAGGTTATTTTGTTGGCTTTAAATTTGTTAAATAATCAACCGATTAACCATATCAAGACAAAGGAAATTTTGGGTGATACGGATAAGGCGGTTATCAATACCTATTTCCATTCAGAGACAAAGGAGATTTACAGACTGGAAACCGTTATTACATCGGAAAAATCTAAAACGGAAGCAACCTACTACAAAATAGTGAAGGAAACCTTGTGGGCTAAACCGCAGGAGTCTGTGACAGCAAGAAAGAATTTGACAGACTTTTCTGCTCATGAGCCGGTTGCAGTTCGTAAAGAGGAAGAGTTTCTACCAGATGATGTAAGTATCATTATTGCTCATAATAAAAAGAAAAAAGAGCAAATGGATATTGTCAACCTGCTATCCTTTACCAATATCAATGTTCTGCCGTTTGCGGATGTGATACCGGCAGAAGTTATTTCTTTCTTAGACCCTACGGTGGAGAAGCTGTATTTTGATAAGATAGAAAATAAAACGTTGATTCACTTACAATTTAAGGAAAGAAAAGAAATCGTGTTGAACAATCCGATAGATTTAAATCTCTATCTTTCTTCCGGAACAATAAAAGGTATCGTAACATTTAGCCTAGCGAAGGAAGTGTTGAAGTCGGGTGGATATTTGGTTATGGATGAGATTGAGAACCATTTTAATAAGGAGATTGTTTCCACTTTGATTCGTTTTTTCATGGATACAAAGCTGAATAAAAATGGAGGTACATTGATTTTCACTACTCACTATCCAGAATTGCTTGATGAATACGATAGAAATGACGGTATTCATATCATTCGCAATAGAAATGGCATTACAGTAGATAATCTTGCCAATATATTAAAACGAAACGATATTAAGAAAAGTGAGGCATACCAGAGTGGCTTCCTTGAAGGAACAACACCGATGTATGACTGCTATATGCGATTGAAAAAGAGCATCGCAAATTCTATTTAGAATAGGAGGCATGCAATGCAATTAGCAAAAATCAAGGCATGTATTTGCGAAGGAGCTGCAGAAACAGCCATTATTGATGTGCTACTGGATGATGACCTACTGATCTTTCAGCGTGAAGAAATGTTGGATGAAGGCGTAATTCGTTGTAGGGACGGAAAAACCTAAACGAAGATAAGTACAATGAGTTTAAAAAGTCCGGTAAAAAGCCAAGTGTTTTCTGTAAAGAAAATTTGAGAATGTCTAGTGTGAAATCATATGATTTTGTTAAGGAGTATTTTGAAAATCCGGAAATACTGGTGCAGGCAATTAAGAAATATAATGAAATTTCAAAAATTAGAAAAGGCGAATATACATTGTTGGATTTGCTGAAGTAACATATAAGTGGAACAGTTTCGTTACATTTTGAGATTCTTTTTGAATTTTACTTTGAGAATTAACTTTCATAAAATTTCTTTGTTTTTGAAAAAGATCAATTAATCAAAAGGTTGATATTCGACGCTTCATATGCTAAAATTTATTCGAATTGAAATTGCGAGGAGCGAAATAAATGAAATTGGTTAAAATGCATGGTTTAGGAAATGATTATGTTTATGCAGATTGCATTAATGGAATTCCTGAAGCAATAGCTAAAGATATAGAAGGATTTACTCGTAAAATATCTGACAGACATTTTGGAGTTGGTTCAGACGGACTAATATTAATATGTCCTCCGAGTAGTGAAAATAATGGAGCAGAATTTGAAATGAAGCTCTACAATGCAGATGGTTCATATGCACTTATGTGTGGAAATGGCATACGCTGTGTGGGAAAATTTCTATATGATAACGGATATGTAAAACAAGACGTTGTAAATGTTGAATCAGGCGGCAGTGTTAAACATTTAAAGCTCAAAATCGAAAATGGAGTATGCATTGGCTCTAAAGTGGATATGGGTGTTCCTCTTATACCGGGAGTTCCTGGATGGAATGATTCTCATGTGGATTTAGAGGTAGATGGCGAAATTCATAATTTGACATTAGTTGATATGGGAAATCCACATGGAGTTAAATTTATAGACGATGTGAAGAATCTTGAAATCGAAAAAATAGGTCCTAAATTAGAAAATCATCCTTTTTTCCCAAATAGAGCTAATATAGAATTTATTCAAGTAGTTGATGATCATACATTAAATATGCGCGTGTGGGAAAGAGGCTCGGGAGAAACCTTTGCTTGTGGAACCGGAGCTACAGCAGCTGCTGTGGCGGCAATATTGAATGGATATTGCAAGCCGGGAGATATTACAGTACATCTGCTAGGCGGTGATTTGGTGATTTCTTGGTCCGGACAAGCTTCATCAAGTGATGGAGTAGATTGTAACGCATATATGGAAGGACCAGCAACATATGTATTTGAGATAAATAATTTGAAAATATAACATATATCGAGAAAATGATATATTATGCTTGTTTTTAAAAAGGCAAATAAATAGGAAAAATAATAAAAATCAATTAGATAAAGTTATCTGCAAGAAACCATGCTAAGGATTGGTTTGTATTTAAATTATAAGGAGGAAATCAGCAATGTATTCATTGGAACAAGAATTAAAGGGAAATTCATATCCTGGTAGAGGAATTGTGATTGGTAAATCAAAGGATGGTAAGTATGCGATTACAGCATATTTTATAATGGGAAGAAGTGTTAATAGTAGAAATAGAGTTTTTGTGGAAGATGGAAATGGAATTCGAACTCAAGCATTTGATCCTTCAAAATTATCAGATCCTAGCTTAATTATTTATGCACCTGTAAGAGTTTTAGGAAATAAGACCATCGTAACAAATGGAGATCAAACAGACACTATATATGAGCTGATGGATAAACAGCAGACCTTTGAACAGGCTCTTCGTACAAGAGAATTTGAACCGGATGCGCCTAACTTTACACCTAGAATTTCTGGTATCATGCATGTTGAAAATGGAAATTACAACTATGCTATGTCAATTTTAAAGTCTAACAATGGAAATCCTGACAGCTGCTGTAGATTCACTTTTGCATACGAAAATCCTATAAATGGTGAAGGTAGATTTATACATACATACCAAGGCGATGGCAATCCGCTTCCGAGCTTTGAGGGTGAACCAAAGCAAATACAAATCGAAGGAAATATCGATGAGTTTACTAATTTGATTTGGACAAGCCTTAACGAAGAAAACAAGGTTTCGCTTTTTGTTCGTTATATAGAAATAGAAAGTGGAAAATACGAAACTCGTATTATTAATAAGAATAAATAATTTAGTTTATTATGACAAAGTTTTATCTTTTTTTGAAAATTACTGCAATATGAAAATAATTGCATAGAAACTTTGTATTATTGGTGTTTTATAGTTAAAATATTGGAGGATAAATATGACAGAATTAGAATTAAAATATGGATGTAACCCTAATCAAAAACCATCAAAAATTTTCATGAAAAATGGAAAAGATTTGCCTATAAAAATTCACTCTGGCAGACCTGGATACATAAACTTTTTAGATGCTTTTAATGGATGGCAGCTTGTAAAAGAATTAAAAGCGGCAACCGGACTTCCTGCTGCGACATCTTTTAAGCATGTTTCTCCAGCAGGTGCAGCAGTAGGACTTCCATTAAACGATGTTGAACGTAAAATTTATTGGATTGATGATATTGATTTTGAACTTTCTCCAATCGCAAATGCTTATGCAAGAGCAAGAGGTGCTGATAGAATGTCATCATTTGGAGATTTTATTGCGCTTTCAGACGTATGCGACGAGGCTACTGCATTGTTGATTAAGCGCGAGGTGTCAGATGGCGTTATTGCACCGGGATATACGAAAGAAGCATTAACAATTTTACAGGAAAAGAAAAAAGGCGCTTATAATGTAATTGAAATAGATCCTGATTATATTCCGGAACCTATAGAGCATAAGGATGTTTATGGAATAACATTCGAACAAGGAAGAAATGAGCTTAAGATTGAGGAAGGCTTTTTTGATCAAATTGTCACAAAAAATAAAGAACTTCCGGAAAGTGCAAAAATTGACTTAACTATAGCAATGATTACATTAAAATACACACAATCAAATTCTGTTTGTTACGTTAAGGGAGGTCAGGCTATAGGAATAGGAGCAGGTCAGCAATCTAGAATTCATTGTACTCGTTTAGCTGGAAGTAAGGCTGATAATTGGTTTTTACGTCAGTCACCTCAGGTACTAGGACTTCAGTTTGTAGATGGAATTAAGCGTGCTGACAGAGATAACGCTATAGATTTGTATATTGGCGAGGACTATATGGACGTTCTTGCAGAGGGTGAATGGCAACGTATCTTTAAAGTTAAGCCGGAGGTGTTTACGGCTGAAGAAAAACGTGCTTGGCTTGATAAAAATACTGATGTTGCGCTTGGCTCTGATGCGTTTTTCCCATTTGGTGACAATATTGAGCGTGCGCATAAGAGTGGCGTAAAATATGTTGCTGAGCCTGGTGGCTCAATTAGAGATGATCATGTTATAGATACCTGTGATAAATATGATATGGTTATGAGCTTTACAGGAATAAGATTGTTCCACCACTAAAATATTATTTATTAATGTAAATGACTGCAGCTCCTTATGGGCTGCAGTTTTTTGTATAACACATTGTACTTACTGACTTTTACATAGATATTTTGCATTGTAACTATAAAAGCTTTATTTTGCGTGGCAAAATACATGACTTCCAATCCGAGTTGATATTGGCAGTGAGCGTATCCATTTATTAGTTGCAGTTTTAGGGTTGTAATAATAAAGACAACCATAGGTTGGATCCCAACCGTTTATAGCATCTCGTGCAGCTTTGTATGCAGTTTCATTTGGAGTTAAATTTATTTGTCCATCTGCGACTACATCAAATGCACCAGCTTGATAAACTACACCAGCTACAGTTTTGGGAAATCTGGAATCAGATACTCGGTTTAAAATTACTGCTGCAACAGCAACCTGTCCTGTATAGGGTTCACCTCTTGCTTCACCGTATACTGCTCTAGCTATTAAATTTAAATCGGAGGAAGAAATACCGGCAGATGATGAAGAAGAGGTCGAACTATTTGATTTAGAAGATATTCCCATGGCGGCTAATGTGTTTTTGCCAGCAATTCCGTCAACAGTAAGGCCGTTTTTTCTTTGAAAATGCTTAACAGCAGATTCGGTTCGGCTACCATATATTCCATCAATAGTACCGTTATAATAACCCCAGTTTTTTAGTTTTTTTTGAATTGATGTGACTTCACTACCTGTAGAGCCTCTTTTGGAGAGTACCTGTGATATATCATTTATAAACGTACCTTGCGAAATTTCCTCGGCATTTGCTACGTGTTCTCTTTCAGTTGAAATTTCAAGCATCAGAACTGTTGTAGCAACCATAATTATTACGATGCTTAAAATGACTATAAGCATAGAATATTCGTGTTTTTTATTTTTTATGGATTTATATTTCAAATATAGCACCTCGATATTATTAAAAGTTTCAATTATATTTTGTTATGATTTTAAAAATAAATACAAACAAAAAATGGATATAAAATCAAAAAAATATAAAACTGCACCATGGTATTATTTGCTAAAAGCATGGTGCAGTTGATTTAGATGTAATATTTATCGAGATAGTATATGTTTTTTATTTATAATTGTATACCTAAAAAATTTTATTCAGCAATTCTTATGCCATCGTCTGTTTCAATAATATCAAAAATACGAGGTCTTTCATAAGGATTGCCATTTGGCTGATGCATAACGAGTTTTAATTTACCATCAAATGTTTTGAATAACATTCCATGACCACCATCTTTTGTGTAAAAAGGTGTATCCTCCTGTTTCCATGGACCTTTTAGTGTACCACTCTCACTTACAGCATATGATTGGGCATATCCTGTGCCTTTAGCAAAGCTTGACCAAAGCATTATAAGCTTTCCGTTTGGTAAATAATGGAAGAAACATCCGTCAGTTACATAGTAGCCGTCTTCTGGTTTAAGAGAAAATACCCATTTAGCATCACTTGCAGGGAACAAAAGTATGGGATCACCAATAGCGTGTCCTAAATCATCGCTCAATGGTATTGCATCAATTGTACCGTCGTCAATTTGAGTCCAGTTGTGACAGAAAACCATCCATGGTTTACCATCATCATCTACAAAAAGTGTACCATCAACGCAAGACCAGCCGGCAGGTGTTGTGGCTTCTTCTTCTACAGGTACAAAAGGTCCCATCGGGCTATCTGCTACAAGTGTTTGTGAGGCACAAACATGTGTTTCTCCTTTAAAAGAAGCAAACATGTAATATTTTCCTTTCCACTTATGAACTTCAGGAGCAAAGAAATTCTTTGTGCCCCAGAAATTTTCCGGTCTTGTAAAGCATTCATATGGTTCTGACCAATCCTCTAAATCCTTGCTGGTATAAACATCAAGTCCCTCACCTTGACTAGGGCCTAAAGGATGATTAGCACGTGTTCCGTAAAGATAATAAGTTCCATCCTCAGCAAATATGAATGGGTCACGAATATGTATATCTGTCAATTTCATAAAAACATATCTCCTTTTTTTCGTTTTTACAAGTTTACAATATTTTAACGTAAAATACAAGCAAACAATTTTTAAGGTGGTTATAGGAGCTCTCTTGTATTTTATGGTTACAGAAAAAGAAGCCTTTTATATTTTTAGAATAATCACATGTAAAATCCTAAAAAAACAAAATTACTTTAATAATTTACTTGACTACTATACTAAAGCTGTGTATAATAGTGACGGTTGCATGGATTTCATAACGAAATGTTGACTAAAGGCTTTAATAATGTTGCCAAAACAGCTTAATATAGTGTAAAATAGCATTTGCTGATTTTATTAAAAATATAAAGTATTATTTTAGAGTAACATTAAAAGTTAGTCGCTCATGGTAAAACGGCAACCTGATAGCAAAAAGAAATTAGTAAAGATAAGAATAATTTTAATTAACACTTCGGAGGTGTAATATGGATAATCCCATATTAAAAGTGAAAAATGAAGATCAGGCAAGTATAGCTTTGAAGGAGCTGTATAGAACATATGGTTATTTGCCATACAAAATGAGTAAATTTGAAGAATATGATTTATATGTAGAAAACAAAAATTTTCTAATAAGTGATGACATAATAACATTTAGTGATTTTAATGGAAAGCTAATGGCATTGAAGCCCGACGTAACTTTGTCCATAATAAAGAAAATAAAAGGATCAGAAGATACGGAAAAGCTTTTTTATCATGAAAATGTATATAGAGCTTACAAAAATACAAAAGAAGTTCGAGAAATATTGCAAATGGGACTTGAATGTATTGGCGATATAGGTATATATGAAACAGCAGAAGTAATAATGCTTGCAACAAAAAGCCTACAAGCTTTGAGTAATAAATATGTTATAGACATTTCACATATGGGATTTATAAATGGTTTACTTGATGCTGCAAATGTAGATTTTTCAACAAAGACAGAAATTTTGTACCATATTAAAGAGAAAAACCCACATGATATATTCAAGGAGTGTCAAAATGCAGGAATATCAGAAGATATGACTGAAAAAATCTGCAAGGCTGCTACCTTGTGGGGAGGCTTTGATGATGTAATTTCTAAACTTAAAGACATAAGTGTGAACGAAGAAACTGAAAAAGCCATTAAAGATTTAAGTGATATATTTGATATATTAAAAATTAATGAATGTGCAGATTATGTTAAAATTGATTTCTCGGTGATAAATGACATGAATTATTATGATACAGTTGTCTTCAAAGGATTCATAGAGGGTATTCCGGTAGAAGTACTTTCAGGCGGAAGATATGACAAAATGCTTGAAAGATTTAATAAAAAATCAGGAGCTATAGGATTTGCTGTATATTTGGGAATTTTATGGCAATATGTAGTAACACCAAAAACGCCAGATGCTGATATTGTTATTTATTATTCGGATGACACTAACCTAACAGAGCTTACACAGAAGGTGAAGGAGCTTACATGTATGGGAAGCTCTGTAACAGTTTACAAAAAAGGCTGCAAGAAGCAACTTAAATGTGCTAAGCGTTTTGAAATATCAGGAGGGAGGCTTGTAGAGCTATGATTAATATAGCACTTCCAAAGGGAAGATTAGGAGAAAAAGTATATAACAAGCTAAAAGAAATTGGTTATGGCTGTCCAGCAATTGAAGAAAACAGCAGAAAGCTAATATTTGAAAATGAAGAAAATGGAGTAAGATATTTTTGGGCAAAGCCTTCGGATGTTGCAATTTATGTTGAAAGAGGTGCCGCAGATATAGGTGTTGCAGGTAAAGACATATTACTCGAATATGAACCGGATATTTATGAGCTTAGTGATTTGGATTTAGGAAAATGTCGTATGTGTGTAGCTGCAAAAAAGGGATTTGAGGACAATACTGAAAGAGCTCTTAGAGTGGCAACAAAATTTCCGAATATAGCTAGAAATTACTATGCAAAAAGAAGTCGTGAAATAGATATTATAAAATTAAACGGTTCAATAGAAATAGCACCAATTTTAAATTTGTCAGATGTAATTGTTGATATAGTAGAAACAGGTATTACATTAATGGAAAATGATTTAGAGCCGATTGAAGAAATTGTTCCAATAAGTGCTAGATTAATATCTAATAAAACAAGCTATAAATTTAAATATGACGAAATCAGCAAACTATGTGAAAAATTAAATTTTTTGTCGAATTGAGTCGATTAGTTATGACGAGGTATAGAAATGATAAAGATATTAAAAATGGATACATTTAAAAGGGAAGATATTCTACCTGAACCGCCAGAACAAGCAGAAATTACAAATGCTGTAAAAAATGTTTTGGAGGATGTAAAAAAACGTGGTGACGAAGCAGTAAAGTATTACACAAAGCTTTTTGATAAGGTGGAATTGGAAAATTTAATTGCAGATCCTTCTGAAATTGAAGCAGGTGCTAAAAAAGCATCGCCTGAATTTTTAGAAGCTCTAGAAAGAGCCGCTGCAAATATATATAAATTCCATGAAAAACAAAAACAAAATGGCTTTGTAATACAAGATGATATTGGGATTATTACTGGTCAAAGAGTAATTCCACTAAAAACAGTGGGAATATATGTTCCTGGTGGTACAGCAAGATATCCGTCAACAGTGCTTATGAATTGCATACCGGCTAAAATAGCAGGAGTAGAAAATATAATAATAACAACTCCACCTGACAAGGATGGTAATGTACCCCCACAAATATTAGCAGCAGCATATGTAGCAGGTGCTACATGTATAGTAAAAGCTGGCGGAGCACAAGCTGTAGCTGCACTTGCTTACGGAACTCAAAGTATTCCAAAGGCTGATAAAATTGTAGGACCGGGAAATGCATATGTAGCCGAAGCTAAAAAGCAGGTACAGGGACTTGTGGATACTGATATGATTGCAGGGCCCAGCGAGATATTGGTTGTAGCAGATGAAAAAAATAATCCTATGGTAACTGCGTATGACCTATTATCGCAAGCAGAGCATGATAAAATGGCAACTGCAGTGCTTGTAACTGATAGTGAAAAATTTGCAAATGAGGTATCTGATGCATTGGAAAAAATCATTCCGACATTACCAAGAAAGGAAATTGCTAGAGCATCAATAGATAATAATGGAAAGATTATAATTACATCATCTATTGAAAAGGCAATTGAAGCATCAAACGAAATTGCGCCAGAGCATTTAGAGCTTTGCATAGATAATCCTTTTGATTATTTGAGCTTGGTGAGAAATGCAGGTTCAGTATTCATGGGCAGAAACTGCCCTGAAGCAATGGGCGACTATTTTGCAGGACCTAATCATACATTGCCTACAAGTGGTACTGCACGTTTTTCAAGCCCATTATCAGTGGAGGATTTTGTGAAAAAATCTGCTTACACGTACTATACAGCAGAGGCTTTGTCAAAGGCGTGCCCATATGTGGTGCAAATCGCAGAGGAAGAAGGCTTATATGCACATGGTCGCTCTGTAAGCTACAGGTGTGAAATTGATAATTATAAAAAATGATTATATATCTACCAGTAGATTTATAAGCTGTGAGATGTAAAAAAAGCTATTGTTTAATAATGAAAGGCTGCAAAATAAAATGAGTAAATTTTTAAATGAGAAATTCTCGAAATTAGAAGCTTATACACCTGGGGAACAGCCTCAGGATAAAAAATATATAAAATTAAATACGAATGAATCCCCGTTTCCTCCATCAAATGGAGTTTTAGAGGCGATTAATACAGCAAACGTATCAATGCTAAATCTATATCCCGACCCTGACTGTAGTATTTTACGAAATACAATTGCAAACTACTATGGTGTTGATAAGGAAAATGTTTTTGTGGCTAATGGCTCGGATGATATTTTGAATTTTGCATTTATGGCGTTTACTAGTAAGACTTCTCCGGCAGCTTTTCCTGATATTAGTTATGGCTTTTATAAGGTTTATGCGGAGCTTCATGGGTCTGTGTATGAACAGATTCCATTAAAGGAAGATTTTTCTATTGATGCTAGGGACTATATGGGAATAAATAAAAATATTTTTATTGCTAATCCAAATGCACCAACAGGACTTACATTATCACTCGAAGAAATTTCGCAAATTTGTGAAACTAACCCCGACAATTTAGTATTAATTGATGAGGCATATGTAGATTTTGGTGGAGAAAGTAGTATTGAGCTTACAAAAAAATACAAAAATTTGCTTACAGTGATGACATATTCCAAATCACGCTCCATGGCAGGCGCAAGACTTGGTTTTGCAATAGCAGATAAGGAAATAATAAATGATTTAAATACTATAAAATATTCAACAAATCCTTATAGCATAAATCGACTAACTAATCTTGCCGGTATTGCAGCTATAAAAGAAGCTGATTATTATATTGATAATTGCAAAGCTATAATAAATAATAGGGAATATACAAAGGCTGAATTATTTAAACTTGGCTTTAAAGGCACAGATTCAAAAAGTAATTTTATTTTTGTTAAGCATGATAAAATAGGCGGCGAGGAGCTGTATTTAAAATTAAAGGATAGGGGCGTGCTTGTACGTCATTTTGGCAAAGAGCGTATAAAGGATTATATTAGAGTTACTATAGGAACGAAAGAACAAATGAATGTGTTTTTGGATGCAGTGAAGGATATATTGGCTTAGTATAATAATTTATAAAAGCTTATAAATTTACGGAATTTGATAAACCTTATTGGAGGATAATTATGAAAGATAAGCGCTATTTTGAAATAAAGAGAAAAACAGCTGAAACTGATATCGAGCTTGCTTTGTGTATAGAGGGCACCGGAAAAACTGATATTGAAACAGGATGTGGATTTATGAATCACATGCTGACTCTTTTTGCAAAGCATGGCAAATTTGATTTAACGGTGAAATGTGATGGAGACACAAATGTTGATGATCACCATAGCGTTGAGGATATTGGCATTTGCTTGGGGAAAGCATTTGCTGCTGCCGCAGGAGATTTTAAAGGAATTAAAAGATATGCACATATTATTTTACCGATGGATGAAGCGTTAATTTTGTGTGCTACAGATATTTCAGGACGTAGCTTTTTAGCATATGATATTACTAACCTACCTGAAAAGATTGGAACCTTTGATACACAGCTTGGAGAGGAATTTATGCTTGCTTTTGTAAGAAACTTCCCAATAACATTACATATCAAGCAATTAGCAGGAGCTAATGGCCACCACATTATAGAGGGGATGTTTAAGGCACTCGGAAGAGTGTTGAAGGAGGCTTTATCCATAAATCAAGAAAATCCAGATGAAATTCCATCAACGAAAGGAGTTTTATAATGCCAGTTATCATTGATTATGGTGTGGGAAATTTGTTTTCGCTTACATCATCTTTTAAATTTATAGGCGAAGATGTAACAGTTACGTCTGATAAGAAAAAAATTGCCGCTGCTGATAAGCTGATTTTACCTGGAGTTGGTGCGTTCGAGGATGCCGCAAGAGCACTTCGTGATACAGGAATGTATGATATTGTAAAGGAAGAAGCCGCTAAAGGAAAACCACTTCTTGGAATTTGTTTAGGTATGCAAATGCTTCTTACAAAAAGCTATGAATATGGTGAGCATAATGGATTAGATTTAATTTCAGGGAATGTTAAGCCTATAGCACCTGTTATAGGAGAGAATCTAAAAGTTCCTCATATAGGTTGGAATGCTTTGATTTTTCCTGAGGATAAGCCCAAAAGCAGATTGTATAAATACGTAGAGCAGGGTGAGCATGTATATTTTGTCCATTCATATTATGGTGCAGATTGCGAAAAAAATGTTAGTGCATATTCTGAATATGGTGCATTGCTTACCGCGTCGATAGAATGTGATAATGTATACGGAACACAATTTCATCCGGAAAAAAGCGGAAAAACAGGCTTAAGTATTTTAAAGGCATTTTGTGAATTGTGATTATATGAAATTAGATTTAATTTGATATTGAAAAACAAAATGACCTAAATGAAGACTTTAATAAATTGTGATCTTAATTATTATGTGTCAACTGCTAATAAGAAAATTTCAGTTTTTTTAAAAGATTAATATTAGTTGGAGGTTTAAAATGATTATTTTACCGGCAATAGATTTACACCATGGATGTGCAGTGCGGCTTTTTAAGGGTGATTATGCACAAATGACAGAATATTCAAAGGAGCCTGAAAAGGTTGCAAAATATTTTTCTGATTGTGGTGCAAAGTATATACATTTAGTTGATTTAGAGGGTGCTAAAACAGGTGAAACTGTTAATATAAATGCTATTGAAAAAATCGTTAAGACAACGGGACTTTTTTCTGAGCTTGGTGGTGGAATACGCTCTATGGAGGTTGTTGAAAAGTACCTGGATATAGGTGTTAATAGAATTATATTAGGTACGGCTGCTTTAAAGGATCCTGAGTTCTTGGAAGAAGCAGTAAAAAAGCATGCAGACAAAATTGCCGTTGGAATAGATATAAATGATGGCAAGGTTGCTGTAAGTGGTTGGACAGAAATTTCTGATGTAGATTTTAGGGACTTTTGTAGAAAAATGGAAAATATTGGAGTTCAGACAATTATTTGCACAGATATAAGCCGAGATGGTGCTATGCAAGGTACAAATAGAGAGCTTTATGCATCACTTCAAAGTGAGTTTAATATGAATATCATTGCTTCTGGTGGTGTTTCAACGCTTGATGATGTTCAGGCATTGGCTAAATTAGATGTTTATGGAGCAATTCTCGGAAAAGCAATATACACAGGTGCGATAGATTTAAAAGAGGCATTAAAGATTGCACATAAATAAATGTCTCTTTTGTCAAAATGGACGTTTTTGTATTTAGTAATATTTAGAAAATTATTATTGTTGGGTGGAGGAAATTCATGATAACTAAAAGAATAATTCCGTGTCTTGATGTAAAAAACGGGCGAGTTGTAAAGGGCGTTAATTTTGCAGGCTTAAGAGATGTAAATTCTCCGGTCGAGCTGGCAGAATATTATAGCAATAGTGGAGCTGATGAGCTGGTTTTTTATGATATAACAGCATCTGCAGAGGGACGTGGATTATTTACTGATATATTAACAGAGGTCGCTAGTAAAATTTTTATTCCTTTAACTGTAGGTGGTGCCATTAATGGTGTGGAGGATTTTGACAGAGTATTAAAATGTGGAGCTGACAAGGTTTCTGTAAATTCCGGTGCAATTAGAAATCCGTCACTTATTGAGGAAGCTGCCAAAAGATATGGAGATCAATGTGTGGTTTTATCTGCTGATATAAAGCGCGTAGATGGTGTTTTTAGAGTGTTTGCTAAAGGTGGCAGGGAAAATACTGGCATGGAGGCTATCGAGTGGATAAAGCGCGGTGTGAACTCTGGTGCAGGTGAAATTGTTGTAAACAGTATGGATACTGATGGCGTTAAAAGGGGCTTTGATTTAGAGCTTCTTGAAAAAGTATGCAATGCTGTCAGCGTTCCTGTAATTGCATCGGGAGGTGCAGGCTCGATGGAGGATTTTACAAGGCTGTTTAAAGCTCTCCCTAAGGTTGATGCTGGTCTTGCTGCTTCAGTTTTCCATTTTGGTGAAATTAAAATACCTGATTTAAAGAGAAAGCTTGCGGCAGACGGAATTAATGTGCGAGAAATTTAAAAATATTGTTGCATAATTAAAAAAAATGCGTAGAATAGTATCTTGGAATTAATAAAATTTGTTAATTTATGTATATATAGATAGGTAGGTTTTTAAAATGATTTGTGATTTTGATTTGGATAGCTTGAAATTTGATGATAAAGGATTAATACCAGCCATTGTAATGGAGGCTGATACAGGTAAGCTTTTAACTCTTGCATATATGAATAGAGAAAGTCTTGAGATAAGCATAAAAGAAGAACGTACATGTTTTTGGTCAAGATCTAGACAGGAGCTTTGGCGTAAGGGTGAAAAATCAGGAAATATACAAAAGATTGTCAGCATAACGGCGGACTGTGATAAAGATGCACTTAAGGTTTTGGTTAAGAAAGCTGGCCCTGCGTGTCATACAGGAGAGGAGTCTTGTTTTCATAATATAGTATGTGAAAGTGATGATCTTCATGAATTCAAGCTTGAAAATCTTATGGAAATGCTCATAGGTCGTAAGGTTAACAAAAAAGAAGGTTCATATACAACGTATCTTTTTGAAAAGGGAATAGATAAGATATTAAAAAAAGTAGGCGAGGAATGTACCGAGGTTATTGTAGCTGGAAAGGGCAATGACAAAAAGGAAACTATATATGAAATTGCCGACCTTGCATATCATGTAATGGTTCTCATGGTAGAAATGGGTATTTCCTTGGAAGATGTACATAATGAGCTTGCTTCAAGACATGTAAATGATAAAAAGGTTAAACAGGAAAAAATGGTTTAATTTAAATTAAAAATACAATCTCTCTAAAAACCCTTGATATTACTGGGTTTTTCGTTGATTACAAACTCAACTGTTATGTATTTTCCCTTGTTTTTGCCCTTATCAGCAGGAACAAGGGAAACTTTTTATATTTAACCGCTAACTACCTTATCGAGCAGTCTTGCGGAAGTGCGCTTTGCCTCCCTGGTTGAATGCGCATAAATTGACATCATGGTATTAGCATCGGCATGGCCTAAGAGCTCCTGCACGTCCTTGATCGCCGCTCCGTTTGAGATCAGATTGGTCGTGAACGTGTGGCGCAGTTGGTGGAAATGAAACCCTTCGAGACCTTCCAGCTTTTTGCTTGCTCGTTTGCACATAATGCCGACAGTGCTTACACTTTCGTATGCACCGTCCGGTCTGAGACATACAAAGGACAACTCCTTGTAGTCCTCAGGAACCTTGTCGGATCTCGGTAAACTGTAAACCTCGTAATAGTTGCGACCTTTATCTTTGACGGTTTTGTAATAGTTCAGATTGTAAAGCGTGCCGTATTGCAGACGGTTTTTGTGCTGTTCCATTTTCGCCGTTTTCAAGATCGCTGCCAAGGTGTCACAGAAGTCCACTGTACGGACTTTGCTTCGCTTGGTCGTTCCTATCTCAGTCTTGTGCCTTGTGCCGTTGTAGCGCATACTGCGGCGTACTGTAAGGTACTGCTTTTCAAGATTTACGTCTTGCCAAGTCAGCCCACAGACCTCACCAATGCGAAGTCCTGTGTAGTAGGCAATCTGCACCGGCAACAGTGCGGGGTTTTCCTTGCCTTTCAGCCAATCGGTCAGTTTTGTGTATTGCTCGTAGGTTAGGGTGGGTGTAGAAACGGCATCGGACTCGTCCTCAGAGAAGATATCCACATTATCCTTTCGCCCCCGCAGTTTTACGTATTGCATCGGATTAAAGGTAATGAACCGCTTGGGAAACACCGCAAATCGAAACGCGCCTTGCAGTACCGCCGAAAATTGGAGCATATATCTCTTGCTCATGGGTTGGGATTTTGTTCCATCGTGGGCTGTACCACCGTAGCTCATAAAGTCAATGAACGATTGCAGATGATCGGACGTGACGGTTTTTAGCTTGCGCTTGCCGAGGGGATGCTTCTTGATGCGTCCTACGGCTGCTGTGTACGCCATCACCGTACCGTTGCTTAAACTGCTCGGCTTTAGATCTTCTTCGATCCACATATCCAGCATTTCGCCAACGGTGATATGATCTGCCTTGCCTACGAATTTCTTTGCTTCGTAGTCTTCCATTGCTTTACGGAGCAGAGCTTCGGTTTCGCTCTTGCTTTCCGTACCTGCGAACTCTCGCTGTACCTGTCTGCCGCTTTCATCTTCTACATAAAAGCGGTAGTACCACTTCTTGCCTTTTTTTCTTACAGAACCTTTTGCCATATAAAACTCCTTTCCTTTGGCAAACGGAACTGTTGCAATTGTGTACTTATATTATACCATTTTTTTACTTAAATTGCAACAGTTCCGGTCCCTTTTTCACTGATATTTCACAGTTTTTGAGCCATTATCTGACGGCTTTTACACTGTCGGTCTCTCTCAGATCAATACCTTCG
>JAZNOJ010000025.1:0-1620 GCA_045580735.1 Candidatus Egerieisoma sp. | reverse complement strand
TAATTGAGCATTTTTATTTGATAATTTTTGTGCATTTTTATATTAACATTTATAGCACACAAATGCTGCAAACAGGCTGGTATCCGTTCTAAAGCAAGGAAATACACCTATAAGAAACCGGGAGAAGAACATATAGCATTTTCAAACGAGGTTCAAGGCAACTGGAATGCAACCTATCCTATCGAAATCGTAGTATCTGACATGACGATATTCAAGAGTAATGGACGCAGCTGGGAATGGACACTTCTTGTGGATACATTCAACAACGAGATCCTTGCCCACTATAAATGTTAATATAAACATGCACAAAAATTATCAAATAAAAATGCTCAATTAAAAGCTGTATAATACAAGTAACACTTTCCGGAGGTGATACTTGTGTTAATAAATATAAAAACACCGCTAAGGCTGCAAATTGATAAGCTGACAGATTTACCAAAAATGAGGATTTTTATGGAAAACAATAATTTAAAACTAAACAAATCAGAGATTGCAAGGCAGTTGAATGTCGATAGACGAACCGTCGATAAATATCTGAATGGATTTAACAAAAGTAAGCATCATAGCAAGCCATCAAAGTTGGATTCATACAAAGAAATTATTCAAGAACTGTTGAATTCGACTACACAAGCGTTTAGCTATCGAAGTTGCCTGTACAGATATCTGCAGGATAATCATCGGCTAAATGTTCCGGCTCCGACTTTCTATCATTATCTCAAATCGGTTCCCGAGTTTGATGTGTATTTCAAAAAAGGAAAAATATCTAATAACTCATCAAATCCAGTTATACGTTACGAAACAGGCTATGGTGAGCAAGCACAATTGGATTGGAAAGAATCTATTCCGTTTGTACTGGCTGATACAGGCGAGATAATCACCATACACGTGTTAGTGTTGATTCTTGGTTATTCACGGTTTAGAGTGTATAAACCTGCACTTAAAATGACACAAGATGTACTACTGCATCTTCTTACGGAATGCTTTGAAACCTTGGGTGGTGTACCATCCGCAATTCTTTCAGATAACATGAAAACGGTTATGGACGAAGCACGTACTACCTACAAAAAAGGTAAAATAAACATTAAGTTTGATGCGTTCAAAAAAGACTTTGGATTCGAGTTACTACCTTGTCGTGCTTCAACACCGGAAACTAAAGGGAAGCTAGAATCTCAAATGAAATATCTTGAGGAAATTCGTGCTTACAGCGGCAAACTAAATTTAATAGAACTTTATGAATTGACAGAAAGAATCAATTCAAGAGTGAATAATTCCATTTGTCAAGGAAATGGTAAAATACCACTAATAGAGTTCTCGAAAGAAAAAAATTCCTTACTGCCGCTACCACACGAACCAGTAAGGAATCAATACAGAATTAAAACACATGAAGTAAAGGTAAATACTGCCGGGATGATCAATGTCAAAACCAATCAGTATTCAGTACCTTCCAAGTATATTGGAAAGTCTGTTAAATACCAAATTCATGATTCTAATGTCCATATATATTTTAACACAAAACTAATTGCAGTGCATGCATTATCTAATCGCAAGTTAAATTATTCTGTGGACCATTATGTTGATGCTTTGTCTTGTAAATACATAGGAAAAGACATCGATGAAGTA
>JAZNOJ010000024.1:0-14937 GCA_045580735.1 Candidatus Egerieisoma sp. | reverse complement strand
CAGTCCCAACGGAGAATATTCACTCGTTTTTGAGCAAATGGGTGACCCAGCATGGCCATTTGGTCCAACAGACGTGCGTCTAACCCTTAAAAACAATAATGGTAAAATTATTGAGCGTGTATCTACACAACTTAACGATGACGGTGCGAATGCGAGCGAAAATAATATTGCCTCTATTTCGTGGAACAGTGATGAGGTAGTTGTTGTTTTGAGAGCTTCTGAAATGAAAGACAAGGAAGTTTCAATATCATATGATAACAGTTAACCAACTTCCAATTGGCCAACAGTATTTATGTGAGAGTTTGAATTCATACGCAAAAACGGCAAAAATATCTTTTTTGTAGCCCATAAACATTTAAATTATCCGTTCTTTGAGAATTTCAAAGGACGGTTTTTTTTATAAAAATTTAAATAATACTAATTTTTATTATGATAATAGAAAAGAATTGAATAATAATTTGGGTTAACAAGCTTTCTGCTATATGAACATTTAAAAAGACTCTAAAATTTTATAAAAAATTTTTCACAGAAAATTTACAGGAATTAAGACCTTATAAAGAGTTCGTGTTATTGACAACTAAATTTCATTGTAATAGAATCGAAACAGTTTTGATGTTGTGCGACAACATAATATAATATAAGGAGAATATTTTCAATGAAGAGAGTTGTTTCTTTTTTGATGGCATTTGTATTAACAATGTCACTTGCATTAGCATATCTTCCCGTATTACCTTCGATAGCTGATGCCTCATACGAACAAAGTCTAAGAAATGCTGGTTTCCCAGAAAGCTATATAAGCAGACTTTCCAAATTACATGACCAGCATCCAACATGGCAGTTTAAACCAGTGCTTATTTCACAAATGAAAAGTGCATATACATGGGATTACATAATTAATCAGGAAATGGAACCAGAAAGAAATCTTATTTATCATACTTATCCATCTAATGATTATGCCACAAGTGATACCTTGTTGGAATCTGGCTTGTGGAGACAAGCATCAAAGTCTACTATAGAATTTTTCATGGATCCAAGAAATTTTTTAGACGAGAGAAATATTTTCATGTTTGAAACATTGAGATCTGCTGATGCGGTATATACATTAAATGATATACAGTATGCTGTATCAGGCACATTTATGTCAAATACTAAACTGGAAAATGGTAAAACATATGCGCAGAATTTTTATGATATAGGAAAAGCTACTGGTGTTAGTGCTCTTCACCTTGCAACTAGAGTTAAACAAGAGCAGGGTACATCTGGAACAAGTCCGCTTATTTCAGGTAAGTGCGGAGATACACTTTGGCAATATTATCAAGCTGGCTCAAATGGAGCACCTTCATCAGGATATAATGAATCTGGTCTGAAATCATATAATGGTTACTATAACTATTTTAATATTGGAGCTAGCGGAACAGGCTATTTCAATATATATCTTTCAGGCATGAAGGAATCAAAAGAGGGCAATTGGACTACAAGATATGCAGCTATTCAAGGTGGAGCACAGAAAATATATAATAAATATATTAGTGATTACCAGCATACACTTTATTTCCAAAAGTTTAATGTGCATCCTTCGTCAGGAAGAAATTTCTGGGGACAATATATGCAGAATGTATCAGCTGCTTATTCAGAGGGACGTTCAATTCAAAAAACATATGCAGATAATGGTTTGCTTGATTCGGCATTTACTTTTGAAATTCCTGTATATAGTGGAATGCCTACAGCTTGTCCGGATCCAGGCTCATCATTTGAAGCTTCTACTGAGACAGTTTTAAGCTTCTCGGGTAATGCAAGCGAAATGAATGCAAATGGTGAAACGAATGTAACATATAAGCTTACATCAAATATAAGTGGAACACTTACTTTAAATGGTGAAAATATTTCTGTTGACCTTGCAGGTCATAAATGGACAAATGCATCTAATGCAATTATTTTAGCCACAGGTACTATATATGTATATGATTCGATAGGTGGTGGTTCCATTGAAACAACAGCAAATGATGCTATAAACATGGGTAATGGAAGTGCTAAATTTAAAGATATTACAATTAAAGGTGGCGGAGATGGCATGGATGCCATTTATTGTGATGGTGGCCGTCTTATTGTTGAAAATTGTACATTGGCAGCACCAAAGGCAGGTATAAATATAGCAAACGGCAGTGAAAATCTAGAAGCTGATGCAAGAGCAGTAGTTACCGTAAATGGTGGTAAATTTGCCAACTGTAATGTTAAGGATTCAAAGGGAAGAAACTGTGCTATAGAAATTAGAAATAATGCAGATGAAATCACGCTTACAGGAAATATCTCATTTGAAAACAATAAAATAATCAGCAAGACATCAAACAGAAAAGCTATTAAGGATGCTATAACAGCAAATGCAACATTTACAGCAGGTGCTAATGTAGAAGATTATGTGACTGCGACAATAACACTTGGCGGTTCAAGCTCTGGTAACAGTGGTAATACAGGTGATAGTGGTAATGTAGGTGATGACGGCAATAAAGATGATAGCACAGATAGTGGTAATACGAAGCCGACAGTTACAATTACAGCAGGTGATATAAACGATGATAAGTCTATAGATTCTAAGGATGTAGCTCTTATAAGAAGATTTATAACACAGTGGAATGTTGAGATTAATAAACTTAGCGCAGATGTAAATATTGATAATGCAATAGATTCTAAAGATACAACATTAATTAGAAGATATATTGCAGGTTGGGATATTGAACTTAAGGCACCAACTAGTGGCAATGAAGATACAGAAATCAATATTTCAGGTCTACCTACAGCAGGTACATTTACAGCCGCCGGATATCCAGCAGACCAATCAGTTCTTAATGTTGGAACTGGTGGCACAAATGATAGCATAAGGCATTCTCTTGGAGTAATTAATCTTGCAAATTATGAAGAGGTAAGAATTACTTATGGTAATGATGGAAGTGCTATATCTTTAGGTGGAATATTCCTCAAGAATTCCGAAGGCGATTTGGCAGAAATGAGAATAGAGCCTAGCAGCGGTTGGAAGAATACCAAAAAAGCTACTTTTGATGTATCATCACTTGAAAATAACGAAGAAATATTCATAGAATTTTTACCAGATGGAGGTAATGGAATAGTAATTACAAAAATTGAGCTTCTGGTGAAAGCCTCGACAAGCTCAGGAACATCTAGTAAAGTAGTTAATATTTCTAGTCTTTCAAATGCAGGAACATTTACAGCAGCGGGCTATGCTGCTAATGAATATGTTTTAAATATGGCTTCTGGTGGAGAAAATGATAGCTTAAAGCATTCAATTGGTTCTCATGATTTGTCAAAATATAATATACTCAAAGTAACATATGGAACAGCCCCTGGAATTTCATCAGTAGGTACATTTAAACTTAAGGATGCATCAGGAAATGTGGTAGCATCAGTTACAGTATCACCTAGCGGTGGATGGAAGACAACAAGTGTAGTTGAATTAGATGTTTCGAAATCATCTTATAATGGAGCTTTAACATTGGAATTAGCAAATCAAACAAATGGTGTTGTTGTTACAAAGCTTGTTTTTACATCTGAAAAACCTGATTTAAACATAACTATTAAGGATCTTCCAACATCAGGAACGTTTACAGCTTCTGGAATGAGTGAAGATAAATATGTGCTTAATTTCTTTACAGGTGGCAAAAATGATGCAGGAAAACACTCGCTCGGAAGTCTCGACTTGAGTGGATACAATAATCTTTTCATTACATATGGTACAGCTCCGGTATCTTCAATAGGAACTCTTTTGCTTAAAGATGTATCTGGAAATATTATATCATCAGTGAAGTTATCTCCTAGTGGTGGATGGCTTGTCAATTCAAGAGCAAGGCTTGATGTATCAGCATCGTCTTACAGTGGTACGCTTTATCTTGAAGCATCATCAGATGTAACAAATGGCTTTGCAATTTCAGCCATTACTTTAACTTCAAAAGATTCACTTGCTCAATCAGTCTCGATTGGTGATGTGATTATCGAAAATGCTCAGCTTGTAGCAGACTTTGCAAGGGATAATGGCTTTACATATGGTCATGCATCTATCAATCCGGGAGTTAACTGGGCATCATTGAATATTAATTCGCCAGCTAAAACTAGTGAAAGAATTACAAGCTGTGATAGATTTGTTGACTGGGTACTTTACAGATCAGGCTTTACGCAAGGGCAAAAAGAGACTAATGGTCATGTTGTTTTTGAAATGGAAGGATGGCTTTCAAGCATTGGATTCACAAAGATTACAGATGTTTCTCAGCTTCAAAAGGGTGACGTAGTATTTACAACATATGACCCAACAAGACCTGGAACTCCTGCTCACGTATTCTTGTGTGCGAGCAGTAACCTTGGTGGTAATGTTTACTTAAGATATGACCATGGTTCAAATGCAAGAATTCAATGTAATAAGGGCACAGAGGTAACTCCAGGTAAGCAACCATTTAAAGAAGTGATTTCAGACTTCTATTATGCTTACAGACCGTATGAGCTCGGTTAATACGAAACATTGATTGATAATTCATTAAAGGGATTGTAAAAGCTTATGCTTTTTACAATCCCTTTTTCTGTGTTAAAGCTTTGCAGTAAACATTCTTATAGGCTGTAATGTATAAAAAAAGATACTTTACTCGTAAAGCATCTTCTAAAGTGGCGAAAAAATTATTTTTTTAATTATATTGCATTTCTTAATGAAATAGAATTCTAATTCTGGAGCCAACGGTGGGAATCGAACCCACGACCTATTCATTACGAGTGAATTGCTCTACCCCTGAGCCACGTTGGCAATACTTTGGATTGGATACCTAATAGACACCGTTTGAATTCTATCATAATGTATTTTTGTTGTCTAGAACTTTTTTTGACAAACTTTTTGTGTGAACTTTTTTATACTTGTGTTAAAATATCACGCACAGACGATTTGTCGTATATATATTTTGTTTTAAACGTAAAAGAAAAATTAGCTATCTAATTATTATGATTTTTACAGGGAGGCTTAGAAAAATGGAATGTAGAATTTGTGGAGCAAGTGTTCCGTATAACGCAGAGAAGTGCAATAATTGTAATGGATTTACGGGTTATAAAAGGAAGATAAGTGTTGATTGTACTGTCGTATTGGAAAATGGATTTACAGATGCATATGGTGAAAAGGTTACGTTCCCTCCCTTTGATAAAGTAAAAGCAACGCAACGAATGAAATACATTAAAAGCTTAGATGAGTATAAAGCGGTTTCGCGTAAGAGTGCAAGGGCTGAATTGCCAAAGCTTTTGGTTGCTATTGTTATAGTAGTTTTAATATTTATTTTATCTATATTAATCCTGATGATGGGTGCTGAAAGTATAAGGATTGTAATACCCGTAATAATTTTGGGAGCAATAGGTATTATTTTTTTACTCAGAAAACCCTTAAAAAAGGATACACAAGAAGCTAGAAGCGAAACAAGAGGTTTTGATGTGCATGACTAAAAGGCGTTTTACTATTTCACGTCAAATGCTTTTGGCTTTGTAAGTGCAGACGAAAGATATTATATAGGAGGAGTTGCACGCTTTAAGTATAAATGGGGAGCTTATGAGTTTAATAAACATGATATTAGAAACATAGAATATGATGATTATTATAAGGAATGGATAATATCTCTAAACAGACCTGTGTATTATTCTTACGAAGAGGATCCCTCTTGCGAGTTTAGGATAGCTGATATTTTTAATATAGATTGGCTGTCTAAGGCTTTAGGTAAAACATTGGTAAAATATTAACATAAAAATGAATATAATATGTTGTCAAAAATAGAAATTTGTGTTAGTATCAACCGGTAATATTTTTTTGGAGGAAAGAAAAATGAGCAAATATTGTGACAAATGTGGCAAACAATTAGAAGATAATGATATTTTCTGTGATTCATGTGGAAATAAGTTAAATGAACCACAGGTCGAACAAGAAAACGCAAATGTACAACAAGGTGAAAATATCGTACAAAATGATTGCGTACAGCAAGATACTAGTGAGGATTGCGGCTGTTCATCGTGTGAAAGCACACCAAGTGAAAATAATACAGGAGCTGTAAATGATAAAATTTCAAGCTTTATAAGTACTTATATTAGCAAATTGAAGAGCAAGGACATTCCTACAATAGCAATTTCAGCGGGTGCGCTAGTAGTGGTAATTGTTTTATTAATAGTAGCAATTTCGCTTATGGCAGGAAGTCCATCTGAAAAAGCGATTGACAGATATTTTGATGTTACTCTTAAAGGTAAAGTAGGTAAGGTAGAGGACTGTGCACCAGAGGAATATTGGGAATATATTGAAGATAAATATGATGTTGATATTGACGATATTGAAGAAGCTGCTACAAAATTTTACGAAGATACCATCGATGAATTAGAGGAAGAATATGGAAAAGATATAAAATATAAGTTTACTGTTGAGGATGACGATGAGCTTTCAAAGAATGATATTAGCATTTTAAAGGACAAATATAAAAGTTTGTACGATATTCCTAAGAAAAATGTAACAGATGCAATAGAATATGAAATCGAAGCAACAATAAAGGGCGATGATGACAAAGACGAAGATACTAACGCAATGATAGTTGTTGAAATTGATGGTGACTGGTATTTAGCTGAGGATAACTTTGGATTAGAGCAAATAGTTTTATATGCAATTAAAGATAAGGCAAAACGTAAGCTTGGTATAGAAGAATCTCGTCTTGAATATATAGAATCCTTGGATGACTATGACTATTATGTACTTGAATAAGGCTTTATTGCAAAATTAGATTTTAAAAGGCATTTCCGTTTGGGAGATGCCTCTTTTTTTATAAAATTATTGAATTGTATATTGAATTTTAGTATTATTAAACAATAATAATTAGTTTATACTTTAAGGAGAAAACAGATGAAAATTATTCATTGTGCAGATATACATTTGGGCTCGAAAATTGAGTCAAAGCTACCTAAAAATAAAGCTGATATTAGAAAAAAAGAAGTGCGCCTTGCATTTTCAGATATGGTTGAATATGCTCAAAAGGAAAATGTTAAAATTATATTGATATCAGGAGATTTGTTCGACTCTGATAGACCATTAAAAAAAGATAAGGATTTTTTTTATAGTATTGTAAAGAGTTATCCAAATATTGATTTTATATATTTAAGAGGAAATCATGACAAAAATGAATCATATGAAGAATATAGCTTAGAAAATTTAAAAATGTTTGATAAGAAATGGAAAACATACGATTATGGAAAAATCAAAATAACCGGAGTTGAGCTTATACCTGAAAATGAAAAATCAATTTATTCAAATATAAAGCTGGAGGATTCAGCTACTAATATAGTAATGCTCCACGGATATGAAAATCTGAATTTAATAAATTTAAAAAATAAAAACATAGATTATTTAGCATTGGGACATCTTCATGCATATAAAAAAGAGCTGCTCGACGAAAGAGGAGAATATGTGTATAGTGGATGCCTAGAAGGCAGAGGCTTCGATGAAATAGGAACGAAAGGCTTTGTGTTATTGAATATTGACCAAAACGGTAAAATTCAAAGCAAATTTGTACCTAATTCCAAGCGTGTAATTGAAGAAATAGTTGTAGATGCAACAAATATAGAATCATCCTTTGAATTGTTTAAAAATATAAAAGAAACAGTTAATTTTATAAATAAAAATCTATATTTAATAAAAGTAATAGGAAGTATAAAATTTGATAACGACAATTTAAAACAGGATATGGAAAAGTATTTAGAAAATGAATGTTTTTATGTATCAATAAAGGATAAAACAAGAAGAATATTGAATATTGAAGAAATAAAAAAGGAATTGTCTTTAAGTGGTGAGTTTGTGCGCACAGTTTTGGGTAACAGTGAACTTACTGAGGATGTGAAATATTCTATTATTGAGCTTGGTTTAAAAGCTTTAAATGGTCAAGAGGTGGAAATATGAGATTGATTTCGTGCTATGTAGAGAGCTATGGTACTATAAGAAAGAAAGATATTATTTTTTCAAGGGAACTTACTCAAATAATGGAGAATAATGGAACAGGAAAAACTACACTTGCATCTTTCTTAAAGGCGATGTTTTATGGATTGCCATCGTATTCTGTAAAAAGTAAGAAATTTGATGACAGACAGCATTTTTGTCCCTTTGGCTCATCTAACTTCGGAGGGAATTTGACCTTTGAGATGGATGGAGCTGTGTATAGGATCGAACGAAGCTTTGATAAAAAAAGTGAAACAAAAGATACAGTAAATGTTTTTAAGAATGATAATATAACGAATGAACTTGGAAACAATATTGGAATGTCAATATTTGGTATTGATGAAGAATCTTTTAGCAGAACGATTTTTTTTAATACAAACGATAATGACTTAAAGTCAACAGCAGCAATCAATTCAAAATTAAATAATTTTTCATTAGTAAGGGAAAATGAAAATTCATATGAAGAGACTGTAGAAATAATAGACAATGCATCGAAGAAATTAATGCCATTAAGAGGAACCAATGGAATTATTCCTAATTTGCACGAAAAAATTAAAACATTATATAAAGAAATCGATAATTTAGAAATTATTAATGAGGGCCTGGAAGAAAAATATTTTCGACGCAAGCAGCTTTTAAAAGATATATCAGAAAACGAGGAAATGCTTAAAAATGCACAAAACAAAGCTATCGTGAGTGAAAAATATAAAACCTACAAGGATTTATGTGCACAGGCAAGTGGAATTGAAACAAAAATAAATGAAATAAATACTTTATACCCAAATGGCTTTCCTACTGAAGATGAGTATAGTAATTTCTATGAATTAGAAAGAAAAGATCTTCTTTTAAGTAGTAAAATTGAAAATTTAGAAGATAATGTGAAAGCATTAAAAGAAGAAATAGAGAAAATTGCGGCAAAGATTACTCAAAATGAAACGCAATTAGAGCTGTTGCCAATTAATGAAAAAAAACCTGTTATTCCGTTTGCTCTGTGTTTTTTAGGCGCATTTCTTTTTATTATAGCTATATTTTTAGCAGTTATGGTAGGTGCTTTACAGGGTGCTATATTAGGATTTTTAAGTATAATACTTCTTTGCATAGGGATACCTAAAATTATTGCTGATAGAAAAATAAAAAGAGAAAAAGCCCGTGAGTGGGAAAAATATAATGAAATGGTAAAAGAACGACAAATTGAAAATAAAAAGGCACATGAAGAGGCTGTTGCAAAATATAATGAAAAAATTAAAGAAAAGGAATTGGCTGTAGAGGATTATAATAATAATCAATTACTAATAAGGGAATTTTTGTCAAGATTTTCGATAGAAAAAGAAAAAGTAAGAGAATCTGAGCTTATGCTGCAAAGACTTAATGAAATGATATCTATGCACAAATCACACAAAATGAAGGCAGATAGATATAAAAAAGATAATGAATTAGATGAAGAATGTGCAGTTATAGAAATGCCGAATCGTGACGAATTAAGACGGATTCAGAATGATTTAAGGCGAGCTTTGGCGGAAGTTGATAGACAGATTTTACAAGATGAAATGGAAACAGAACATCTGGAAGAAAAAAAATCAGAATTAATAATTCTTGAAGAAAAAATCAAAGAAAGTAAAGATAAATTAGAAATGTTAGAAAGAACAAAGAATTATCTTAAAGATGCAAATATGAGTTTGCAAAACAAGTATGTTTTACCAATAAAAAATAGCTTCCTAAAATATTTTGAGCAGCTGTTTGAAATGTCATCAGACAGGATTGCAATAGATAGTGACTTTAATGTTATGTTTGATGAAAACGGAGCATATAGAAGTGATAAGCATTTAAGTGCAGGACAAAGAAGTATTTGGGCTTTGTGTTACAGACTTGCACTTATAGAAAATATGTACAAAAAAGAAAAACCATTTATGATATTAGACGATCCTTTTGTTCACTTAGATGAGCAGCATATGAAAAAAATGGTTGATATTATGAAAAAATTAGCAAAAGAAAGACAAGTAATTTATTTTTCCTGTCACGATAGTCGTTCTTTAGAGGCTTAATATTGGAGGTGTATAAATATGAGATACGAAAATAAGAGGGAAGCAGATGGTTTTATTGAATATATTGATAGATGTCATACACCATATCATTCTACATCGTATTTTGTGGAAATGCTTGAGATGGCCGGAGCAGTAGAGTTGAATGAAGATGAAGCATGGAATATTGTAGCAGATCAAACTTATTATACAATTCGAAATGGCACACTTTTATCGGTTTTTAGAGTAAGCTCGGATAATATGCCAATAGAAAATGGTTTTCGTATTGCGGCAGCACACCATGATGTACCTGGATTTAGAATTAAACCTGCAGTTTCGGTTGTAGATAAAGGCTATGAAAAGTTGGTTCTCGAACCATATGGCGGATTGATCCACCATGGATGGCTTGATAGACCATTATCTTGTGCAGGTAGAATTTATTACAATACATTGAATGGAACAAAATTTGTAGATTTTGATTTACAAAAACCCATTGCCGTTATTCCTAGTGTTGCAATACATATGATGGGAAACATTAACGAAGGGGCAAAATTTGATCTTGAAACAGAAATTTGTCCTTTTGTGGGACAACCTGAAGACGGTGCGCCTGAGTTTTTACATATGGTAGCTGATTTTGCAGGTGTTCCATATGATAAAATATTAAGCTTTGACATTATGATGTATGATGCACAGCCGGCTGAATATATAGGTATAAACGATGAATTTATTTCATCTTCAGGGCTAGATGATTGTCAAATGGCATATTCTCTAATTTCAGCTATTGTTTCTTCTGATAAGGCTGATAATTCTTTTATAGTACATATTTTTGACCATGAGGAATGTGGTTCGTCTAGCGATAGAGGTGCGCAAAGTAATATTTTTCCTAATCTTTTAGAGAGAATATGTTCAAAATTGGGTTATGGAAACGAAGAAATATGCCGTATTTTAGCTAAAAGCATTGTGTTTTCTGCTGATATGGCACATGCAACACATCCTTCTTATGCAAATAAAAGTGATTCTCATACACATGTTTATTTAAATAAAGGACCTGTTTTGAAAGTAAATTCAAACCAATCTTATGCGACATCAGCAAAGGGAAGTGCATTTTTTAAAAATTTATGCAAGGAAAACAATTTGCCATTTCAGGAATATGTAAACAGAAGTACCTCTAGAGGAGGAAGAACAATTGGCCCCATGCTTTCTTCGGCAGGTGGTGTTTTGACTGTAGATATTGGAAATCCTATGCTTTCAATGCATTCTATTCGTGAAATGGGAGGTTCTGAGGATATTTACTATATTAGAAAGCTGTTTTCAGCATTTTTATAAAATATTTATACGCAAAGATATATCAGGATGAGAATTTCGTATCTCTTTTACCTCTTGTGAAGTGAATGATAAATCCTTATGGCTAAGTAATATGCTACAGCAATCCTCCTGCTGTGGTAAAATCGGGAAAATACAATTTTGATTATCGATAAGTGAGAAGCTTCCTTCTTTACATTTCGATCTTTTACCGGAACAATTTCCTTCATCTATATAGCAATGCCTACTTCTCATTAATATGATTTTTCCACCTATTATAAGCTCAGTGTTAATTTTGCATGAGCTTTTGCTTAGCTTTATGTTTGGAAGGTCGTCAATAGATGCCTCTGGAGAAAATGTAATGCGACTTATTCCGAATTTTTCTAAAAGCATTATTGCTTCTTGATTAATAATATTAAAGCTATAATCACAGCAAATAATTGGTTTTGCTGTGGTTTGTTTTTTTGTGTTTGTAATGTCTTGCTCGAGTTTATTGAAAGCGCTGTTTAAGGTGAAAATGTCACCAGGATTTTCGAGCATGAAGCCATCAATGAGAGAACCTAAATAATTAGATATTATATCAGGCAATTCTTCATTTGTAGACTTATACGCTTCGCCTAAGGAGATTAAATTAAAATAAGCAATGATTTTACAGTCATAAGAATTCTTAAGATTAATAATAGTATTGCATAATTCTTTAAATTTACTATTGCTTTTTTGACATTTGTAAAAAGAATTGAGAGGGATATAACAATATAGTGTTTCTTTTTGATATTGCTTTAATAATTTTGGTAAAGAATTAAAGCTGTAAGAAATGAATTTCTCTATTCTATAAAAAAAGAGTGATATTCCCTTTGAAGCCTCATGAGAGTTGATTTTTACGATGCTCTGTGCTTTGGGTGTATGCACTTTTAATCTTTTTGCGCGCGCGTCAATAAGTGCTGAGGTGGCGTTACGTCTTAGACTATTTATATATGAAATAGGAATAAAAATATTTTCGTTCATTTCAACATATATATTATTTGCGAAAAAAGGTGTGTCTCCTAATTTTGACAATTGTTTAGAGATATTATCCTTGTGTATAGGCGCATTAGCTGCTTCTGAAAGAGGATTTTCACCTAAAATAACGATTTCGTTACCATCATTATCGGAAATTTTTAAAGAAGGTATTTTGTTTATTTCTCCTCTAAAAAAGAAATTTATTGGGATTCTTTTATTTTCGCTGTTTGTTATTCTCTTTAGCTCATTTCTTAGTGTAATATCATCAGTTATTGCAAGCTCATAATTTGAATCTAAAGAGTTAGATTTTTCTTTTGCATTGAGATTTTTGAAATTTGTATTTTTACAAAAATTTTTATTTATTTTTCCTACGACAATCAATTCTACATATGTATTTGTATTATTCTCAATGCTTTTTGATGTATTTTTATGTTTAATGGCTTGTGATGCCTTTTTGTCGACTTTTTGGTAATTAATGGAATTAACTGTCCCTCCACAAACGATATTGTATTCATTAGAAGGATCGTAAACAGTAATTCCATCACCAATATGTAATTGATTATTTTTAAAGGTTTCAGCTTTGATTCTAAAACGTGTTAGGCTTGAAGGTAAATTCTGCGGAGAGGGTAATATTTTAGGGAAATCCAAAATTTTACCTATTTTTACCCCTATTCTTCCTGATGTTTGAAAGGTAATGTCTTTGAAAGGTATTTTTCCGTATAGATAACCAGATGAAAAATTACCTCGTCCAAATAAAAGCTGCATATTATACATGTTTTTTTCGATATTAGGAATTGAATGTGCATTATTATCGTCACAAGTTTCTTCCTTTATCATATTTAATACGGTTCTGTAGCTTTGTGTTACTGCAGCTACATATTCTGGAGATTTTAATCTGCCCTCAATTTTTAATGAATGTATGCCGGTTTTTACTAATTCTCTCAAATGAGGAAGCGCTGCAAAATCGGCAGGACTAAGTCTATAAGCATGAGCAAAAGTTTTCTCATTGCATAAAATAGATGTTTTTGTTTCTGAAGATAAATTGTTGTAAAAGGGTTCTTGCTTTAAAGCATACTTCAATCTGCATGGCTGTGCACAGGTTCCGCGATTTCCACTTCTTCCACCGATGAAGCTACTTAATAAGCACTGTCCAGAAACTGACATGCAAAGAGCGCCATGACAGAAAACTTCTATTTCGATATTACTGTTTTTGCATAAGTTTTTAATTTCGTTAATTGAAAGCTCTCGTGCGGTTATACATCGGTCAAAGCCTAAAGCCTCAATAAAGCGCAGTCCATTGTCATTATAAATGCTCATTTGTGTACTTGCGTGGATTTCACATGGAAAATTATGACGTGAAGTGAATATTTTTTCTGCTAAACCAATATCTTGTATTATAATGGCGTCGATGCCTAACTCGGCAGCCTTTTTAGCATCATCGTAAGCTGAACTGAGTTCGTTTCTGTTAAAAAGAGTATTTAAAGCCAAATATACCTTAACGCCATAGATATGTGAATACTGAATCGCTTGTTTTAATTGTTCAAAGGTAAAGTTTTCTGCGCCCATTCGTGCGCTGCCCTTCTTTAAACCTAGATATACTGCATCGGCACCGTTTTGAACAGCAGCTTTTAAACATTCAAAAGAACCTGCCGGAGCAAGGAGCTCTGGCAAGATTAATTTTTGATTGTTGTTTTTTGATGATGTAGGCTTGTTAGTCATTGTTAAAATCGCTTTTAAATATTATTCTTCATCGTATAAATCACTATTTGATGGGAAAAATGCATCTCCCGAAACACCACTAAAGCTGTCGTTTTCAATAGAGGTTGAGGGTGCGGTGTTTGTATAATCGTTATCTGATAAATTATGTCTTGCAAGTAAAAGCTGTTTTGAAAGTGTATCAATTTGTTGTTCTGCCTTTGTTAAAGCATCATCAAGCTCTTGCTTTTCGATTTTAAGACGATCATATTCGTCCATCATTCTTTTTATTTCATTTTTTAAAGTATTGAAATTTTTTTGTGTTTTAAAAAGCTCGTCAGTTATAGCAATTGAAGCCATAACTAATGCTGTTTGCTGTTCTAGACGCAAATCAGATTTTGCTGCAGAAGCAACCTTTGTATTAAGAAAATGTTCAATTCTATGCATATATTCCTCAGGCTCGTCATGTCTTAAGGTATAAGCTTTTCCATTTATTGTAAATCTGATTTGTTTTTTTTCTGCCATGATGATGTGTGCTTCCTTTCATTAATATCTTTAGTAAATTATGCTATAAGTTAAGTTGTTTTAGTATATATGTCAATATATACAGTAAGCATTTTTATTTTAAGGAATAAATGCTTCTTATATTCTAACAAATTTTAACTAAATTGTACATAAAAAAGTATTTTTTGTATGAGATAAAAATATTGAAAAATTTCAAAAAATGTATTGACAAGAGTGTGAAAGACGTGTATAATGACGGAGTCAAATCGAGATGATACTTGATTGTGATTTAAGCGGGTGTAGTTCAATGGTAGAACATCAGCCTTCCAAGCTGATTGTGAGGGTTCGATTCCCTTCACCCGCTCCATTTGTGCCCATAGCTCAGTTGGATAGAGCAACGGCCTTCTAAGCCGTCGGTCGGGAGTT
>JAZNOJ010000023.1:0-10206 GCA_045580735.1 Candidatus Egerieisoma sp. | reverse complement strand
GATAGTTCCAACCAAAGAAAATCCTGTTTTCCGGTATTAATACTAATCGCAAAATATCCTATAACATACAAAAATAATATTGTCCAAACTATTGAAAATCTCTTACTCATATTTAATCCTCACAATCTTTATATATATGCGCTCACTTACTCATCTGCAAAATTCAAATCTTTTATTATTTTCAATCAGCTAAGGGGTATAAGAAGAATTGCAACAAATCCTTCACCATCACTTTTACACACCATTTCTCCATTCATTTTTTCCATAAGCGTCTTCGATATGTAAAGTCCCAAACCGCTACCTTCCTTCTTGATATCCTCCACACCTTTACCACGATAAAACTTATTGGTTATAAGCTGCAGTTCTTCCTCCGGTACACCGGGACCATAATCCCTTATCTGCATCTCTAGATATCCTTCTATGATTCTGTAATTTACATCAATTTTAGTATCTGCATATTTAAAGGAATTGGCAATAATATTTCCAATCACCTGATTCAAACGTTTCACATCAATATGAATAAGCACACTCGGAATACTACTTTGAACTATGCAACCCTTATCATCATTCTTTTTGATGATATCGCTAAGCACACACGACTCTTCATCCTGACAGTTTACCGTAAATTCACTCAAATCATCCAGCGTATAGGAAAAAAGGTCGCTTACCAGAAAATCCATTTGGTCTGCTTTCTTATAAATATTATCTGCAATCTGATCCAGATTCTCTATCCCCTGCATTATAAGCTTCGCCTTAAGAAGTTCTGCCGAAAGTTTAATTCCGGTAATAGGTGTCTTCAAATCGTGACTAAGGGATGCTATCAGCTCCTTTTCTTTCCTCTGAAGCGCCTGCTCCCTCTTTCTCGACTCTGTCAATTCTTCTCTCATAATGTCAAAGCTTTCAGAAAACACACCAAACATGTTGTTTTTCTCTGTCAGAAGCGGCTCATCAAGTTTTCCTTCCGCGACCTTCCCCGCAAAGTCCTCCATCTGCTTAAACGGGACAATAATATTCTTTTGAATGTATAATGCAAATAACACTGCTCCCAACAAAATAGTCAGTCCGCATATCCCAAATCCCAGAATCATTTTATTTCTTATGCTCATATATATCTCTTCGCCGGAATCAAGCATAACAACACAACCCACAATTTTGTTATCTCTAACAACATAAGAATAGGGATATCTGTTCTTTATCGCTTCTTCAACAGTAAGTTTCTCATTCTCCTCAATAGAATCAGAACTATAAAGTATGTTATTTATATTATCAAGCACGACAAAATCCACTTCAAACTCTTCACTATCCAGGTTTTGAAGTGCATCCCAGTTTTGCTTTACCGTTTCTCTAATATCATTTAGCTGTATTACATCAACATCGTTTTCGCTAATATTATGCAAATGCCTATCCATAATCGTTAGACATCCCAGCAAACCGATAACAAATATGATACATACAACAATAACAATTCTTACATAGTTCTTCATATCATTCACTCCGGTGTAATATATGTTCTCACATTTCATTGATTCAACATCTTAAAATTAATATTCTTCAATCATATAACCAACGCCCCAAATAGTTTTTATAATCTCTGGATTCTTGGGGTCTGCTTCTATCTTTTCTCTAAGGTGTCTGATATGTACCGACAAAGTTCCTTCTCCTATAAATTCATCATTCCATACATTTTTCAGAAGTTCCTCTTTAGTCACAACTCTGTTCCTGTTTTTCAAAAGATACAGGAGCATCTTATATTCCATAGCCTTAAGACTTATCTGGATATCTGCTCTTTTTATCTTATGCACATTCGTATCCAGAACAATTTCCTCCGTCAACTTGATACAACCATCTTCTCTGTCAGTTTGAAGTTTCATACCGATGCTTGCATCACCGGATTTCTGATTGCCGGCTACATACTCTGCCATTTCCTTTGCCTTCTCGTACCTGCTCAAGATTGCCTTTACCTTTGCCAGCAAAATGTTTAGTGTGTACGGTTTCTTTATATAATCATCACCGCCAATATTAAGAGCCGTCAACATATCATCATCACTAGTTCTTGCACTGATAAAAAGTATAGGCATATCGTAATTTTCTCTTACTCTTTTGCAGAGTTCAAATCCTGATTTATCACCCAGATTGATGTCAAGAAGAAGCAGGGATACCTGCTCCTTCTCTAAAAAATCCACCGCTTCCTCAAAACCGGTTACATATGCTGTTTTTATATCAAACATGTTGAAGTATTCTGCCGTAGACTGTGCAATCACTTCATCATCATCTATCATTAAAACTTTATAATCCATATTTATTCCTCTCTTAAAAGTTTATATCTTATTAACAGCATTATACAAAAAACCATGCATGCACGCAATTAAGGAAAGCCACGAAAAACAGATTAATCGTATTGTGTAATCTCAATCTTCCCACCATCTTCTCCAAGGAAAACAATATATCCATCCTTAGGAAGCGGAATACCTCCAGTCCAATCCTGCATATGAGTACTGTATACCATCTCGCCATATTTATTATAAACATATATGGCACTTTCTTCAGGTCTTATGAACTTAATCATATTACCTGCCATATCATCATCTATCTGATACCAACTTGCTTCTTCGCCACATATAGTTATCTCGCTTACTTCACTTATCAAGGCAGGACGTTCATCCAGAAATCTATACTGATCTCCCGAACTAAGACAAATTATTTCATAGGATTCCCCATCTTTTAAAGTAACTTCTTCTACCCATAAATCAAACAAATCTCGACTGGTACTACTAGGAATGGTTAAAAATGCTTCTGCAGTATCAGCTCCTGTAATCTTAAGAAGAAATCCGAATCCTTTTGAACTGACAAACAGATATCCCGGCACTTCTTTTATCAGCGTACATTTACTAATTGGTATGTCATAAGCCGTTGAAGAATATTTATGATTATATATTCCTACATCCCGATTGCATCTTGCCTCCCATACGCTCTGTACTTCTTCGCTTATAGGGTTTTCCTCCAGATTTTGGGCAATGTAGTTTTGATTCACATAGTTCCCCAGGCCGTTTACACGCATCAAGTCATCTATCTTGATGTATACCTTTCCGTTTTCCGCTTCTGTAAATGTCAATATTACCTGATTATAGTCTTGACGAAGGGGACGTTGCGGATACCCCTCGTCTGCCCACTCACTTAAATTGCTCTCCATTCGTACAAATCTGCCATCATGGGTAAACATATAATCTTCACTTATAGTGTTATTGTAAAGAATCCTTTCAAGATGCATATACTTCCCATCTGGAAAGCTGATATTCCAAATTTCACTGTTTGTTGCATAATATCCTTCATATTTGGCATATTCCTTAGGTACTTCCCAAAGACATTCTACCGACTCCGCACTTGCTTCTTCAACTTCAATTCCTCTTTCTTCCAAAACCACCTTTAAAAGAGCATGTGCCATCAAAGCATTATATGCACTGTTTCCGCCACTACTAAGAACTGCCACACTGATTTCTTCATCCGGTGCTACCAACAAATGAGAATGCTGGTTTCCAATATCACCACCCTTTCCCAAAACCTTCACGCCGGCTTCTTCGTACTGTAACATCTCCACATAGTCCCAACCCAGACCATTTCCGTCCATGTAAGGATCGTCTGTCCAGCAGCTTGCCATTTCATCTTTGGAATTCTCTGTCAAAAGTGTATTATTTCCCGTAAAAAACGTAGAACCAAACTCTGCCACTTCAGAAGCGGTGGCATAAACGCCTCCACTTCCAAGATTCATACAATAATTATAGTCATATAAGATATTTCCTAGTTTGTATATAGGAACCATCCCCGCCATTTGAAATTTGTTTGCCGGCGTCCCTGTATTTTCAGCCCCTATTTCATCGACAATATACTTATCAAGATACTCTGTATAACTCATACAGGTTACATTTTCAACTATGATTTCCAATAATCCAAAACCATCATTGCAATAGGCGGCATAGGCACCCGGGTCAGCCTTCAATCTTTGTTCTGCAAGCGATTGAAGAAGTTCATCATGGTAACGCGTATCATTATCCTCATAAAGCATCCCATTCGTAGTACTTGAGCCCATAATTCCCGAGGTGTGGTTCATTAACATTCTGACGGTTATCTCTTTGTATCTTTCATCTGCCATCTTAAAATCCGGAATATATTCTGTAATCGGTGCATCCAAATTTATCTTTCCTTCTTCAGAAAGCTGCATAACCGCCGTCGTAACATACACCTTACTGACGGAACCTATACCGTATAATTTTTCCTCCGATACATTCACGACCTCATCGGTCTGTACATTCTGTTCATTTACATTGACAAAAGGTTTCTCTGCTAACACCTCTTGTCTGCTACCCCAGAATACCCCTACGATTCCCAGCATGCTGGCAAGAACCATCGCCAATAACCTGTTTTTTTTATGTTTCATATAAATAACCTCACCTTTCACGCTATTCTGTCATCAATTCAGTTACTGAAATCTTTTTTACTTTACCTGCACTGATATAGGTCACCAGATAACAGAATAAAAGTATACATATATCAATTGGAATCATAATCCAAAAGTTGACATCAAGAATAACCGCAAACATAACAAGACCAAAAGCATTCATCAAAAGCACGGAACAAACGGATGCGAGAATCACTGCCACAAAAGCAATTGGCATAATACGAAATGCAATCTGTTGCATCAAATCCTTTGAAGTGTATCCCATAGCCTTCATAATACCTAGCTCTTTTCTCTTTCTTCTCACGGTTGTTCCTGCAAGAACACTAAGAATTACTGCCGCAACAATTAGGGAAATACTGACAATTACCGCCGAAATCGCCTTCACACCAACGGCAACCGTTCCAAATAGACCTTCTGCCAGTTCAGCCGTAAAAGTAACTTCACGAAGAATAAATCTCTCGCTGTTTCCGGTTATAACGCTATCTCCGATTTTAATAGCATAATCCACATCTGTTACGCCGTATAAAGAAATAAGCTGTGCCATTTTTTCATCCGCAACCTGACTAATTCTATCTGCATCATTATTGACAGAAACACTGTTCTCTATGGTGTCTTCCACACTTCCTCCATAAAATGCCGTCAGTTTTTCCATAAATTCATGACTGTCTGCATCTTCTTCTAAATAGATTTCGATATTAGATGGTCTGGCAGCAGGAAAAGAACGTCTGTAGCCTTCTGATGTAAAATATAAATTCATTCCGCCATTATTCATTGAATTAACAATACCTGTAATAATATAACTATTCTCAGTTCCCTCACCTATTACGACAATGCTGTCTCCTATAGTAAACCCACCATCTCTTGCTCTTCCATGTGCAATCATAATCTCATTATTATGTTCCGGATAACGCCCTTCAATGAGATGAACATTTTCTGTTTCCTTGAAATCATCAAAAATTGTTGGATACCCCCGCTCATATTGGTTATTTCCACTTCTGCATTCTGCATCTACCATAGTATCCGGATAGGTAACCAATACCTTTCTTACCTCCGGAAACTCCAGTATTGTTTCCCGAATTTCATATGGATTGACACCATCCATAAGTTCCACCCTTACATCACCAACTTCTAACCCGGTAATTGTCACAATAGATGCAGCTCCGGCCTTCAAAAAGTCAAAGAAATAAAAGCCCAAAAGAATTGCCGTTGCTGTTGCAAATATACATATCATCATTCCGATATTGTGTTTTGTATTTCCAGTAAGCTCCTTCATGGAAAGTCTCAGATTGACATTTCCTTTTGCCCTTGAAAGTGGAAAACGATTTTTTCCAAAATGATGTGTATGAATTCCTTTTCTGAACGCCACCATCGGTGGATATTTTTTTACTGTTTTTGCTTTTCCAAGAGCAGACAAAACAATGATAAGAACCAAAATGCACATAATAATAAACTGTAGTCCAAGGTTCACACCGCCATACACATGCTTTCCAATCATTCCTTCAATAATGCTGTTAAGAATCGGGTCCGTTAGTATTACCAGTAACGTTCCAAATAAAACTCCAACGCCTCCGGTAAGCATATACTCAAAAATATAAACCAGCGATATTTCCCCGGATTTGTAACCCAGTGCTTCAAGCACACCTATTGACTGCATCTGGTCCTCAATATCATTTGATATCTTGTGACGAATCATAAAAAGACACGAAATCATCGTAATAAAAGAAACTGCAAGCAAAAAGTACAGATACAACGTAATAAACATTGTAGTATTCTCTTTTTCGCCACTCTTTCTGGTATAAGCACAATACTTTGTGACGTTTTCAGAAGATTGGTCTGAACACAATGATATATATTCAGATGGCAAAAAAGATTCCTCACAGTCATAAGCCAGAACTTTTTCCTCGTCCATAACTGTTGAAAGCAGTTGATAATCTCCTTCTGAAATAACACATTTCAGCCTACTGTTATTGCTCAAAAGTCCTGAATTATAAAATCCTGCAATTTCAAAAGGATACTCCCTGCCTGCTAGGACAAAAATAAAAGGATTACCCACTTCGTATTTCTGACTATACTTAAAGTATTCAGGTAACCATATAGGATGACTGAAATTATTAATTTCAACCTCGGTCAAATTTGTCTCCGGATTAAAATTTTCAATCTTTTTTTCAGAATTTTCTGTTACGAAGAAAAAGCTGGCTCCGATTAATTCATCCTCTTTTTTATAAGAACCACTCATAGAATACAATGCATCTGCTTCCTCTACACGGGACACTCTGTCATCATCTTCTAAAATATCTTTATAGTCCTGACGATATACCTCTGCCGGAAACCAAATTATAGTATTTACACTACCTGTCTTCTCAAATGAATTATCAAAAACCGTGTTTACTTTTGTTATGTTACAAACAGAAATACCCATAAGCAACATGGTAATTGCGGTAAGAAACATAACAGATAATGCTTCTTTTTTATTCTTTTTTAAATTAAATAGTGATAATCTGAGTATTTTCATCTTTCTTTACCACCCCATTGTTTCAAGGAACTGCGAAAGCTTATCCCTTCTTTCTTTCTGATCATTCTCGCCAAACCTTGGCATTCTATAATCACCTTCCACTTTGCCGTCTCGCAGGAACAGAACTCTGTTTCCTCTCAGTGCCGTCTTTAAATCATGGGTTACCATTACGATTGTCTGACCATTCTTATGTACCTCTGTGAAGATATCCAACACATCCTTGCTTGCTGCTGAGTTAAGAGCTCCGGTAGGCTCATCTGCAAAAAGAATCTTCGGATCATTAATAATTGCCCTGACAATTCCCACTCTCTGCGCTTCCCCACCTGACAACTGACTGGGATACTTATCCCACATTTCCTCATTGATACCAACCTTTTTCAATAAATCTTTTGCTTTCTGTACAAGCTCCGGTGAATTCTTCTGCACAATCAAGGCTCCGGTCAGAACATTATCAAGAACTGTCTGGTTCTCTAATAAATAAACACTCTGAAATACGAAACCACAGTTACCTCTTCTGAATACTGCCAGTTCATCATTGGAATAATCCTGTATTTCTTCATCGCCAAAATATACTTTTCCAAGATTCGGCTTATCCATTCCGGAGAGTGCATATAATAATGTGGATTTACCCGAGCCTGAAGCTCCCATTATGATAGTGAAATCATTCTCCATAATTTCTAAATCCATATTTTTTATCACATGTTGCTGTCTGCCACCGTTTGAAAATGACTTGCATAACTTATCAGTTCTTAAAATAGACGAAACCATATATAATAACTCCTCTCTTTGCGAATATCTTTTATCCAGCTTATAGGTGTATTATATATGGTTCCAAGAAAAATTTCTTTAACAAACTACTATTAAATTCTTATCAAATTCTTAACAGATTGATTTAATTTACCTGCATATTTCATTTAATCTGGATTCATGTGAAAATTCAAATCTTCTGTTGCTTTCAATCACTCTGTAAGACTGAAAATTTCCAGTGTCCACAAACGCTTTTATATCATAAAAAAATCATATACTCTTTGATTAAAGTCCTTTGCTTCTTCATACGCCGCATGTCCCAAGTCATCATATATGAAACATTTACATCCAAGCTTTTCTGCTATTTCCATGGAAGCCTCTCCACTGATTACCTTATCCTGCAAACCGCCAATTACAAATACCGGACACTGAATTTTTTCCAATTCATCATAAGCATTACAGGTAAGGCATGCTTTTGCTAATGTAATAAATCTTGGCACATTCTTTGGCTTCTGCAAGATTGTTAATAAAGGCATAAAAAGCTTGTATTTTTTTACATAAGAATCCGTATACATTTTTCAGCCATATCCTTAACAAGATTCTTTTTATCGTTTTGTTCCGTCATTCTTATCCAATCAGAAATTACCGTTTCGACTGTTTCGTTATTCCTAGAAAGCGTCACTGCAAGAACAAGCTTATTTACTAAATCCGGTCTGTCAATTGCAAGATACTGTGCAATCATACCACCCTGAGAAACACCAAAGATATCAGCACTTTGAATTCCCAGAAAATCCATTGCCATTGCTATATCCGCCGCCAATTCTCTAACTGTAATGTTCTCACCAATATTTTCTCTGCGGTCAAAGAGATGTACTTTATAATCCCTTGCAAAAATCCGATACATATACGCTAATGAACGGGATGCCCCCTTAATGCTCTGGGTATTGAGACCTTGAATCATAATCAATGACTTTTCTCCGTTTCCAAAAGTAATACAATTCATTTGTGTATCCTGAATATTTAACACCTGCTCTTTTGCATTCCAAAACATATTATTCTTTCCTTTCTATAAAACCGGTTTTTAATATCTCTATATAATTTGATAATTCTTGAATATAATTCTCCTTGAGCTGTTCAAAAGATTCCTTTTTAATATCTGCCTTTTTCAAAAAAGTTTCATTAAAACCTTCAAGAACCCACTTAAGTAGTTCTGCAATCTTTTCTTTAGCTATCTTAAGATTTTTTCCTTCAATATCGGCGAGCAGCTCATAATATATATTTTCTCCCCTCGCACCGTACCGCTCAGCCATCCTGCTGCAAATCTCTTCGTCCTTCTCCGTAACTGCACTCATTATCAAACGTCCCTTATCCGGATTCTTTATATACCAAGATATCTCTAAGGCTGAATAATCTATAATTCTCTGAAAAAGCTCTGTTGATAAATTCTCTACATCACTTTCTATATCCCGTAGCATTTCCCACATAACAGTATCCAATATGAAAAAGTACAAATCCTCTTTATCTGTAAAATACTTAAATAAGCTACCTTTACTTATGCCACACGCCTTTACTATTCGATTTGTGGATGCATTGACATATGTATTTTGTGCAAACTCTGTGATTGCTGCCTGTATAATGCGATTCTGTTTTTCTGCTTCTAAATTTAAAAATTGATTTGTAGGCATTTGATAAATCCCTCCTAACAAGCACAGGTGACCACTTGGTCACCATTAGTATATATACTTCTACGCTGTTTGTCAACCCACCGTTATTATCACTTAATCAAATATTTTTCCAATTAAAATGCGGAGCATTACACTCCGCATTCACACTACATATATCTCAACAGAAACTTCAAGTTTTCTTTTCTGTTACCAAATAAATGGAATCAATTTATATTTTGTTTTATTTGTATATTCAAGATATCCATCCAAACCATCTTTAAGCATCTTATCTTCTAATACAGTTCTTACAACAATAGTCACAATGGTAATCGCCATACATACCCAGACACTCCAGTAAGGAAATATCATACACAGCCCAATGCAATTCAATATCAATCCACTATATGCAGGGTGTCTCACAATTCTATATAGTCCTGTCATACACACCGTTTGCTTTCTATCACTTTGTATTCTTGCTGTGGATTCTAAAAAAGTATTTTCTAAAGTTGCTTTTGTAGAAAACCATGCTGCAAAAAGAGTTATTATGATACCGCACCAATATACCATAGTGATATGCTCTTCCGTTTCGGATGCTCCGGCAAACCAATAAACAACAAAATAATTCAATAACCAAAATAATGTTAAAATCACTTTATCCCATACCGGTGAATCAGTATCCGTTTTGCCTCTTTGTGCAAGAGTTTCTTCATTTGATTTGAACAAAACCAAAGAAATAATAATAGTTGCCACCAAAAGATAAATAAAGTAGATACTGCCTGCATAGGTTAGTGTAAATCCCGCACCAATCATATATAATAAAAAACCTATTA
>JAZNOJ010000022.1:0-3645 GCA_045580735.1 Candidatus Egerieisoma sp. | reverse complement strand
TATACTTTTTTTAAAGCGAATGACATTCTGATTATCATTATAAAACAGTTCTGCTGATAAGGGCTCCTGCATAAACATCCCTCCTTTAAATGACATACTATTTGATAATTCTGCCCAAGACTAATAGACTTGGGCAGAATCAAATTTTTTGGATTATTCTCTTACAACGGTATCCTTTAGCCTGTTTTTGCAGGTGGGATTAGGAAACAAAGAACTATTTACCTGGTCTCTAGTTTTTGGATAAGTTTTTTGTCCGTAAGATCAATAATGTATAAATAATCACCTGCAGTACATGAAAACAATTCATGCTCACTTTTAACTTTCGAAGCTTCAAAACCCGGATAAGAATTTAATAATTCTTTTGAACATACACTACCTCCAAAAAAAGGCATATGAATATCTCCTACAATATCAGCAATATTCCAAATATGCGTTCCATCCCAATCGTATGCATTGATATTATTAGTTGATTGGCATTGTGTAAAAGCTGGAGCCACCGTATTTCCATTGCGGAAATACGGATCCTCGGTTGTAATAATAAATAGGTTTTTAGTAATAGATATTTCATAAATTTGGTCTAATGGCTCAATCATATGAGTATACATAGATATTTTTTTAATATAAGGAATATCTGTAGTAAATGCAAGAAGCTTTTGATCCATAAGTATATTAACTCTAAAACTCATAATATGTCTCCTAACATTAATGTATTTTCGATAATTTTCGTAAGGATGTCATATAAAATCTTTTCACTTTATGGTAATGCTATTCCATTTCCAAAAGCACTTTTTGGGATACTTTGAGCCAATTCAAATTGAACTCCGCCACCAGCACCCCAACCTGATACTTCATTTGCTATTCCACTGTACATTTGTGTTGTTGATGGAACATTGACATAGCAGTAATGCGTTGGTAAATCAGGCAATGCAAACTTACTTTTAATCTGTGCTGGAGTCAATCCTTGTATGTCAGAATATTTCATTATCCACTTTCCGGCAGGATTAGTAACTCCCTCTGTGTAAACTCTCACATACTGAGTAGTCTGAGTCGGTTTAAATCCAACAACGGGAGTCCCTGGCTTGTACGGTTCTTTACTCAGCCCTAGGGTGCTATTTCTTATCTCAGCAGTTGTTGTCGTCCTGTTTGAAATATTACTACCCAAACGACTTTCTATTTGAGAGGTATACCCTGACATTGTTGAATATTCTATTGCAGTGATTGATCGTTTTTGATTGACCAACATTCCAATCGATTTTACTGTGACGACCGTCTGGTAAACGGTAGCTCCAATAATTACTGCTGTTTGCACCATTTGCGCTACTAATTGTGTAGCTTCTGCATAAGCAACTTCAACTCTAGTAAAATGCATCCATAGACCATAAAATTCGTCACTATTAAGGCTTACATTCCAACTTTTATCGCTTATCGCATTAATTAATTTGTTTTTCGCCATCCAAACCTTGCGCTCAACACCAAAGATACTATAATTATCCGGATTTGAATTATAAGCATTGTAAGTATTATTTAACCAAGAAATATTAGTTGAAGATAGATTATATAATTCACCAAAATCAGTGTCATCAAAAGCCTGAAAATAAAAATCCCCATTATAAAACTTGGTTATGCTTAATGTATAAGCTCCAGTACTGTCACTAATGCGGGTCAGATTTACATAGTTTACTCCATATGGATCATGTACCGTCAGCGTACAAGTCGCCTTAAATCCGCCGTCAGCAGTGGTTGCCGTGATTACAGTGCTGCCAGCTAATCCTGCGCAAATCAGTCCAGAGGTGGGATTTATAGAAGCAACATTGGGATCGCTCGACTCCCAGTATACCGTTTTGTTTAGTGCGCTTGCTGGATATACCGCTGCGGAAATATATCCTGACCACCCTACATTGACTTCCTTACAGGTTGAACTTAGGCTTATACCGGTTACCGGCGGATCATACTCCACAATAATATTGGGGCCAAGACTGCTGTTGTTATTTGTCCCGAATGTCTTGGCAGAATTCGACTCATTATATGCTTTAAGCATAATCCCATAGTGATTGCTTGTTCCGCCGTACAATCCGTTTTTCCAGTCTTTTACTGCCCCTGTAATGTCAAATGGATACCAATGTCCCGTACCGGTCCCTGCTGACCCTGTTCCGCCGTTGTAATAGACATACGCATCATCCAAAAAGCCAGTATATGCATTCCAAATGCTGTTGTTGCATTTTACCGTTCCTTCTGACCAGTTTTGTGTTACTCGATAACAATCTATCCATACGGCATCACTTTCACACATGGTATCACGAAGAATATATTGTACTTTATAAATTCTGCTGGCCGAAAGAGATTGAAAGGTGCTGTTGGCAAACAATCCGGGGAATTTCACAAGGCTTCGCGCTACACCACGTGTTCCACCGTAACGATTAGTATAACTTCCGGCAAACATATTAGATGCATTTCCTTCGTTTACCGCGTAGTTGCTATAAATGGTAGCGTCCTGTGAAAAAGAGGTTTGGAGCGTAATGCTCGGGTCAACCGTCACCGGATACACTGTATTTTCACTATTTAGGTAAGCTACATCCACAGATATTGTTATTATATATTCGTTGTCTTCTTCAATCGTCTGTACAATATAGTGATGATTGTATATCGGTTCTTTGCTTTCTTTCGGAAAATAAAGGGAGTTAGCGGCTTATTCTGTCAACTCGGAAAGTTCCGGTTTGATCGGAGTGACAGCAACTTCAGATCCTTCATTTTCGGTATTGTTTGTTGCAGAAATGGGCTTACTGTCGTATACTACAATACTGCCGATTTGAATTACTTTTTCACCGGTTAAAGGATTTGCTAAGTAATAGACTCCTTCCTCTTGAATCAAAGATAACCCGTTTGTCTTTATTTTAAAGCTGAACTCATTGGTCCCAACGTTCTCGGATAAAATGATATCCTCTTTAAAACCTCCGAAGGTCGGGGTATACCGAACTGATATACTGTCATCAAACACACCCGGGTATTCCACGTATTCTGTCGGCTGGTTCTCCTTGTTATGTCCCGTCTGCCGTGACGCGCCCGAACTCCCGTTGATTAACGGTGCAACTTCGATACTGATATCTTGATATTTAAGTACAATGCCTTTGTTTTTATGCAGTTTCTTTGGGAAATAACTGTTGATATCATTTTCTGCATTAGTAAAATCTCCATCGGCGGTTTTACTGATCTTATTTTTCTTATCTCTGATTTTGCCGTCTTTATCCTTGTACTTCACCGGTTCAGTAAAGTAGTACATCGTCTTTTTCCCGTCTCGGTTTTGAAAGATTATGGTGTTTAAATCTTCTTCCTGTTCCCACAGACGATTAACATGACCTTTTTCTTCAATACTCTTTTGACTAACAATCTCAGGCGTATCTTGCTCATCAAGTTTTGCACTTTGCAATTCTTCTATAGATAAGTCGCCCTCAAAATTTAACGCATTGGAATTTGACTCGGGCTGCCAAAGCTCACCTTTTTCGGTCAGTTTTTCCTTACTTGATGATTCTTGCGCAAAAACCGAAATGCTTGGAAAAGCGCTCAACATCAAACTCAAGACCAACACAATAGCCAAGATTTTTGAAAACACTTTTTTCTTTTTCACGAATCTCTTCCTTTCTTATTTTA
>JAZNOJ010000021.1:0-2656 GCA_045580735.1 Candidatus Egerieisoma sp. | reverse complement strand
GCCAATCATGATAATGACTTTGTCATAATCATCTGATTTTGCCAATTCCACCAAGAACTTTTTGTGTCCATTGTGAATAGGCATCCATCTGCCAATACAGGCTACCCGTTTTTTTGTTTTTTTCGCTTGGCTAGAAACAGTCGTTTCCATTGCCATGCCTCCTTTCAAATTTTATGACTATATTAAGCTTTGTACCAAGAAAAAAAGTTGGTTCCAGTCTCAACTTCCTTTACATTTTCTTTTGCAAAGAAACCTTCGGCAGCCATAATCGCCCATAGACCAGAAATAGTGTCAAAAAAAGTATATTCCTCTTTTAACATGACTTTTCCATTATGAAAAACCATGGCCCCATCTCTGAATAATTCATAAATATAGATTTGGTGCTCAGGAACCCACGAGTTCTCTCCACTTTTTCTAGATTTTCTAAAGATTTTCTTTACTTCTTCATGTGAATATATGAAGCGCTTAGCCGCATCATTCAGGGATTCGCCTTCTTCCAAAGTCCAAAATATTCCCAAATAAATAAACGCTAACTTCTTGTCTCCTTTTTTCCACTTTACATAAGAAGTGACCTCTTCTGATTTACATTGCGTATCGCTTTGATATACTTCACTCTGAAACTGAGGTGCTACAGAAGCACTAATATCTGCTCCTATATGCTTATACTGTCTCCGCCTTTTGCCCCAAACGGGAATCCCATCTTTGGTTACTCCAAAAAATCTATGATTCCATTCAGGAAGTGCTTGAATAGTAAAGTCATATAGTCCTCTCATGGATACTCTGCTTTTATCAAGGAATTGTTTCCAATATCGGTGGTAAGTTGCTTGCTGGCAACGTTCTCTTAACTCCTCAAACATATGCTGGCCTAACCGTTCGTACATAACTCCCATAGACATAAAAATGAATTACCTCCTATTTTATATTATAATATATTTGCATCCTTGGATGCAGTTAACGTAGTTATTATATCACAAAACTAAATATTTTTCAATATATAATTATGTAAAGCTTTTTTTAGAGTCTCCCTTTGTTTTTTATCTTTATATAATAATTTTCCTTTACTTTTTTATGTTAATATGTTATAATCTCTCCATAATGCTTTTGCATTAAAATTCAAGGCGTATTACGCTGTGAAAAATTTGGAGGTTATCTTATGGTTAATCCTACTCTCCTTCAACGAGGAGACATCATTCGGCTGGAAAAAGGAATGAAAGTATATGCTTCTGTTCCTGAAAAGTTCGTGTTTGTCAACACGCCGTTTTCTGACAAGCCTTATGAAGGCGTTATTACTCTCGGTAACACTCTTCATAAGAGAATCCCTAATAGGGATGATTTTATTAAAGAGGTTAAGGGAGACATCGAGAGTCGCCTTCATCGTGAAATTACCAATGAGCAGGTTTCGAATTTTATCGATTCCCTCAATCTGAATTTCTCTGACGAGGAATTTGATACATCCATGTACATGGGTGAATATCGTGTGTATCAGGCACTTTCCAATGGTGGAAGCAGCGATTATCCCAATGGTTGGCATGTATACTGCGAAAAAGTTGACAATCCGAATGTAACTGTTCACTTTTACCAGGATGGTTGTTTTACCGCAGTGATTCCCGACATCAAGCCCATCCGCAGAGCCGTATAACAGCAAAACCTCAAAAAGGAGACTCATATAGAGTCTCCTTTTTCTTTATATTAAAATAATGTTTTAATTTTACTAATTAAATAATGACTTCCACCAAGTTCTCTACCATTTTCAACCATACTAACTATTAGTAATTGTTCACCTTCTGAATCAGCAGTAAAGCAGTTGAACCACCCTAAAACATCAGCTTTACCATCTTTTGAACCTTTAAGTTCTGCTGTCCCTGTTTTTCCTGCAATAGTTCTTCCTGCAACTTTCATATCTGTTGCAGTTCCTTTTTCTATAACTTGTATTAAATCATCTTTAATTATATTTGCGGCTTCTTTTGTAAATGCTCCTTCTACTAAATATTGAGTTTCATTATTGTCTTTAACTTCTAAATAAGGTTTAATCATATTTCCTTCATTTGCAAATGCTGAATATATAGAAGCCATATGTATTGGATTTACAAGAATTTCACCCTGACCATATCCACTATCTGCAAGTAGTTTTTCATTAGAAATTTCTCCATTGTTTGCAAATTGAGATCTAGCTAAAGATAATTCAAAATCTATATTCTCTCCAAACTTTAATTTCTTTAGCTCGTTCATAAAATTTTGTGAACCTATTTGTATTGTTGCTTGAGCAAAATATATATTATCTGAATATGTTAAGGCATTTCTTAAATTTTTTGCGCCATTATATGATGTAAGTGTAGTTATATCATGTTCACCCCACCCATCTTTTTTCCAACTTAATCCACTATATGAAAATGTATCATTTTCACTTAATGAACCTGTTGTTAGTCCTATTGCACCTGTTACTGGTTTAAAAGTTGAACCTGGAATATAACTTTGTAAATATCTTACAAGCATTGGTTTTGCTTCATTGTTTTTTATTGAATTCCATTTTTCTGTACTCATTCCTAATACAAAATCATTAGGATCATAAGATGGTGTACTTACAAGTGCTAGCAAAGCACCTGTATTAGGATGCATCACCACAAAAAATCCTTCATCATTTTTTAATTGATTATAT
>JAZNOJ010000020.1:0-2613 GCA_045580735.1 Candidatus Egerieisoma sp. | reverse complement strand
TCAGAAATACAGGTAGCACCTAAAAAGGGTAATTGTTCACAAACAGAAGATGAGAGCATGTGCTCAAATTACAGCTGCAAGAATTGTTGATAAATTTTTTGTAGCATAAAGATAAATGCGGCGCCTTGTTGATAAAGGCGTCGTTTTTTTTGAAAAAATTTGTATTTTGCCAACTTTTATAGACATTATATATTGTAATTTATATTTTTGTAATTTGAATAAAAAACACTTGCATTTGGTTGACTTGTGCTGTAAAATCAAACCGATATACCCTTAGACTAAGGAGGGTAAAAATAATTTTTATTGGAGGTAATACAAATGAAAACAAAAAGAATGATTTCATTCGTGATTGCATTGGCAATGATCGTGTCATTGTTTGCAGTTGTACCGGTAAGTGCGGAAGTAGACGTTGCTAGTTGTGGGAAAATGTATACAACTACAGATTCAAATCCATATGGTCAATTAGCTTCAGCAGTTAAATTTGCTGATGGAGCTACATCTGTTTTAGCTCAAACAATAGAAACAGAAAGTGACATCGTAGCTATTGATTTTGGCTGTTGGGGAAGTGGTACATTAGATATTAATTTCTATAGTTACAGTACAGATATTGCTACATCTTTAGCTGGCGTGCCTGTTTCTGTTTTAAAAGGTGTAACATTTTCTCAAGGTCAGGGACAAGCTGATACAACAGCAAGTGATGTATATCTTTTGTCAGAAGTTTTATCTGCTGGTAAATATGTAGTTGAATTTACCAATTCATCATCTTCAGGACTTCATTTGGCTGTAGGTACATCATTATATGATGGCGCTGAGTCATATGGTTCTGGTTTAGATGGTAATGTTGCTGGAATCGGAACAGGCGCTGTTTGCTTTACTGTTTATGTTGATGGAACAGTTGCCCCTGTTCTTTCTAGTGCTAGCCAAATTACAGCAGGTGAGACTAAATTAACACAGAACATTACAGGTAAATTGAGTGTTTCTTCTGGAAATTATGTTATTGACCTTGCAGGTAAAACTTGGAATGCGGGTAGTGAAGTAGCTGTTGAGGTTAGAGGAAATGCTAATGTTACAATTAAAGATAGCGTTGGTGAAGGTAAAATTACATCTGGTAATGATGCAATTGATATTGGCCCAGAGGATGGTTCAAGTAACCCTACAGTAGTTGTAAATGGTATTACTGTTGAAAGTACTGGTTCAAGTGGAGATGCTTTCTTTGTAAATTGTGGTACAGTTGATATTATAAATTGTACATTATATGCTAATAAAGCTGGTATCGATGTAAGCCAAAATGCTAGTTCTGCAACAATTAATGTAAATGGTTGTAAATTTGCTGGTGCACCTACTGGTGGAGATCGTACATGTGCAATTGAGTTTAGAAACAACGGTAAAGTTGTTAACTTAAGTGGCGACATTAATTTTGAAAACAATATAATTATGAGAAGAAATGAATGTACAGTATCTCTTGATACAGTAATTAAAACAGGTGAAAATAGTACTGTGGCATTTGGTGCAGATGGTTCTGTTAAAAATTATGAAAGTAGTTATACGCAAAACACAATCACATACACTTATACACCAGTTCCTTCATTCGATAGCTACAGCGTTACTTTAGGAACTGACTTAGCTCTTAATTTCTATGTTAATAATGCAACAGAAACAACAGAAGTTAAATTTGAAGCTAATGGAGAAGAGCTTGAGTATGCTCTTGGTGAAGATGGTGCGTATGTTCTCGTATTCGGACCTCATCAAACAGCTACAGAGGTTACAGCTACTTTGATAGTTGATGGCGAAACAGTTGATACTGAGGTAGCAAGTATAGATGGATATTTAAATCAACTTAAAGAAGATAAGCCTGTTTATTCTGAAAAGGTAGATGCAATTCAAATGTATACAAAAGCTTCTGAGTTATATATCCAATTAGTTCCAGATGACGACTTTATGAAAGAGGTTGAAACTTTATATGCTGATTGCGCACCAACAAATAATTTCGATATTATTTCAGTGTCTTCTACTGATGTTAACTCATGGAAATCTGCAACATTAATTTTAGAAGACGACATTAAGATTCGTCTTACAACAGATTTAACAGAAGGTGAAGTTAAGGTTATAGACGTTACTGGTGAGGAAGTAGATACTTTGACAATTTCTCAAGACGGAACTGTAGAATTCTCTGTAACTCCAGGAAATATATATACTACATATAGATTTGATATGTATGATGCAGATGGAATGATAGTATCAAGTTCTCTTCAGTATAGTGTTGATTCATATATTGTTAGAATATTGGCATCTAATGAAGCTTATCCAGTTGAGCTTGATACGTTATTAATGTCAATAGCAATTTATGGTGATGCATTTCTTGGTCAATGATTTTATAAGGAGGCTTATATAAAATGAAAAAATTTGTTATGCCAGAATTAGAGGTAATTACATTTTCAGTAGAAGATATTATTAGAACAAGTGCTATTGGAAATTTACCTGAAGATGAATTTTAAAATGAATATCAATAATTTTTGGATGCCGAAAGGCATCCTTTTTTTTATTTAAATGAATTTTTTGACTTGTGGCATATTATAAATTGCATAAAATAATGTGAATATTTAAATAAATGAC
>JAZNOJ010000019.1:0-29356 GCA_045580735.1 Candidatus Egerieisoma sp. | reverse complement strand
ACAGAGCTTTCATATTGTGATAATTGTAATGCTACTGATGAAAGAGAAAAAGCAGGAACAAAGGTTTTGCATAAATTCACAAGCTTCGTACCTAACAATGATGCAACATGCTTAAGTGATGGAACAAAGACTGCAATATGTGATTATGATGGTTGTAATGAAACATCTACTGTAAAAGACACAGGTTCAATGCTTGGACATTCATTTGTTGATTATATATACCAAAATGATGCAACGTGTAAGACAGACGGCACAGAAATTGCAAGCTGCGCTCGCAAGGACTGTAATGCAACAGATATAAGAATAGCAATCGGTACAAGGCTTGAACACGTGTTTGTTAATTATCAATATAATAATGATGCAACGTGTGAGGAAGATGGAACAAAAACAGCTATATGTGAAAATTGTGATCATGAAGACACAATAATTGCAGAAGAAACGGCTTTAGGCCATTCATTTATAGAATATGTATACAATAATGATGCAACCTGCACAGCCAATGGAACTGAAACTGCTTATTGTGACCATGCAGGATGTATTTCGAGTGATACAAGAGAAAAGTTAGCTTCAAAGCTTGAACATTTATTTATAGATTTTGTAAGTAATAATGACGCGACTTGCATAAACGATGGAACAATGACGGCTATATGCGAATATGGCTGTGGCGAGAAAAATACCGTTTCAGAAAAGGGTACTGCAAAAGGTCATCGCTTTGAAGTTTATGTATACGATAACAATGCTACATGTTTTGCAGATGGTACTGAGACCTCAAGCTGTATGCATGATGGTTGTAATGCGATAGACACAAGAGTCAAAACAGGAACAAAGCTTGAACACTTATTTACAAATTATGTAAGTGATAATAATGCCACATTCGAAGAAAACGGAACAAAGACGGCTTATTGTGACCATGGCTGTGGAAGCTTTGATAAAATAGAGGATGAAGGAAGTCAAAAAGGAAAACTTACTATAATTGAAGGATCTAGTTTTATAGAAGATAATCAAAGTAGTGACACAAATTTGATAATGGGAATTAATCCTTCTAAAACTGCAACTGAAATTATTAGTCAATTCGAAAATAGCGAAAACATAAAAATGTTTGATGTTAATGGCAATCTCGTTGAAAATGATAGTATAATTGGCTCCGGAACGATAATTAATCTATATAATAATGGACAAATTATTGACACAGCAAGCTTGATAGTAAAAGGAGATCTCAATGGTGATGGTGTAATTAACACGAAGGATGTAGCTATAATAAGAAGAATGATTGCAGGTTATCCATTGACAGGTGTTTATGAAAGGGCTGGCGATATAAACATAGATAACTTATATTCAGCAAAGGATGTTTCTATGGTAAGAAGGTTAATAGCAGGATATATTCAATCATTTGATTGATGCAGATTTTATGGTATCTGAATGATTTTATATGCACTTCATAAGTTTTGTCTTTTGAGGTGCATTTTTTTTTGAGCTTATCTTTACAAATAAATAAGTAAGATGATATAATCAGCTAAAAATTTGGTTTTTGGGAGTGAAAAATGTGAACCTAAAAGCAAAATTTCTATCGAAAAAAAAGCTTATAATTACAAGCATTTTGCTAGTGCTTGTAATAGTTTCACTTGTGTTATTTTTTGTTCTAAAAAAGGATAATGAAGAGGATCCGTTAGATAAATATATAGTTATGGCTCAAAATGCTATCGATAATACAGAAAACATAGATGAATGTTATACGTCCTTTAATACTTCTTCATTAATCGAGCTTAAAGAATCGTATCAAAATTTAAACACCTCCGGAAATATAATCAGAATAAAAAATGATGAAGCCAATGATATAGAAACATTAGTTTCTATTAACTCAAGTAGCTCAACATATCCTGATTCTAAAGGTGATTATGAGATTACTGCTAATTTATTTTCTGACGGTGAAAAGGTATACGATAATACATCAGGCACAAATATAGAAGTAGATATGACAGCAGATGAATTTAAAGAAATTACAGATAAATTTGAATTATATCATTTTGATGTAAACGATGTTAAAAGCACAAGTTATGAGCCCTTTAGTGAAATGGTAAATGAGGGTGGACAGGTAGTTGTTAATTTAAAAAATCCAAATGATAATGTACTTGAAGCTTATGCTGCAGCAATAGGCGATTTGCTTGAAGAAAATGTGAAAAAGGATGACTTAATAACTAAAAGTGCATTAGTAATATATTCAATTAGTCAAAATCGTATTGTATCTCAAACATGCTCTTTTGTGGTTGAGTACGAGCATGAAGGTGGAGAAAATATAAGATATTCCGGTAGTACACAAATAGCATTTGATTATAACATATCAGACAAAATCAATGAAATTGAGGAGGGCTCTAAATGAAAAAATTGTTTAAAAGTATTATAGCTTTAATATTGGTAATCAGTAATATTTCTGGGTATGGAGTTACTTTTTTTGCACAAGAACCCAAAGAAGCTAAAATTGTAGATACTGAAATGAGTACCGAAAGCAGTAATAGCAATTTAAAAGAATTTTATAGTGAAAAAGAGTGGGAAGAGGTTTATCGGCAAGGTTTATTTGTGATTGAATATAACACATACCAAATAAAAGAAGGTGGCCCCGATCCCGAAAACAGCGAGCCCGTTTATTTGGGTATTGATGTGTATAGAATTGGAGGGAGAAGCTACAGTTCTACCGTAACATATCAATATTCAACATTAGTTGGAGATTCGGAAATGTATCCGGATTCACAGGGAAGCATTGAATTTGCACCAGGTGAAAAGAAACAAACGATTAAATTACGAATTGAGAATGATGATATCAGAAATGGCAATCAGTTACTATTTCTCACATTAAAAGAATGTACAATGGGTACTATTTTGAATTCTCAATTTGCCTCGACATCTATCAAAATTGTGGATGACGAAGAATATATAGCAAGCAAAATTTCAATGTCAATTGAAAAGCCAATAGTGGATGCCTCAGAAGGAGGTGTAAAAGTCTCGTTAAAAAGAGATATCGATACTGAGTATGTCGTTTTCAAAATTAGTACTGAAGACGGAACGGCCAAGGCAGGGGAGCATTATGATAAGCTAGAACAGGAAATAGCTTTTGAAAGAGGGGTTACATCGAAGGTTGTAACAATACCTATTATTCAAACTGATGCTTTTTATGAAGAACCGAAAAATTTTAATATTATAATTAGTGATTTTTATGGATGTGAAGCAGATGATGTTGAGTCTATTCGTGCAAATATCACAAATAAGCCTGCGGATGAGGCGCATAAATTAACTGATGTAAGTGATGCTAAAGCAGATACTGAGCTATCAAAGGACGGTGCTTTAGCCCAGTCTTCACAATCTATATTAAATATAAATGACACAATTGATAGAGCTGATTTGTTGCGCACAGCAATTGGTGCGGCTAACGGGTCTGCGATCCAGAAAAATACAGTAGAATTTAAGGCAATGCTTGCTGCTAGTGAGCCTAAGGGTGAATGGAAAAGTACACTTGTAATCAATAAATCACAATACAAGCAGCTTTATACTTCTGCAAGCGATTGGGATCACAATTCTATGTATGACGACGGAAATGATAACCTTTTAATAGCTACGGTTGCAAGCTACGATTTAAATCATTTCGTGTCTGTAAATGCTCGTTATTATAATGTGAATACATTTGATTTAAGAGGTAATCCAAATACAGCCTTTGGATATCTTACCGAAGGTGGACCATCGGATTCAAATACATTTGAATTTAAGACGGAGGATATGTTCAGTGAAAATGCAAATATGAGCTGGATGAGATCTAGACAGTTTTATGTATTACAAAATAGAAAATGCACTAATTCAGATTATTTAGAAAATGGCGAAACTTTTAATTTTTCAGACTCTAACGGCAATCCATTGATTTCTTCAGCAGGATACGACGGCTCTGCCCAAAAGCTTTTCTATCAAATTTATGATGATGAGGACTGGGATGATACAAATTTTGAAATATCAGATACTACATTAACTCGTGCAGTAATGCCATTTAGTTATTTCGATAGCGTAACAGGAGCAACAGATTTTGAGGTTGATTATAATTCTTCAGCTCCTTCAAAATCAAAAGTAAAATTTGTAAAGGATAGTTACTTGTGGGAAATTTCTGTGGATACCTCTGAAGGTGGCGGAGTAGGTGAGGTCCCAAATAGCGGTTCAGATGTAAAGGATAAATACGGTTTCTATATAGGAAGTAATTTGACAATTGAATTGAAGAATGTAAGTGCTGATAATGCATCTGCTGGAATTTTTCCAGAATATATTTATATGATTGATGAAGATGGAAGCATTCATAATTCAGCATATGCAAGTGAAAAAATGAAATTTAGCATAAAGCTTGAAACTATTATGTCAAAGGATATAACTGTTTTAACAGAGGATTATTATATGACAAATAGTGAAGCTAAGGAGCATATAAATAATACATTAGGAGAAAAAGAGTGTATAAATCAATTCTTTTATGAAAAATTGGATTTTGTTGTTTCGTATACAAGAAAGCAACAGGTAGTGTTTAACTTTGATAGCTTTAATTTATTAAGTACACCTATGACATTATCTGATGGTAGTATCGAATCTCCCGATGCGCAAATATCAAGAATTGAAAAAGCATTGACAGCAGCTATCAGCTTCGAAATGGTTGATGGTAGTACTAATATGCCCAATTATAGTATTGATTTGGACAATAATACTATGAAATTTTCACATGCTGAAATAGCATATATCACATTGGATCCAACTGTATTAGATCCAGAATATGCAGAAACCGGTAAATCCTCTGTCCATTTTAATTCAAATCTTTACGACCTAGAATATATGGATTTTACAGAGAAAAAGGTTATTTCAGGTGACATATGCGGTCAAATAAAAAACGATGTTGTATTTAGGATTTTTGATGATACTTCAAGCTACTTAAAGCCATATATCAACATTGGTATTTCATCCTCGGCTAAAAAGACTGACGAAGGCTTTGAAGATGTGTTTGTAGGAACATCATTAGATGAATATTTGCTTTTTGAATCTCTTTACCATGATACATCTGAAACACCGGATATAGTTTATTATGGATATCGTTTGACTATTTCAAATATATATGCAGGCACAATGACAGGAGAAGTAAAAGACTTTGATGTGGATGTATATTATGAAGATTTAAATGGTACAGAAAGACAAAGATTATTTACGTTTACTTATCATGGCGGCGCGAGCGTTTTAGAGGCAGAGAATGTAAATCTTACTAATTTGCATGAATATTTCACGCACATGGATGGTAAGGATAATGAAAATGTAGATGCTGCGGCATTTAAACCTGTTGTTAAATTTTTAGACTACACAACTAATGGATATTCTTATATATTATATATTCCAACTTATTATAATTATGTTAATGACGGAGACTCAATGTATGCTTATTATTCACAGATTTTTAAAGGTGGAGATGGTATCACATTAGAAATGTCTGATTACAATAAGGAAAGTAAAAGCTTAAGAAGTACATCTGTTAGTGAAAGCAGTGATGCAAATGATGCATCGAATAAAGATATAATAGGCTTTGCCAATGTTGCTGATTCAGATTTTATTTTACCGAAAACACCAACATTCAAAGCGGAGAGTCAGGCTGAAAGTTTAAATTCTGTATATTTTGAAGAACAAAATAAATTTTATACATATCAAGACAGAATGTTTTCAATGAGCATGATGAATTTTGGCTTAGATACTAGCACGCTTTTAAAGGGATGGTCAAATCATATATATAAAAAGAATAATCATCATAATAAAGCTTCTGCTCTCATGTCGATGTTTTCAGGAAGCTTGTTTCCTACAGTTTCATTTAATGAGGGAGTATTATCTATAAAAACGAAGATTTCTGTAAATTTATTTGATAAAACAATTCAAAGACAACCGGCAGAAGATGGGAATGGTATAAATAAAGTAACATCTAAAACAGGCTTAGTAGACTTATTTACCCAAAAAGGAGAACCCTGGTCTGTAGACGGAGCGTCCCCAAAAACTATCACGCATAAGAGAAGACATAATGCTACTATTACCTTTGCCTTGCTAGTGGATATAAGACTTACATATAATGAATTAACAAAGGAAATGGATTTTACGGGATTTTCAATTTCAGGTGATTTTAATGTAGGCTATTCATATAATCTTACAGTAATGACATTTTTGTATGTTCCACTTGGTATTTCTGTTGGAGCTGGTCTTAGCTTTGGTGCTAAAAATGTATTAGATTATGTGGATAAAGAAGGAATTTCGCATTATGAGCTTTCATGGGACGGAGTAGGACTTTCACCAAGACTTTTTTTCCTTGTGGGTGGAGGTGTTGGGGTACCGCCTTTACTAGCAGGAGCTCTTCAATGTGAAGTTAATCTTGATCTAACACTTAAATTTGCCAAAAAGGATTATGTTCCTAAACAACAGGAAGTTGATTTCAATTCCAAATATAATGATAAAGATGCTTTCAAGGTATTTAAAAATTCAGAAATTCCTATGGATATTGAGCATAATGATAGTTGGAAGGTTTTAAAGTATGATGAAGTTCGAGAAGATTATGAAACACATGTAGCTGTGAAGGAGGATAACTTATTAAGAAGTTGCCAAGGTAAAACATTATTGGTATCTGATACAGTTGGTGATACTATATCAATAGTTACTCAAGCTTCCTCATTCCAGCTTATGGCAATGACCTCTAATAAGAGTGGTAGTGTAAAAATTAAAATTGTTAATACTGAAGATCGAACCATATATGTAGATGATAGTGTGTCGTTAAAAAAGTTAAGTGAAAGCGGTAAAGATGATTCGGAGGACTTTGAATATTCATTGTATAAAATGGTATTCTCATGGGATCTTGGTGATAATAGCAACTCATTAGAGCCTGTTCCTATTAGGATAACCATTGAAAATGAAAATGGTATAAACTATTTAGATTCTTTCCGTATTTATAACAATAAGTTTGAAGGAAAGCTTGTGCCAGCTGCTTTTGAAGCTTTTAATTTGAAAGTAGCAGCAAGTATTGTTTTTACAGTTTTAGGAATGGAAATTAATTTTGACCCAGCAAAGATGCAAGTTAAAGTGACAGATGATTCTTGGGAATTTAGTATCTACCTTATTTGTGCAGAGTGGTCTAAAGAAGAAAAGTATGCGCTTAGGTCTGCACCCGTCTCGGATAATTTGCCTGTTGTAAAAGCAGAGGGTGTAATCGAGGAGTCACTTTCTAAGCCTGATTATATTGAGCTTGGAGATTATGCTTCAGAAAGAAAATTATCATTATTAAAAGAAAATATATCAAAAACATCAAATATACAGGTTTTAGAATATAATGAAAAAATTTATACATTCTACACAGTAGCTGCTAGAAGCGAAGATGGAATGCAAGGCTTTTATCGATTGGAATATTCTATTGATGGAGTGTCTATGGGGGCGGTAAGTAATGAATTATTGGTTTCAAATTATCATGCATACATAAGCAAGGATGGAGTTTTGACGATTCAAATGATTGTTACTGACTCTACTGTAGAGCGTTTAGAAATTTCGGGAACAGATCAGATTTTGATGCATGTGACAGACAAAAGCGAGCCTGTTAAATTAGATAATGCGTTAAAGTTTGAAGAAATATACAAAAGAATGTGTGTGCAAACAGTAACTTTAAATAGTGAGGGTGCGTTTAATGAACCTGTAATTTTAGAAGGTACTGATGCAAATGGTATATATGAATCCTTGATAGTGGGCGCAGGAAATACTTTATTTTTTGTAGAAGATTCTCACACAGATGTAAAAGCAGATTATGATTTGTTGTGGAATTCAATAGATAATGAGATTTCAGGCACATCTGATTTTGTTGAGGATTTGATAAATTCTCATTACACTGGTATGGGCAGCATATGCTATTGCGTTAATAGTGAAAATGGGTTTGGTGATATTCATAAAATTTCGTTAGCAGATTTAAACGAGGAGTGGTCTAAGCCAGGCTTTAGAATAGTTGAATTAGAAGCAATAGAAATTAGTGACAATGTATATGGTATAGCATATGTCATTGAAATTATTAATTCTGTTAAGGACGGACATCCTGGAGTGTTAAAGGAACTTCATTATAGAGAGGGTATTCTTCAAGAGGATGGAACCATTTCATTTGGTGATGCTGTGGTATTAGAAAGCATTTTTGATTTTAATGAAGATTTAGGTTTGATATGCGATGATTATGAAAAAAAATATTCATCTAGGTACTATGATGATGAATCCGGCGAAGTATATAGCAATATAATTTTGGAAAATCTACAATTTGAGAAAGTGATTGTTGGATATAATGCAGCGGAGAATAAAACAGCTGTTCTTCAGCCTGTACTATTTTATCAAACGAATTCTGATATTAGTTTTGTTAAGTATGAAACATTAAGTGCTATTATGAATGGAACAAAATCAGATAATAAAGTAGAGCTTCTATATGATGGTGATTTTTCGGATTATGTAATTTCTGTTTCTGATTCTGGTAACATGAATTTGGTATATAAAGATAAATCAAAAACAAATAATGGGGCAGAGGCTCTTTATATATGTGATTATGATCCGGAATTTAAAATCTGGAATAATCCAAGACAGATTATTTATTCTGATGTTTATGATGAGGAAGCTTTTAAAAATTTTGAATATACAGCTAAAATGTTCTTGGATGATTTTTCGGCATATTTGGATAACAATGGAGATGTAAATATTGCCTTTAGAAGTAGTTATGTTCCTTATACTTATGATTATTATACTAACGAAGATTCAGCATTAACTGATACAGAGGTTGATATTTCTGATGAGTATGATGAGATAGAAGTGATAGATGGAGAAGTTGTAGGAAAGATTATTTCTCCTTTACTTGATCCTAGCAGTGAATATGCAAGAAATGATATATTTGCAATAACATTTTCAGGAAAAGAAACAGCAGTAGATGTGACAGAATTTGAAGTTACTAATCCTATATTCATAGAGAATGAAACTGTTTCGGCTGACTTTTTAATTACCAATACGGGAGATACTATTATTGAAGATATGTATCTTGAATTGTATTATTACAATCCTGTAAATAATACAACAAAAACTGTAATAGATGAGGAGCTTTCAGGTATATTCCTTGCAGGCGATATTTATCGTGGTAATTTAACATACGATGTAGATTCTGGGTTTATTTACAACGGAAGTATATTAGGTTTGCGTGTTACAGAAGGTAGAAGAGTGCTTTTTGATTCGTTAGATGATTATAAACTAAATAACGATGAGAACCCAGAAAATGATACTAATGTAACTTATTATGTTATTGAATCCTTAGCGGAGTTAGTATTTAGTGACATGTATATAAATGTGGATTCCGAAGGAATTATGTCGTATCAAATAGATATTGTAAATATTGGAAATGTTGACGTAACTGAAGATGTTACATTATATTTTAAGCTCTATAGTAAAGAAGAAGGTACTTCAAATGAAGAATATTTAAATACTTTGTTTAGTGTGACAGTTGATGCAGAAAAGCTAGCGTCTAATAGAATTGTAAATATTATTGATAAATTTGATGTCAGTAAATATTTAAGCGATAGCAAAATGTATTATAAGATTGAAATGAAGACTAAGACAAAGCAATATGATACGAAGAATGATATTACAGATTTATTAGTGGAATATCAAGAACCTGGAATTGAGGTTGAAACTGTATTAAGAACTGGTGTGCCAGCTACAAGAAATTCATATATTAGAGATTTGGTTTTAGGAGAGGAAATAGTAATTAATGCAAATGTGGTATCTGACTTTTTCGATATATCAAAGCTTCGTGTATATGAGGTTGGTACAAATTGCCTTAGTATAGATGATAGTAGTGAGGATGGAATTATTCGAGTAAAAGTAACTAGCCTTCCAAACAATAATGAAGGATGTGTTCGAATTGTTCTAACAGTTGAAGGCACAAAAAAATATAAAGTTATGTATTTGCACTTATCAAATAGAGAGGTAACAGACTTTAATGAAAGTGTTTTATCAAAGGGGTGGGAATTAAGTAAACCGGTGCATACGTATGCAACAAATTTTGACTTGATACAAAGTAAAACAGATGGAAGCACATTTACATTTGGTTTCTTAGGAGAAGATTTAAAAATTTATGGTGATTATTTAAGTAATGGCGGTGAGTTTTTAATTAAAATTTCAGATATGGAAGGCAATGTGGTTTTAGAAGACATTGTGTCAACTTATGCTGAAAAGGATAATGTAGGAATGATGCTATATAATGCAAATAATTTTAGCTATGATCAATATCTGGTTACTATTACATCAATCTTAGATAAAGGCGAGATGCTGTCTCTTGATAAGGCAAGATATGTCATAGATAATAAAAATGCAGATGTTACACCGTATGCCGAAATAGAGCATACAGAGGAGGCTTTAGATGCACCATTGCTTCTTGGAAGAACACGAGAGGCTAGCTTTACTGTAAAATTTGACCAAGAGGTTATTCTTAAAGAGGGTAAAGCCTTGGAAGATATGGTATTGGAATTTAATGAGTTCGAAAATGATGGCGATGCATTTGTTCCGACAGGAAATGTTATTAAATTTAATGCTACTGAGCTTAAAGGCAATAAATTAACATTCAAGTCTAACATAAATAGTAAAGCCGGATATGTGTTGAAATATGTTTTATCAAATAGCAATATTCCCGACGACTTTTTAATGACAAAGCAGGGAGAAAAAGTAAATACAGATATTCCAAATTATAATACCGTTTCTTATGAGGTACGTGAATCTGGAATTATGTCTGTAAAGGTAGTCGAGGATTTGGAAATGCCTAACGGAAGTGTACAAAAATGCATAAATGTAAAATTTATGGTCGAGCCTGAAAAATCTCGTTTACAGGGTACTTCTATTTTGTATAAAACCACGGATGCAAAAGGCGTTGTAAAGGATGTTGTTTTTGAATATGCCGGAATGACCGGAGATCCAAGAACTGCTATTTATAGAGCTTCTACTTTGGAATTAGACAATGATGAAATATCAAAGCTTTTTGCTTTTGAAAAGGGTATTACATTAAATGAAGACAATTATGTATTAATTACAAAGGATGGAGACTATCTCGAAAATGACATTTCTACAGTTGTGGTTGATAAAACAGAGCTTGATATTGAGTATGCTAAGCTGGCTCCTGTTAAGACTCAAATAGCAGTAAATAATGATATGCTTTATGTATATGTTGAATATAATCAAGCTGTAGCTTTAGGAGATAGCAAGAGTTATGTAGAGCTGATTTATGACGCGAAATATTCTGCTGAAGACATTTCAAAGGGATATTCAAATATTCAAAATGAAATAATTAAGCTTTATGCAAATGAGGTTATTAACAATTCAAAAACAATTGTTTTCTCAGCAGATATGCCAGAGCTTTATGACTGTGAGATGACAATAAGACTTCAAAGCACGGAAATACAATATGAGGGAGAAAATTGTATTATTAATGAATATGACGGAATAATTATTAATCCTAAGCTCACAGAGGCTAATGCACTTAGTTATAATACAAAGGCATATATAAAGGAAGCAAAACCGTGTATTAATGGAAATGATATTGAAGTCAAGCTTTATTTTAATACATTAGTTAAAGAGGAAACATTAATAGGTAGTTCTTTAAATGTACGAGAGGAAGCTATAAAATATGATATTAATGACACGCAAGGGTATGAATTCATATTTGATTCTTGTATAACTGAGGATGAACGTACAGTTGCGATATATAGGATTTCAGAAAATATCGGCCTTGATATTGATGAAAAGCAAACCTCTTTCTATGTAGAAAAAATAAATTTGGCACAGAAAATCTATTCAACAGAGGGATTAGAGATTTTATCTAGTATTTTAACATCGACAACTCTCTTGATTGATAGAGCTAATGCAAAGAATGCTAATATTTCACTGGTGGATAATGGTAATGAGGGAAATCAACTGAAACTTGATGTAACATATGATAGACCGGTTGAATACAATTCTACAAATATTGCACATGCATTTATAAGACGAGAAAGCAATGGAAAGGAAGTAGTTCTTCAATTATCCTCTGAAAAGGCAATGGGAAATACTATTACATTTGTAACTAATTCACCTTTTACATTAGATGGTGATTCTGTAACAAGCTTTACAATTGAAGATATAATAATAGATAACCTAGTTGTTCTAAAGGATGAAAATGGTATAGGTGTTAGCCGAGATATTAGAGGCTTAGATGAGCTGGTAGTGGACAAAACAGGTGTAGGTGTTTCTAAAACAGTTGAATTAATTTTAAATAAAGAAAAAGATGGAAATATTTTACTTGAAGCAAATGTAATTTTTGATCAAAAAATACGAGATAAATCATTTAACAACTCAACTATTACAGTTAATGAATATATTAAATATGCTGATGGTAGAATTAGTATATCTGAACTGAAGCTTGATTTTGTAAAGATTGATGATAATGTAGCATTGTACAGATGTAATGTTGAATTGATAAAGGATGCAGAAATCATTAGTTTTACATCTAAAAATTCTACTATTAATACGAATCAAACTTTATTTAACGAAAATAAGACGGTATATTTAAGTAAAAATTTACCTGAGTCGATACCACTTACAATAAGAACTGTAAAAGCCGTTCAATCAATAATAAGTAATATTAATCACGAATTAAAAATTAATTCCTTGAAGGATATCGTTATATATGCATCGTATGAGGATCCTTTAAAGGCTGTCAATCCTGATGGAGTAAGCTTGGACGTAAAAGTAGAGGGAGTTAAAAATATTGACACATTATCATTTGAGCTGGATTCTATTATTGATAGCACATTAGTATTTAAATTGGAGGAAAATGTGGAGGCTGATTTAGAACATATTGTGAAGCTGTCTCTTGATGAGGCGTTCATAAAATACAAGGCTGATTCGATTTTAACAAACGAAAATGGGGTTCCTGTAAATGTTGCAATCGCGCCGGTAAGCACGATTTTTACGACAGAGCAGGGCGAGAATTTACCTGTTGAACCTGACAAGCCTGACAATACAGACGCACCTGAATCAACTGAAAAGCCGGTAAATACAGATGAACCAGAGGCGACTGAAAAACCGGAAAATACAAATGTACCTAATGCTACAAATAAGCCTGAAAGTACGAAAGTACCTAATGCTACAGATGCACCCGAAAGTACAAAATCGCCAATGGATACAGATAGTGATGATGTTGAAGCTTCACCTGATACCGGAAATGAGGCATTTGGTACTTATATAATGCTACTAGCTGTATCATTAGCATCGGTAATTACAGTCATTAAGGCACGTAAGAGAAAGGGAGGAGAATAATCATGAAAAAGAGTTTTTTTGCTATTGCTGGCGCCTTGTGCGCAATAATTGTCATAGCATTCGGTGCTTCTGCAATATTTAGTAACAGTGAAGCAGAGTACACATCCATAGATAGCTATGAGGATTTCATGAGACTTTATGATGAAAGTAAAAATGAAATTTTAGAAGGACACTATGAGCTTAAAAATGATATTGCTTTTCCTGAAAGCACAGAATTAAGCTTTACTGCAACTGATAACTTTGTATTAAAAGGAAATGGCTACAGTATTTCCGGATTGATTATTAATGGTGGACTTTTTGGAACAATTGGAAAGAATTGTGAAATTAATGGTGTAAAGCTGTCTGATTGTACTATTATTGTTTCTTCGTCGAATACAGGTGCTTTTGCTACTGAAAACAATGGAATATTAACTAATTGTGTGGTAGATAGTTCGGTTACTTTTGAAATTACTGAAGGTGTGCTTTCTGAGCTCACAATTGGTGGTTTAGTTGGATTAAATGATAAATACGGTTTTATGCTAGGCTGTAGTGCAGAACCGACATTTTCTCCTTCGCAAGATTTAGAATGTGATTTCGGTTTGCTTGCGGGAAGAAATAAGGGTGAAATTAATGGAAGCCTTGCAATCGCTGGAGCCTACAATACTTATAAGAGTATTATAGGTTATAAAAATGAAGGATTAGTTAATGTTGCGTATTTTGAGGATAACATTTATTCTTTGTGGAATGATGATGAATTTGAAAATATTTCAACAGAAGAAACAGCAGCAACATTGAGTGAATCGATTCAAATTCAAAATGACAATACTAAAAATGGATTAAATATTTTATCGAAATTATGGACTGTAATTGATGATAAATTACTTATTGCGGAGGACGAACGACTAGCGTATGTATTTTTCTATCTTGATACAGACCTGGCCGGAGCTATTGTTACAAAATCAAATGGCGAAAGCGTGACTGTACCAGAAAATGGCGGTAAGATTGTAGTTTGTGCAGGATATATGGAAGGCGATAGGTTTAATAGAAATTCTGTGAAAATTCACTTTGAAACAAATTATGATACAATGGTAAATAATTTCGTTTTAAGGAACAATCAATCTTATGTAAATAGCATGTTAAATATAATTGATCATGGTGCAGATGGATATTACCAAACTGTTATGTTCTTTGATTCATCTAGAAATCATATCGGAAATGCTGTGGAAAATATTGCTGAAATATTAATTTATCCGTATTGTACTACATTGTCCTTAAAAAATTTGAAGGCCGGAGATGAGTTGGTAGCTTATAATTTTAGTGGCTTGGGTACAGAAAAGAGTCCATATTTGATATATAACGAAAATGAATTTAAGTTATTGGCAAAATATGTAAATGAAGCTCATAGCTATAAGCCTAGTTATGCGGAAGAAGTAAATGCTCAAATGCTATATTATAATAAAGCCTATTATAAGCTGATGAGTGATATTACATTAACAGGGGAGTGGACTCCGATAGGCTTGTATTCGGATAGCACAAATCCTCAATGGGCTTTCAGAGGAGTTTTTGATGGAAATAATCATATTATAAAAAATTTAAAAAGTGCCACAAATCAATCATATAAGGGGCTTTTTGGATATGTATATGGAACTGAGGAGAATAGGGCTGTAATAAAGGATTTGACAGTTCTTGATGCTGATATAAAAGATGAACATGACTCTGATAGGGGCGATTTAAGAGGCATTATTGCAGGTGCAGCTAGATATACCCAAATAAGTGGCTGTGTAGTGTCCGGAAAGCTTGAAGGCAGAACACAAATAGGTGGTATAGTTGGTTATGCTATGAATTCTTCTATTGATAATTGCGGAAGTGTAGTTACTATAAATACGTATTATCCAAACGCATGGGCAGGTGGAATTACAGCATATCCTGAATATACAAATATTGAAAACTGTTATGTAAATTCCGATATAATTAACAACTCAATTATTGATGATGAATATATTTTTACAGGTGCAATAGGAGGATATAACCTAAAGGGTGCAAAATTTGCTAATTGTTTTTATGTAAATTCTACTGGTTATACAATTGGAGTAATGAATGGTACATCAGTTATATCATCAAGTGAGCTTAAAACACAAGCATTTGTAGATAGATTGAATGATTACTCATTTAATAATGGATTTACATCATATTTTGGTTTGTCAAAAGCATTTGATTATCCAATTTCTGTACCTATGGGTGAAAAATATTTTAAAATAAATGTGATAGCAAATCTAGGTGCATATATGACAACGGACATTAAAGAGGCCAAGCCTGGTGATATAGTAGAAATATATAAAAAGAATTTTATGACTGATAAATGTGATTTTTATATTACTAGTACATCGGGACAAATATTGAATATTCAATTAACAGATTTAGGTAACGGAAGCCTCCAATTTTTTATGCCAGAGCAGGAAATCGTTATTGAATCTGTAGCTGAGGGTGACTACATACGTGGTGATGGAGAAATTTCTCCATATGAAATTTGTACATTTGAACAGTTGAAGTTTGTTTTTGATTGTATAAATGCAGAAAATCAGGGCGATATGTGGCTACCTGAGGGTTGCAATTCTTTTGAAGATTCAAATATATTAATTATGAATGATATAGATTGTAAAAATAATTCTATAAACGCAATATCCGTTTTAGATTCGATTAGTATGGAATTGGATGGAAATGGTTATACGGTTTCAAATTTAAATATGATTGGTGGCTTCGTTGGTGAGCTGAAGCAACATCTAAGGATTAAGAATATTCGTTTCTATAATGTAGTGGTTACAGATGATGAATATACAGGCTTTTTTGTCAAAAAGAATTTTTCTAATTTTTATTTGTTTGCAGCTACGGTTGAAAATTGTAAAATCAAAACGACTCAGCCTTCAAGTGCTTTAGTGTATGAAAACGTTTATGAATCATCCATTGTTACTGTAAAGGATTGTATGTATGATAATTTTGAGAATTTAGGTCCGAATTCGAATAAATTCTTGATATATAATGATTCAAATAAAGCTGTTAGAAGTATAAATAATAGTATTTTCTATGGTATTAAAGGATATTCAGAAGGTTTTGGAATAAATACAACAGCGAATTTTGGAATTAATAATGTCTATACAGAGAACATTTTTAATGATAATAGTTACATCAATATTATTACAGAAAGTGATTTGTATTCAGATGAATTATTTGAAACTCTCGATTCTTATGAATATAAAACAAACGAAAAACTGAGATGGAATAGAGATAAAAGCGGACGTATATGTTTGTCCGATATTAAAATGGATAGCATAAAATATAGCGATGATGTATTAAAATATGTAATCATAAACGATGATATTATAAAATTTTCGACATATGGAGAAATTGTTGAATGTAAATTATCTGATAAAGCTGTTTTTGATCTAGTTGTAGATGCAGCAGGCCTTGAAATTCCTTATATTATTGAGCTTCTTGATAATAAAAGTAAAGTTTTAAAATTTATTATGCCTGATTGTCCTGTTGAGATTTATAATAAGAATCATGAACTCGTAAAATTTGTACAGACACTTGAAGGCTTAGGTAAAGCTGATAATCCGTATCTTATTTATTCAGCAGAGGATTTAAGCATTATTTCGTTAGCTGCAAGTGGAAGAGAGATTGTGTATGGAGATGGTGAGACACCATATAATGTGGCACATTTTACTCTTTCGAATGATGTAGACATGAATTATACCTTTATGGATACTCTTTTTGATTGTGAATTTAATGGTGTTTTTAATGGTAATGGCTATACTATCAAAAATTTTGCGTTGAGTGCAGATAAATGGATTTTTAAGGAAATTGGTAAGTCAGGAGTTGTTGAAAATTTGAATTTACAGGAAATTGCATTGTATAATTCATATAAAGAACAGCATATTGGAATATTTACTAAAATAAATAAAGGTAGAATTTCAAATTGTTTTATTAAAAATTTCGAAGCACAAGGTAATATAAACGAGTTGGCAGTTTTTTCGTATGAAAACATAGGAACAATTGAAAAATGTGGCTTGGTAAAAGTTGATATTAGTAGCACTGCACCGATTGATACTAAAATTGTAGGATTCTCAATTCACAATAATGGTATAATTGAACAATGCTTTGCATATGATTGTAAACTTTCAAGTATTAGCCCTATGGGAAAATTGTGCCCAATAATATACGATGGTAATTCTCCTATAAAATGTGTATATACTTCTTTTAATAGAGCTGATAAGCTGTATGGTGAAGAGGTATCTTATGATATGTTTAACAATGGTATTATTGCAATGTATTTTAACATTGAGGATGGGGAAAATACTCATATATGGAAACAGAATTTAAAAGGAGAAAATGTTGACAAGTATCCTGTTTTGGATAAATTGCATAGAAATGTGTATTTGAAAATTAATTTGGATGGCACGTATGAGATTACAAATGATAAGCAATATTATATCATTTCAAATCCAAGTATTTTTAATAGTATAAGTAGCAGTGTTGTTACGTATTCACCGAATGATTCAGCTTCACAACCTGAAAATGACAAACCCGATACAGAGATTGAGGATGATTTGATTGTTCCGCCTAACCAGCCGGATAACGAGTCAGGTAAGCAAGAAGATGAATTGGGAACACAAGAAAATAATAAAGTCGATGTGGCACCTGAAACTAGTGATAGCAATTATATACATATTGTAATTTTCGTGACGATGAGTATGTTATTTGTAATCGTTCTAAGAAAAAAAGAAAAATATTAAAAATCTCAACAGTAAATAAAGATAAGCATTTTTCGTACTAAGTTGTGTGAAAAATGCTTTTTTATTGTTGTTTTTTTTGCTTTAGAATGATATTATATAAGCAGTATGAAAATATTATGAAGAACGGCGAAAGCTGATTTTTTATTATTTATATGAATGGAGTAATGTTCTGTGAAAGCTAGAAAATTTTTGTCATTATTTTTAATTATTTGTATTTTAATATCCTCATTTACAGGATTAAGTGTGAATGCGGCTCAACCCGCTATTACAGTATCGTCTGTAAATGGCAAAGCAGGGCAAACCGTTACATTAGATATATCATTGTCCGGTAATACGGGTGTGGCAACTATGTTTATAAGCGTAGAATATCCAAAGGAATTAGAGCTGACGGGTGTAACTGATACTGGAGTATTGAATAACTTTTTATCTGGAACAACACTCGAAAGTGGTATTATTTTATCTTGGGATGATTCTGCCAATTTAGAAAGTACAATGACTGGTAATGGCGTGATTGCTAAATTGTCTTTTAAAATTTCAAGTACTGCTAAAGCAGGTAATTATAATATTAATATAGAATTTCCGTACGGAAATGGCAGTATTCTCGATGGTGATTTAAATGATGTGATTTTCGTCTCTAATCCGGGTAAAATCCATTTGTGTGGATTCTCAGGACATAAAAGCAATAATGATGCTACTTGTACAACGGATGGAACTAAAACAGCCACATGCTCAGTTGCAGGATGTAACCTAACAGAAACTATACCAGATGTAGGGTCTTCTAAGGGACATGAATTAGGGGAATTTGAAGTTGTAAATGAAGCAACTTGTACGCAAAGTGGTTCAAAAGTAAAAAAATGCAAGAATTGTTCATATACAGTGAGTGAAACAATACCAGCAAAAGGTCACGATCCGAAAACTGTCACAAATAATCCAACATGCACAGAAGCAGGCTCTAAAATAACTACATGTACAAGAACGGGCTGTACTTACCGTAAAGAAGAAACAGTGCCTCCTATAGGACATAAAATCGTAACTACAACAATTGATTCTACTTGTGATAAGACAGGAACTATAACTGAAAAGTGTTCAAATACAGGCTGTAATTATTCTAAGGTTACAACAATTGCTGTGAAGGGACATGATTTTGGAAAGTATGTTCAAACACAAGCTCCGACATGTACTGATAGTGGAATAGAAGTGAGAACTTGTCAAAGAGATGGATGTTCAGCAAGTGAGAAAAGAACAGTCGCATCTTTAGGACATGATCATGTTGTTACTATTACGCCAGAGACATGTGATGTCAATGGACTTAGAGTGACAACATGTACAAGATGTGATTTTAGAATAGAAGATACTATTTTAGCTGAGGGTCATAAAATTACTACTGTTAAAAAGGAAGCTACATGTGACGAGGATGGATCTATAACTGAAAAATGTTCTAATGCAGGCTGTAATTATTCTAAGGTCACAATAATAGAAGCAAAGGGACATAGCTTTGGAGAATATGTTCAAACTAAAGCACCCACATGTACTGAAAGTGGATTGGAAACAAGAACGTGTTCTGTTTGTGGTGATAAAGAAACTAAAGCAGTTAGTGCATTAAATCATGATTATGATACTATTATAGTTGATGCAACGTGTACTGAGAATGGTTCTAAAATAACTACTTGCAAAAATTGCGATTATAGAGTAGAAGAAAGCATTAATAAATTAGGCCATTCTTTTATAACCTATTTGAAAAATAACGATGCGACATGTCAAAAAAATTGTACAGAAACATCTACATGTAGCCGAGCTGGCTGTAAGGTAACTGATACAAGAGAGATAAGTAATTCAAAGGTTGAACACTCATTTACACATTATGAAAGCAACAATGATGCTACTGTTGAAAAGGATGGTACAAAAACAGCATATTGTGATTATGGCTGTGGTGAGGCAAATACAATTAGCGATGAAGGCTCAATGCTAAAACATTCATACACAAATTATATAAGCAATAACGATGCTACATGTTTTTCAAACGCTACCGAAACTGCATATTGTGATAATAATTGTGGAACATCACATACAAGAACTATTGAAAATTCAATGCTTGAACATGAATTTAAAGATTATTTAAGTGATAATAATGCATCATGTATGGAAGATGGAACTAAGACAGCAAAATGTATATATAATTGCGGAACGACAAATACGATTACTGATGAAAATACTAAAAAGGAGCACGATTACGGAGAGTATATATACAATGAAGATGCAACATGTATGTCAGACGGAACCAAGACAGCAAGCTGTATTAATAATTGTGGAACTGAAAAAACAATAAGCGCTGAAGGAACAAAAGTGTCACATGTGTATGAAAATTATGTAGAAGATAAAAATGCTACTTGTTTGGAAAATGGAACAAAGTCTGCATATTGTAAATATGGGTGTAATACAAAAAATGTTTTAATTATTGAAAATTCAAAATTAGGACATCTCTTTAGTGATTATGTAAGCAATGATGATGCAACTTGTTCTTCTAATGCAACAGAAACAGCAAAATGTGAAAGAGATGGCTGTAACGTAAGTAATACAAGAGAAATAGAAGATTCTATGAAGGAACACAAGTTTGATACTTATATTAGCAATGAGGATGCGACATGTATACATGACGGAACAAAAACAGCGGCTTGTATCTATAATTGTGGAACAAAGAACACAGTGGAGGATGTTGGTTCAAAGAAGAGTCATTCGTTTGAAACATATAACAGTGATAATAATGCATCATGTATATCAAATGGAACAAAAACTGCTGAATGTATTTACGGCTGTGGTGTAAAAGATACAATAGTTGACGAGGGCTCAAAGCTTGAACATTCATTTGTTAAATATGAGAGTAATAATAATGCAACATGTATATCAGATGGAACACAAACTGCTTTGTGTGAGTATGGATGTGGTACAGAAAATACAATAATTGACGAGGGCTCTAAAAAGGAACATTCATTTACAAATTATGTAAGTGATGGTAATGCTACTTGTATCGTTGATGGAACTAAGAGTGCGTATTGTGATTATAACTGTAATACTATTGATACAATACAGGATGAAGGCTCTAAGCTGGAGCATATATTTGAAAATTATATAAGTGATAATAATGCAACATTAGAGAAAGATGGAACTAAAACAGCTGAATGTGAGCGTGGTTGCGGTATAACAGATACTATTGTAGATGAGGGTAGTAAAATATCATTAATAACACCTAAAGATTCTGCAAGTATCATTATTAACCGTGAAGGAGAAACTGCATTTGTGGACAGCTTTTCGATTGAGAATACAGTAGAGGATTTGTTAACAGCATTTGAAAAGCAGGAGCTTCTTAAAGTAATAAAGGCTAATGGCGAAGAGGCTCAATCAAACAGCTATCCAGGAAGTGGATATTTAATTCAAATGATAATTGATGGTGTGGTTGTTGATGAGGTTATGCTTTTAATAAAAGGCGAGGTAAATGGCGACGCCGCTATTAGCGCAAAAGACGTAGCTTTGATAAGAAGATTTGTTTCAAACTTTGAAGTAGATTTCTATGAAGAAGCAGCTGATGTTAATAATGATGATGAAATTAACGCAAAGGATGTTGCTCTAATTAGACGATATATTGCAGGATGGGATGTTTCCTTTTGATGTTTCCTGGAAAAAAATATGCAAAGATTGACAAAAGAGGCTTCAAAGTTGTATGATGAAGCGATTACGAAATAAATTCGGGAGGATTTAATATTTATGAAAAAAGCAGATACTATGGCAAAGGTATATAATCCGGCTAGCGTAGAAAAAAGTATATATGAAAATTGGGAAAAGAGTGGGTATTTTAAAGGAAAGGTGGATCCTGATAAAAAGCCCTTTACGATTGTGATTCCACCTCCGAATATTACAGGACAGCTTCACATGGGACACGCTCTTGATAATACACTACAGGATATACTAATTCGTTTTAAAAGAATGCAAGGGTATGCTGCATTATGGGTACCTGGAACTGACCATGCAAGTATCGCTACAGAAGCAAAAATTGTTGATGCTATGGCTAAGGAAGGACTTACTAAGGATGATATAGGAAGAGACGAATTCCTTAAAAGAGCATGGGATTGGAAGGAGCTTTATGGCAATAGAATTATAAATCAGCTAAAATGTCTGGGAAGCTCATGTGACTGGTCAAGACTTAGATTTACGATGGATGAAGGTCTTTCAAAAGCAGTTTTGGAGGTTTTTGAAAGATTGTATAAAAAGGGCCTTATATATAAGGGCGAGAGAATTACTAATTGGTGTCCGCATTGTAACACTTCAATTTCAGATATTGAAGTTGAGTACAAGGAAATGGAAGGAAGCTTTTGGTATATTAATTATCCATTGTCCGATGGAAGTGGTTCTTTAATGATTGCTACAACACGTCCTGAAACAATGTTAGGCGATACAGCGGTAGCAGTTAATCCTGAAGATGAAAAATATAAGCAGCTAGTAGGAAAGACACTTATTTTACCTTTGGTAAATAAAGAAATTCCGATTATTGCAGATAGCTATGTTGAGCTGGGCTTTGGAACAGGTGCAGTTAAAATTACACCTGCACACGACCCTAATGACTTTGAAGTAGGTAAGAGACATGACCTACCTGTTATAAAGATTCTCGATGATAGAGGCTATATTAATGAAAATGGCGGAAAATATAAAGGTATGGAACGCTATGAAGCCAGAAAGCAGATTATCGAGGATTTAGATAAATTGGGACTATTAGTAAAAATAGAACCACATAAGCATAATGTAGGTACGTGTCAACGCTGCGGAACTGTTGTAGAGCCTATGGTATCTAAGCAATGGTACGTAAAAATGAAGCCGCTTGCTGAGCCTGCAATAGAAGCAGTAAGAAATGGCGATGTAAAGTTTGTACCAGACAGATTTTCGAAAATTTATTATAACTGGATGGAAAATATTCAGGATTGGTGTATTTCTCGTCAGCTTTGGTGGGGACACAGAATACCGGCTTATTATTGTGATAAATGTGGAGAAACTGTTGTTTCAAAGGAGAAACCTGATGTGTGTCCGAAGTGTGGAGAAAAGCATTTTGCACAGGATGCGGATACATTAGACACATGGTTCAGTTCAGCCTTATGGCCTTTTTCAACATTGGGTTGGCCTGAAAATACAGAGGATTTGAATTACTTCTATCCAACAGATGTATTAGTTACAGGATATGATATTATTTTCTTCTGGGTAGCAAGAATGATTTTCTCTGCTTGTGAGCAAACTGGAAAAGCACCATTTAAGCATGTTTTAATTCATGGACTTGTTCGTGATTCACAGGGCAGAAAGATGTCCAAATCATTAGGTAATGGTATAGATCCATTAGAGGTTATAGATGAATATGGTACAGATGCACTTAGATTTGCATTGACATCAGGAAATGCACCTGGAAATGATCAAAGATATTTACCAGAAAAGGTTGAGGCTGCAAGAAATTTTGCAAATAAAATTTGGAATGCTACAAGATTTGTGCTTCTTAATTTTGACGAGGAACCAGATTTTTCAAAGGTTGATAAAAATAAATTTACAGCTGCAGATAAATGGATTTTATCAAGCTGCAATAAATTGATAAAAGAAGTCACAGAAAATATTGAAAAATTTGAGCTTGGAGTAGCACTTGCAAAGGTTTATGACTTTATGTGGGATTACTTCTGTGACTGGTATATAGAATTTGCTAAACCTCGTCTTTTTGATGATACTGACGAAACAAGATTGGAAGTACAATACGTACTTAATGATGTTTTGATTAAGTGCTTGAAGCTTTTGCATCCATTTATGCCATTTATTACTGAGGAGCTTTATCAAAGCTTGTATAAGGATTCAGAAAGCATAATGATTTCAAAATGGCCTGAATATGATGAGGAAATGAATTATTTAGATGATGAAAAGGATATGGAAACAGTTATTAGTGCTATAAGAGCTATTAGAAATATCCGTCAGGAAATGAATGTTCCTGTTTCAAAGAAGGCAAATATTATTTTTGTTGCAAAGGACAGAGTTGCAGAGGTGCTAGAAAAATCAGAAGCTTTGTTTGTTAAAATGGCATCTGCTTCAGGTATCTCTATTCAGGAAAATAAAGATGGAATCCCTGAGGATGCGGCTGCTTCAGTTGTAGATGGTGCAGAAATATATATTCCGTTAGATGAGCTTATAGATTTCGAAAAGGAAATCGAAAGACTTTCTAAAGAAAAAGAAAATCTTCAAAAAGAGCTTGATCGTGTAAACGGAAAGCTTAACAATGAGAAATTTATATCTAAAGCACCTCAAAAAGTAGTTGACGAGGAAAAGGATAAATTGGTAAAATATCAACAGATGTTTGAAAATGTTACTGAAAGATTAGATAATTTAAGAAAGAGGTTTGATGCCTGATGCTTAAGGTTAAAGAAATCATTGAGATTTTAGATGCCCAGCTTCTCACCGGAGAAGAAAATTTAGAGCTTGAAATTTATTCTGGTTGTGGTGCGGATCTTATGAGTGATGTAATGGCATTTGTTAAGGAAAGTGTTATATTATGTACAGGTCTTGTTAATCCACAGGTTGTTCGTACTTGCGAAATGATGGATATTAAAGTTATTTGTTTTGTAAGAGGCAAGGTACCAGGTGAAAATATAATTGAGCTTGCAAAAGAAATGGGAATTACGATTCTTACTACAAAAAATCCTCTTTTCATCACATGCGGTAAGCTTTATAGTGCTGGAATTATAGGAAAGGGTGTCTGGGATTGAGTAATCAGACAATAACTTTACATTTTGATATTGATGCTGTAGATTTTTCGGCAGCCGGAGAGGCTTCTAGTGGAGTTAAAAGAGCTTTAAATCAGCTAGGGGTCAATCCTGCTGTCGTTAAAAGGATAGCAATAGCTATGTATGAAGCGGAAATTAATGCAATAATTCATGCGAATGGCGGTGCTGCCGACGTTGAAATAACTCCCGAAAAGGTGATAGTTAAAATATCAGACAATGGTCCTGGAATTCCTGATATCGATAAAGCTATGACGGCAGGATGGTCTACAGCTTCTCAAACAGTTAGAGAGCTTGGCTTTGGCGCAGGCATGGGACTTCCTAATATGAGAAGATATACTGATGACATGTCTGTAGAAAGTGAAATAGGAAAGGGAACTACTGTTACATTGATAGTTAATATAGTCTGACCTAAGATACATAGTAAGAGGTGTTTTGTATGTCAGAAATTTACAGCCATTCGGTGCTGTTAGATGAAAAGCTTTGCAAGGGTTGCACTAATTGTATTAAAAAATGTCCTATGGAGGCAATTAGAGTTCAACGTGGCAAAGCTAAAATTTTAAATGATAAATGTATAGATTGCGGTGAATGTATTAGAACATGTCCGTATAAAGCAAAGGTTGCACATACGGATACATGGGATTTGTTGGCTGAATATAAATATACTATAGCACTTCCCGCACCTTCTTTATATATGCAATTCGATTTAAATACATATTCGAGAAGGCATGTTATTGCAGCGTTAAAGGCACTTGGTTTCGATTATGTATATGAGGTTGCAAGAGGCGCAGAAATAGTAACAATACAAAGTAATAAATATTTAGAGGAGCATAAGGATGAGTTACCATTAATTTCAACTGCGTGCCCGGCTGTTGTTAGACTTATACAGCGCAGATTTCCTAATTTAATTCCTCATTTACTTCCTATAAAATCTCCTATGGAAATTGCAGCTCAAAATGCTCGCAGAGAATTTTGTGAGCTTAATTCTGTTGAACCTGAAGAGGTTGGTGTTTTCTTTATTTCTCCTTGCGCGGCGAAAATGACTAGTGTTAAAGCACCATTAGAGGTTGAAAAATCAGGGGTAACAGGTGTTATTCCTATAAAAATGGTTTATTTTAAGCTTCTAAAGCTTCTTTCAAAGATTAAAAATAATAACATTGATGATATTATTCTTCAAGCAGGAAAATATGGCGTAAGATGGGCATCTACAGGTGGTGAAGCTCTTTCTATAGCTTCAAAACGTGTTTTATACGTAGATGGTATCAAGAATGTTGTTAAAATACTTGACGACCTCGAAGATGGAAGAATTAAGGATATTGATTTTATTGAGGCCTCAGCTTGTACTGGTGGCTGCACTGGTGGTCCGCTTACAGTAGAAAATATGTATGTAGCTAAAAACAGAAGTCGCCAGCAACTTGAAGATGATGGTATTGATTATAAGCCTATTGAAGAAGCTGAGCTTCAAAATGTTGAATGGGAAAAGGGCATTGAGCCATGCGATGTCAACAAGCTGGATTCTGATATGTTCAAGGCTATGGAAAAGATGCAAAAAATGAATGAGATATATGCAGAGCTTCCTGCGTTGGATTGTGGCGCATGTGGTTCGCCAAGCTGTCGCGCGCTTGCAGAGGATGTAGTTAGAGGAAAGGCAAAAACAACAGACTGTATTTTTATTTTGAGAAGAAAGATTCGTAAATTAGCTAATGAAATGATGATGGTAAATAGCGGACTTGACGACATGACGGAGGATGAAAATGAAAATAAGTGATATTTTAGAAGAATGTAAGCTTAAGCTTCTTGTAGGCGATGCCAATAGAGAAATAAAAGGCTTTTATGCGTGTGATTTGTTGAGCTGGGCTATTTCTCATGCAAACGAGGGTGATTTGTGGGTAACGGTTATGAATAATATTAATATTTTGGCTGTTGCAGCGTTAGTTGATGTTTCGTGTATTGTAATTCCAGAAGATATTGAAGTTCCAGATACATTAATCGAAAAAGCCAAGGAAAGGGAAGTGACGCTGCTTTCAACACCTTTACAAGCTGCTGAACTTATAATAAAAGCTCATGAATTATCAAAAAATTTCAGTTGATTTACACACACATTCAATTCTCTCACCGTGTGGTGATGATATGATGACTCCGGGAAATCTGGTTGGAATGGCGAAGATTAACGGTTTAGATGCAGTTGCTGTTACAGATCATAATGCTATTGAAAATGTTCCTGCAGCTATTAAAATTGGTCAAGCATATGATATAGTTGTTATCCCCGGGATGGAGCTTGAAACATTAGAGGAAATACACGTCGTTTGTTTGTTTCCGGATTATGAAAGCTTGTCTGAATTTCTAAGGATTGTATGTAATTCATATTCTGGAAATATTCCTTCTAATAGACCGGAAATTTTTGGAAGGCAATTAGTATACAACGAAGAAGATGAAGAGGTTTCTGAAATAGAAAGAATGCTGCTTGCACCCTCCGGAATTAGCATAGATGAGTCTTTTGGAATAGTAGAGAGTTTGGGTGGCGTTGCGTTTCCGGCACATGTAGATAGAGATTCCTATAGTGCACTTACTACACTAGGTGCAATCCCTTTTGGCTACAATGGTAGCTTTGTTGAAATTTCAGCACATTGTGATAGGGAAAAGCTCTTATCAAGCTACCCGGATTTGGAAAAATACAAACTATTACCATCGTCAGATGCACATTATATTGATAGAATACAAGAGGCAGGTAGTGCAATACTGCTTGTTGAAGAAAAGAGTCCTAGAGGTGTTATTGAAGCACTGAAAAATGGAAGAATAGAAATTTTGTAAAAATGTGTAGTGGTTATTGTTTTAGTGAATTTTTAGGTTGATATTTATCACTATTTAGGATATAATTATCAAATTAAGAGATATGTTTTTACACATAGATATTTAAAATTTTTATACTAAGATGGAGGTTAACGATATGAGTGACAAATGTAACTGTGCGAGCGATGAGAAGCTTGAAAAGTTGCAGGCTATCATTGCCGAGAGCAAGGACAAGCAAGGTTCTCTTATTCACGTGCTTCATGAAGCGCAACTTATCTACGGGTATTTGCCAATTGAGGTACAAAAGGTAATAGCTGAGGGTATGAATATTCCTTTGGCAGAGGTTTATGGTGTCGTAACATTTTACGCACAATTTTCTCTCAAGCCAAAGGGCGAATATAAAATTTCAATCTGCCTTGGTACTGCATGCTACGTTAAGGGTGCAGATAAAGTTCTTGATAAATTTAAAGAAGAACTCAACATTGAGGTAGGTGACTGTACAGCCGATGGTAAGTTTTCTCTTGATGCCTGTCGTTGTATCGGTGCTTGTGGACTTGCGCCTGTTCTTACTGTTAATAGTGATGTTTATGGTCGTCTTGTTCCAGAAGATGTTCCCGGAATATTAGCAAAATATTAAGAGGATTATGTTAAGAGATATATCTTTGCATATTCTGGATTTGGTGCAAAATTCCATAACGGCTAAGGCAGATTTTATAGAAATAAATTTATCTGCAGATGAGAAGGATGAATACTTAGCTTTGAGTATAAAAGACAATGGGTCAGGTATGACAGCTGAATTTTTAGCTATGGTTACAGATCCTTTTACAACGAGCCGTACAACAAGACAGGTTGGAATGGGAATTCCTTTTTTTAAACTTGCCTGCGAACAGGCAGCGGGTGAATTTATGATTTCATCTGTAATAAACGAAGGAACGGTGCTTTCAGGAACGTTAGAAATTGATAATATTGACAGATTACCACTAGGAGATGTAGGTGATACAATAGTATTTTTAATTTCATCGGCTCCGGAGGTGCGGTTTGTTCTTAATATCAGTTCATCGAAAGGTAGCTTTAAGCTTGATACAGATGAAATTAAGGAACAAATTGAAGATACACCAATTACAGAGTACGAAATATTGCAATGGATAAAAGATTATGTGAATGAAAATGTAGAAAATATTTTCGGAGGTGTTCTGAATGAAATCATTAGCTGAATTAAAAGCTATTAAAGAAAAAACTCAAAATGAGCTTGCTATGAGAAATGCACAAGATGGAATTCGTATTGTTGTAGGTATGGCAACATGCGGAATTGCAGCAGGAGCAAGACCTGTAATGAATGCATTTATGGATGAAATCCAAAAAAGAAATATAAATCATGCAACTGTTGGTATGACAGGTTGTATTGGAATGTGCAGACTTGAACCAATTGTTGAAGTAATCGACAAGGAAGGTAACAAAGTTACTTACGTTAAAATGGATGCTGACAAAGCAGTTCGTGTTGTAACAGAGCACATTGTAAACGGACAGATTGTTAACGAATATACAATCGGTGCTGTTAAAGACTGATTTGGAAGTAAGGAGGATGTAATTTATGCAATATTACAGATCGCACGTTTTAGTATG
>JAZNOJ010000018.1:0-26818 GCA_045580735.1 Candidatus Egerieisoma sp. | reverse complement strand
TACTTGTCCGGTGTAATATTGCGTTCAATTTCCTTCGCACGGTCACCCTTGAAATAAGTCGCTATGAACTTCTTGAAGTCCATATTGAAGTAGTCCTGAACAAACTGCAATGCCGCATTATAATCACGTACCATAAGGTTTGCGTATTCACCGACAATATGAATCTGCCTGATTTTTTGCTTATAGAATTCATCAAGCAATCGATAGTCATCAACCTTGTATTTGATACGGTTATCCTTAACTACGCGCTTGATTTCCATGCCATTATAAAGCACAAGAAATCCACCTTCGAGTTTTAACGCTCCTGTTTTGGACAGATATAAAAGAGCATCTTCAACATCGGAAAGCACCACGGGAGCATCGACAAAATCCATTCTGGGCACGGATTGATATGCCTTGAATAGTCCCACCAAAGAAAACTCAACGGGTTTCTTTTCCGCGTCACTTTCTTCGTTTGGTGTTGTTTTGCCATAGAGCTCCCCAAGAATGAATCGACAGATATCAATTCTTCTCTCAAACTTATCCATGAGTCGCTTCAGATCAAGAGAAGGAACAAGATTCACCGAAAAGTTATCTCGGCTTTCTTCTTTGGTTATGTAATTCTTTATCGTCAAGTAATGAAGTAGCGTTCTGATATTTTTTACATTAGAAGTTGTGATGCCTTCATTTTGCGCTTCTTCATTAAGTTCCTTAAAGCCGAAAGAAACTCCTTCCTCCGTGATTTTTGAAAGGATAAATCTTTCAAGCTTTGCAAAGCGATCAAGAACAAGCGTGGATTTGTGTTGACTGTCCGAATCGTAAATATAGGCGGACATATCGCTGTAATCCTCAAGCAACCCTTCTTGACGCATAAGGTTAATAGATTCAATGACTGATTCTTTCTCAATACCAAGAATATCTGCGAGATAGTCTACACGAGATTCAGCGTCGGAACTACCTGCTGTGGCAATACTGCGGCTCGATATAAGAGATTTTACGATACGAAGAGCGGTGTTTTTCTGTTCTTCAGTAAACAGATCCGATTTTCGTATACGGTAGGAAGCCTCTGTCATATCCTTTGCACGAATACTTGTGGCATAGACACGGGGAACGTTTCGCCCTCTTACAATATATCCGGCAGTCTCAAGGGCCGAAATTGCAGTCTTTACCCTTGTTTCCATTTCAGATCCGGAAGAATCATCCCATCCTGCCTGACGTGCGATTTCCAGAGCTGAACAGCAAACATTTGGACGATTTTTCGTAAGATCTTTAATAGCCTTCCAAACCTGCTGAATTTCGCTAATACTCAGTTTAGTCTGATTCAGAAGGATAAAGTGTTTGTCAAGATCGTTGTCATTGAACAAAACATAACAATCAGCTTGCAAGGAAGGATCTCTGCCTGCACGTCCAGCTTCCTGAACATAGTTTTCAAGGGAATCCGAAATATCATAATGAACAACGAGTTTTACATCACTCTTATCAACACCCATGCCAAAAGCCGAGGTAGCAACGATAACAGATACCTCGTTATTCATAAAAGCTTCTTGATTCGCAATCTTATCGTTGGACTCCATTTTGCCATTATAAGGCAACGCCTTGAAGCCATCGCTTGTCAATTTGGTTGCAAGTTCAAAAGTACGCTTGGTTCTTGAAACATAGACAATCGTCGGACAATTCTTTTGCGCAATCAAGGAGCGTAGTGCATTATACTTCTCTTCATCAGTTTCTTTATGCAAAACTGTATAATGCAAATTCTCCCTCGTTGCTGTCGAAGCAAAAATCTCAAGGTCAAGATCAAGTTTCTTTTTGAAATAGTCGCATATATCGGTAATGACCTTTTGTTTCGCCGTTGCGGTAAAGCAAGATACAGGAATTGGCTTTTTGTCCGTCTGCTTATCCTTTTGGAGTTTACGAATGAAATCACCAATATAAAGATAATCTACTCTGAAATCTTGCCCCCAGGCGGAGAAGCAGTGTGCTTCGTCGATTACAAACCTTATAATATTCCGAGACATTAAAAGACGCTCAATGGTTTTAGAACGAAGCTGCTCAGGTGATATGTAAAGAAGTGATGCTTTTCCGTTTGCTACACGTTCAAAGGCCTCGGCGCGTTCAATGGGGTTCAGCATTCCATTGACGGTAACCACCTCTTCAATTCCTTTTTCGGCAAGGTTGTCCACTTGGTCCTTCATCAGTGACTGTAAAGGAGAAATCACCACAGTCAAGCCGTGCGTTGCCTTACCGGCCATAAGTGCAGGAAGCTGGAACGTTATCGATTTGCCACCGCCAGTCGGGAATACAGCAAGAAGGGATTTTCCTTCCACCGCAGCTCTTGCCGCTTTTTCTTGAAGGGGTTCCCCGTTATAAGTACGAAAGTTGTCAAACCCAAAGAACCATTTAAGTCCTTTATGTACGTCAAGAACGTTTTGACAATAGGCACAACCATCTTTACACGGTGTGTTACAAAGAAACTTTATTACGTTCTCTATCTTGGGAAAGTTATGTGATAGCCAAGGTGGTGTCATGGAATATTGATCGCCGCATCCAATAAGTGCAAGCGCATATGATAGCTCTTTGGGATAGAACTTAACCAAAAGATCAATATCAGCATTTGCGCACACGTTATCCTTATATTCATCAAGGATCATCTGCTTCATATTATACTTGTATGGTCTGAACTCTACATAATCAAAGAAGCCTTGAAACTCAACAAAGTTATATAGCAAACCGCAAAAGATCTTCTTTTTTTCGGGCGATAGATTAAAAAAAGCATTCACCTCATCAAAGAATAAATCCTTTGCTTTTTGGCTGTCATTTACCGGGTTGTTAAGCTCTTCAACCTGAAGTTTGTCGTCTTTAAGAAGCCGATGATATGGTCTTTTAGGAAACAGCAATGGGGACAAATACAAAGTATCTATGGCTTTCGTGAAAAGCTTTTGGGGACTGGCTTCTTCTAAGAATTTTATATCGTGATGAATGATATTATGGCCGCAAATATATTCTGCATCAGAAACAAAGGCGCAAAAATCTTGCACAGAAGCGGAATGAAAAATTCCTTTCTCTGCACGAACAGCACCTATATCATGGATTTTCTTATCATCGATACCCACTTCGGTGTCAAAAAATACAATTGATTTTGCCATAACAATCAATCTCCAAGTGTTTATTTGCTTTCCAATGCAATGATTGCATCAATATTGTCGAGAATAAAAGTCTGGGCTTCTTTGTTGTAAACAACAACTTGATATTCACCATTCATTCCGTTACGTGTTTCCAACGAAATGCCCAGCTGTCTTCCAGTTTCGGTTGGACGTTTTTGAGACTTTCCGTTTACCGTAGGTTGCTCGACAAGGGCATTGATGCTTAAAAGCCAACCAGTAATCTGCTTGTAAGACAACTGCTTCATATGCTCTGTATCAACTAAAGTATTAATCTTTTTGGTAATTTCACTAACGGATATTGGAAGTTTTGAATAAGGATATTGAGCAAGCTGTTCTTGTGTAATACCAAAGGAACTCTTTGCTTTTTTCTTAGGTGGAGTTATTCCGCCGTTTTCAATCACTTGTCTTAAAATGTCCGACACATAGAAAAAGCATCTGGTTAATCTTACGTTATTAACAACGTCATACTCAGCTACCGGTTGATCATCAATGGGATTGATACCATTTGCAAGCTTATCAATAAATGATTTGGCGTAGGCAATTTTTTCGAGTTCTGTCATAGTTGTTTCACCTCGGTTACATGTTGAGTTTTTATATCTCCATCGTCCCGTTAGCAAGATCCTTTGCTACAAACGGGATAAAGTAAAATGGTATGGTTAACAGCTTTTGTTCGGGATTATATCCGTAATTGTTTTTAGAAACCTTGATAGCATATTCGAATTTGTTATGAGTTGAAAACTTTTCAAGAGAATTAAGTGTTCCACGCCCCTTTTTAACGTCAAGCGGGTAAAGCTTGTTATCGGATTCAATGATAAATTCGAGTTCTGCAGATGCTTTTCCACGCCAATAGAACAGTTTGTGTTCTTTCGCAATCAGTTCGTTAGCTACGAAGTTTTCAAAGAAAATACCGGACAAAGTGTTTTCTCTTTCGTTTGACACAAAAGATGCTGCATTAATTCTGCTTTGATAAGAGAACATACCAATATCACCAAGAAACAAACGGAAGTTACTTTCGTTGTCGGGCATAAGAGGTGTTGTAATATGCTCCTTCAATTGGAAGGACTGGTTAACAACATGCGCCATGGTAAGCCATTGAATGGAGGTTGCAAAATCTCTTGTCTTGCTCTTTTCTTCAATCAGTCCCGGAGAAAAGTTCTTGGATTCCTTGTTAAGTTCTCTGTAAATGTTTTGAAACAAGGTTCGGGAACGCAAAACTGCTTCTTGGCTTGCTTGATACAGTTCCATATCTGCAAGGTAGTTATCATATAAAACTTTAAGAATCTCTCTTGCCTCAAGAAGGTTATTGCCGTCAATGTAGGCCTCTACTGCTTCGGGCATACCACCTACAAGCAAATACTTATATACCTGCTCCATAACCAATTCGTGAATTTGACTGTCAAGGGGTTGCTTACTCTCATATGCCTTTTTGACGGTATCATAGAGCATTCTATTGCTGTTCATCAAGAACTCATCAAAGGTCATAGGATAAATGGTCATTTGATTGATTTTTCCTACAGGGAACAGGAACTTATCATTATCTCTTGAACCCCTCTTGTGAGTCTCTCTTTGAAGCTTAATACGTACCATAGAGCCGGTTGCAATTACAGGAATCTCTCTGAAATCCTGGCAGAAGTACTTAAGTGAGGAAATGATGTTGGGACATTCCTGCACCTCATCAAAGATTAGCAATGTACTTTCGTTGATTTGCTTTCCTTTGCGCAACGAAATGTATTCAATGATTTTTTCTGCGTTTGCTGTTCCGGAACAAAATTCACGGATCTCATCTTCTTTTTTGCAATCGATATAGATATAGTTGTTTTTATAATAGCTTTCAGCAAAGAGCTCTTGAACAAGATAGGTTTTACCAACCTGTCTTGCGCCCCAAACAATCAAAGGCTTCTTTCGCTTGTTATTGTTCCAATCTATCAATTTTTGCAAAGCAATTCGTTCCATAAATGAACCTCCAAGCAGTTGATGCATGTATTATATCACAACTCGCACCATTTTACTATAGGATTTGAAAGTTATTTGCACCTTTTTAATAATTAAAGAAACCATTATTTCCACCTTGCATTAAGAATTAACGGTTTTATTAATATGAATCGTTAATCCCGAGAATTTATTGCACCATACATCCGGCTATTAAGGCGATTATTTGCACCTTTTCCTGTGTTATCTGCGAAATCCTTAATAACACCATATAACACCACACGTCAAATGGCAACATCTGACGTAAAGAGAGCAAAGCAAATTGCAAAAAAATTTGATGAACTTGAATTCATCACAAAAAAGCTCTATGAGGATAATGCGCTGTCTAAGATTACCGACGACAAGTATGCACGCCTTTACGCGCAGTTTACCTACGAGCGCATACAAGCGAATGAACGTTTGACTTCCATTGCAGAGCAACAGAAAAAGGAAGAACGCAACCTTGAAAGCATTGTAAATTTTACCGCTATTATTGAAAAATATCTTGACATCAAAGAACTCAACAAAACTGTTCTGAACGAACTGATTGACAAAATCGAGGTTCACGAAGCAAAAAAGATCGATGGTAAGTGCGTACAGAAAGTAGATATCTATTACCGCTTCATTGGCACCATAAACTAATGTTGCGTTATAACTTGCATACATAATTATTAAAATACAACTTCACAAATTATATAGAAAAAAATCTTTGCCTCAAAAAAGCAAAGATTTTAAATAACACTTATATTTTTTAATCGCAAGATTATTAAATAAATCAAAGCAAACAGCTATTAATATTCAATCATCATTCTTTGATGGTCTCAGCTACTGCTGTAACTAATCCCGCCGTAGCTTGAATTTCTGATGGGATAATTATTTTTGTTGCTTTTCCATCTGCAGCTTTTTCAAACGCCTCCAAAGATTTAAGCTTTATTACTGCTTCGCCTGGCTTTGCGCTATTAATCATCTCAATACCTTTTGCAGTTGCCTCATTAATCTTTAATATAGCCTCTGCCTCACCTTCAGCAGCTAAGATTCTTGCAGTCTTGGCTGCATCCGCACGCAATATTTCAGACTCATTTTCAGCCTCAGCTCTCAAAATAGCTGATTGTTTTTCTCCCTCTGCCACCAATATAGCAGACTTTTTTTCGCCCTCCGCTTGTAAGATTTTTTCTCTTCTTTCACGCTCTGCCTTCATTTGCTTTTCCATCGAATCTTGTATTTCTTTAGGAGGCATAATATTTTTCAGCTCAACACGATTTATTTTTATTCCCCACGGATCAGTTGCTTCGTCAAGTACATGAGTTATTTTAGAATTAATAACGTCTCTAGATGTAAGTGTTGCATCTAGCTCTAGCTCACCAATAATGTTTCTAAGTGTTGTTGCTGTGAGATTTTCAATAGCCATCATCGGTTTTTCTACACCATAAGTGTAAAGCTTTGGATCAACAATTCTAAAAAATACTACTGTATCAATTTGCATTGTTACATTATCCTTCGTAATAACAGGCTGTGGTGGAAAATCCACAACATTCTCCTTCAAAGAAATTATATTGGCCACTTTGTCAAAAATCGGTACTACAACATGCACCCCTGTAGTCCACGTTGTACGATAAGCACCTAATCTCTCAACCACATACGCTTTCGCTTGAGGCACAATTTTAATACTTCTTATTAAAGCAAATATTACAATTGCACCAATAATAATAAAAATAATTTCAGGACCAAATCCCATTTCCATAAAAAACACTCCTTCCAAACATACAAATTCCAATACATAATTTAATTTTTATTTAGTTCTACTATTAACTTAGTACCAGACACATCTATAATTTTTACTTTCTCTCCATCTGCTATATTACCTTCTTTGCAAACAGCCTTCCAATAAACATCATCTAATTTCACTTTTCCAGAGTAATTATTGATGTCGCTACATGCTGTCGCAATCCTTCCTATTGGAGAATATTCAACATTATTAATTTTAGGCTTCATTTTTCCTTTATATACAGTTTTAAATAATATTAAAAACACAATCGAAAATACAATAAAAATCACAAACTGTATAATAAAATTATCGCAAAAAAGTGCTACAATTGCAGAAACAATAGCACCAAGCACAAACCACAGCGATACAAGAGCTGTAGTTTCGATTTCTATAAAAAGAAAAATGCCAGCTATAATAAGCCATGCCACCCATAAATTTCCCAGAATAAAATCAATCACCGAATTCATTTTGGCACCAACCTTTCTTTCAATCAAATATTATTATCTTTGATTTTGCTATTAATGTCAATATATGCTATAATGTGTGCATTATTGGATTAATTTTAAAAAAGGAATATTTTATATAAATATAATACACAGCTTTCTCGTTTTATGTAAAATAATTAATAAAAAATTAATTCAATCTGCTTTAAAAAAAAGACACGTTACTTTTTCGGAGTGCATATCATGAACGACATTATAAAAAACGATTTAAAAAAACTCCCCGATAAGCCCGGAGTTTATATAATGAAAGACAAAAATGATAATGTTCTATATGTAGGAAAGGCTCGAATCCTTAAGAACCGTGTACGTTCATATTTTCAAAACACTCCTCATAGTAACAGAATTACTATTATGATATCTCAAATTGACCACTTTGAGTACATCGTATGTGACAGTGAGTACGAGGCTTTGCTGTTGGAAAATAATTTAATAAAAAAATTCAAGCCAAAATATAATGTACTTTTAAAAGATGATAAAGGTTTTCCTTATATTAAGGTAACTGTCAAAGAAGAATTTCCAAGAGTAATGTTAACGAGAAGTATAACAAAAGACGGAAGTAAATACTTTGGACCGTATCATAGCTCATGGGTTATTAATAATACATTAGAAGCAATAAAATCAATATTACCCCTAAGACCATGTAAAAAAAATATAAAAGCAGGCTGTAATGATAGACCATGCTTAAATTATCATATAGGTTTATGTAAGGCACCTTGCTGTAATAAAATATCTAAAGAAGAATATGCTTCAATGGTAAATGACACAATTTCATTTTTAAATGGTCATTTTTCAGAGTTAGAAGAACAAATAAAAAACAAAATGCTATCAGCAGCCGCGGAGCTTAATTTTGAGCAAGCTGCAATTTACAGAGAAAAGCTTGTTGCCATACAACAATTATCCGAAAAACAAAAAATCGTATCTGTTTCAGAAGATGACTTTGATGTTGCAGCTATTGAAAAAAATGACATAGATGCATGCCTCCAAATATTCTTTATACGCTCAGGGAATGTTGTAGGCCGTGAATATTTTATATTCGAAGGTAGTGCCACAGACAGCGACGAAGCTATAATGAGTAGCTTTATTAAACAATTTTATGCAGAAAATTCTATTATTCCTCCAAAGGTTTATATAGAATGTGCTTTAGAATCCGAAGAGGAACTATCATCTTTACAAAACTGGCTATCACATTTGAGAGGTGCAAAATGTGAAATAATAACACCACAAAAAGGTAACAAAAAGAGGCTTACCGAAATGGTAAAAATGAATGCAGGAATAACACTTGCTAATAAAGCTTCTATATCAAGCAGACATGGTGAAAAGCCTTTAGAAATACTAAAAGAACTTTTAAATTTAAAAATGCCACCTCAACGAATAGAGGCTTATGACATATCAAATACGGGCGACAGTGAAATAAATGCATCCATGGTTGTATTTATCGATGGATGTCCCAGTAAAAAGGATTATAAAAATTTCAATATGAAAGAAATACAAAGCCGAAATGATGTCGGCTCAATGCAAGAGGTTTTAAAAAGGCGTTTTACAGCCTTTAATAACAATAAAGAAAGCTTCAACACACTTCCAAATTTAATATTAGTTGATGGTGGTGCAGGACAAGTAGCAGTTGCCGAGGATACTTTATTGGAAATGGGAATAAATGTACCTGTATATGGTATGGTTAAGGACGACAGACACAGAACTCGCTCTTTAGTTGGTAATTTTGATAACAAAAATGTATCATTAATAGACAACCGAATAAATTATAAGGAATATGTTTTAAAAGACAACATTGAGCTATGGCGATTTATAAGTTCTATCCAAGATGAAGCTCACCGTTTTGCAATTACTCAAAACAGAAAGCTACTTAACAAGCGATATAAATTTTCTGCACTGGACAACATTCCAACAATTGGCGAAAAGAAAAAATTTGTTTTACTTAAGCATTTCGGTTCAGTTGCTGCAATAAAAAGTGCCAGCATAGAGGAAATAGCAGCTGTAAAAGGATTAAGTAAGATAAACGCTCAAAATATATATAATCATTTTCACAAGGAGGATTAAGATAATGGCTATTTATACTATTTCAGATTTACATCTTTCTTTCAGTACAAATAAACCAATGGAAATATTTGGTGGCATATGGGCAAATTATGAAAATAAAATACAAGATAATTGGAAAGCAACAGTAACAGAGAATGATTATGTTATACTTCCCGGAGACCACTCTTGGGCACTTCATACCGAGGATGCAACAAAGGATTTAGAATTTATTCACAATCTTCCAGGCAAGAAAATCTTAATAAAAGGCAACCATGACCTGTGGTGGACAACGTCAAAGAAAATGAACGAATTGAAAGAAGCTAACAATTTCAATTCTATTTATTTTTTCTATAACGATTGTTTAATCATAGAATCTGACCATAAAGCACATATTATAGCAGGCACAAGAGGTTGGTTATGTCCCGGAGATAGTGAATTCAAGGCTTCAACCGACGAGAAAATATACGTTCGTGAAGCAGGTAGATTACTTTCATCATTACAAAAAGCAAAAATTTCATTAGATAAAATCCCAGAAGAAAAACAGGGAAATATATATGTATTTATGCATTATCCACCATATAATACAAACAAGGAAACACTTTTTACTAAGCATATAGAAGCGTTTAATGCAACATCATGCTATTATGGCCATATTCATGGTGTTTCACAAAAAGATGCATCTCGCACAAATATTAAATTTAATCCAAATGGCACATCTTATACATTAGTTTCCTGTGATTATACAAATTATCAATTAGTTAAAGTTGCGGATTGATTGTCATCTGCGACCACTTTTTTTGTTTTTACACTTTCAATCGGGAGCAAAAGCTGCACACCCGCTTTAATAACCTTTATATGTGCTGGAAGCTCACCTGCATATTCACCATCACAGTCAAGATGAAACTCATCTTCTTCATTCACAAGTGAAATTTTAAGATCTCTCACCTGACGATACTCAACCTGCTTATTGTTCATATGTGAACCTTCAAGTATTTGTGTAAAAACAGGTACAGCCTTTATAACGTCAAGTGTCTTAATAACACAAAGATCCATGTATCCATCATTAATTTTCGCATCCGCACACATTTTAGGAAATCCACCAACACTTTTTGAATTGCCAAACATAAAGAAATACACATCAAAAATTTGTTTATCCCCATCCATATCAAATAACAACTTTTTAGTTTTAAAACCCTGTGTCGTAATTCTTTTAATGGCTTCAGCAAAATATGCTGTTTTTCCAAAATGTGTCTTTGCTTCAATACTAACGCCATGGGCAACCTCTGACAAAATTCCTCCTGCCGCTACGTTCAAAAAATATCTTTCATCATTAAGACATCCTACATCTGTATCAACTACTTTAAAATCCTTTATTAAATTATATAAACAATAAACTGTAGGTTCGATTCCTGTCGAAGCTGCAAAGTCATTTGTTGTTCCAGACGGCATTATTGCTATAGGGATACGCTCTCCTGAAATATTAAGTCCAGCTACCACTTCATTTACAGTACCATCTCCACCGGCAGCCACAATAAAGTCATAGCCTTCAGCTTTTGCTGTCATAGCTCTGTTTTTAGCATCATCATGTTTTTTTGTATAAAAAACTGTAGATTCATCTATTATTCCGTCTCTTAAAAGCTCGCTCATAGTTTGAATAGCTTTTGCTTGGTTTATTTGTTTTCCTGAAGACGGATTTATTATAAAAAGACCTTTCATTACCATTTACCTCAGCTTTCAAAAATGATTGTATTTTGTTTACCATCATTAATCTCGTACATATAAAACACTCTATCTCCCTTGGATTTTCCATCAGATGCATAACAATATATTATTTCATTTGACACATAAATATCCGAAATATATAAATTATTTTTATTGTACGAAGAACCCTCCGGAATACCTATCAATTCCTGTTGCTTCTTGTCCTTGTCAAGCATATATATTACAGAAGCATTATTATTTTCGCCTGTAAAATATATATTTCCATTATACACAAAAAATGCGCCTGTTGAAAGAATAATGTTTTCACCTTTTGAATTAGAAACAACCTTTGGTAAAATTCTTGTATCTGACTTATTTGAATAGTACGCTTCTAAATCGAAGCTATATAATAAAATTTTTCCGGTAGTATCCTTGCAATCAAAATAAAGAAATCCATTATCAATACAAATATTATAAACCTCATCATTAAAAATACCTTCTACAGAAGGTTCTGAATTATATTCGGTAACATGATGAATTCCTCCACCAATTCCCCCTGCAAAGAATACATTTCCCTTTTCATCTATTTCCATATCAACGCAATATAAATTAGCATCCTGTGATGTATCTAATACCAATTCTGCATCATCAAATTTTCCACCCTCAGATGGGATACTATAAATACCATTTGTTGCCGAAAAATAAAGTCTGTTATTGTATAATGCCATGGATGTTCCAGGAACATCACAAAGAGATATTTTTTTCTTTCCTTCAAAATCTATTCTGTACATATATCCATCATTATAGTTTCTATAATAGATATATTCCCCATCATTTATTAATTCCTTTGGATAATCATCATTCACCAGCTCATTTTTATCACTTGTAAGCTCTCTGCGATATAATTTATTATCACTTCCACAAAAATAAATATATCCATTCATCTGAGTACACGCAATTTTATTATCAAACTGAATAAGTATATCCTCTCCCAATGGATCATGGTCAATATCAGAGCCATAATTTTTATTAACCAAGGAATATATACCAAATATAGAAACACATACAAAAGCAACAGCTACAGCAATTATTACACCTCGTTTTATATAATTAACTTTTTTTTGCTTCAGCTCGCCTTCGTTTGTTAAAGCCCTTTCTTTTTCAGAAATTTCCTCAAACATAGTTTTATCGTTTGAAACAACACAATCAAAAAATTCGGGACAAAATTTTGTTGCAGCATCCTTTATTTCTATCTCATCAAAAGCAACACGCATAACCTTAGAAATCTCTATTCTACTCTTTCTCGTCAGTGCGGCTATATCATTTAGCTTCAAACTGCTAAACAATTTTATATACATTTCAGTTGGTGCTTCTATATTCGCAGGTATTGCATTTTCTTTATTTTCATAAGCATACCCTTTTTCAACTACATAGTTAACACACAAAGTATATAAAATGTCAAAAAACCAATATTCTGCATTTAAAGCCTCATCAAATTTATATGCATTACATATAATACGTCTAAATGCCTCTACAGTTGCAGCCTTAGCTAAATCCGCATCGTTCAATATAGAACAAGCAGTAAAATAAAAACCCACTTTATATCTATCATATAATTCTCTAATAGCACTCTGTTCTTCCTTCGCAACAGAATGTATAAGCATTTTTAAATCCATTTCTAAAACAGCTCCTATCAAGTATCATTTTTAAAGTAACGGCGCTAACAAGTTTAGAATTGCTTGTAAAACTTTTTTATACATTGGCCTACGTTTCCATTCTTCATATTTAATTTCCTTGGAGTATTCTAATGTTTTGAAAAAATCTTCTCTTACTTCGTATACAGCTTTGTTTCCACACATCCAAACTCCATTTTCAAAATGCATATAAAATGAACGAAAGTCCATATTAATTGTGCCAACCACTGCAGTTTCATCATCGGATACAACATTTTTTGCATGTATAAAGCCTGGCAAGTATTCATAAATCCGTATACCTGCCTCAAGCAAAACACCATAATGGTAATTTGTTACATAATTTACTAACTTTTTATCTGGCACCCCTGGTGTAATAATTCTTACATCTACACCACTTTTTGCTGCCATCCTAAGAGCAGTAATCATCTCATTATCAGGAACAAGGTATGGTGTAGTTATATATATATACTTTTTAGCAGTATTTATCATTTGCATATAAACAAACTCTGCTTCATTTTCAGTTGGCGTTCTAAGCGGTCCATCTGAAAAAGGTTGGACAAAGCCTCGAACCGAGCTATGCTTTGCACAAAAAGACTCCACTGGTGCAAATTTTGTATAATTTTCTTCAACATATCCTATTTTTTTATCAAAGGTACAATATTGCCATATTTGGAGAAAACTTACAGTAAGACTCCAAACACCTCTTCCGGAAAGTTTAATTCCTGTATCCTTCCAATGACCATAGGCATCAACAATATTCATATATTCATCAGCTATGTTTGCTCCACCTGTATATCCAATATTACCGTCAATTACACATATTTTCTGATGATTTCTATAATTCATGTAAAAATTACTTACTATAGGTCTAATCTTATTAAACCCTGCCGCCTTAATTCCTGATGCCTTTAGCATTTTTTCAAAATTTTTTGGCAAACAGGTTATGCTTCCAAAATCATCATATAAAATACGAATTTCGACGCCTTTTTCAGCTTTTTCTTTAAGTATTGTATATAATTCCTGCCACAAATCGCCCTCAGAGATTATAAATGATTCTATGAAAATAAATTTTTCTGCCTTTTTTATATCTTCAAGCATTTTAGGGAAAAAAGCATCTCCTATATCAAAGTATTCTACACTTGTCCCATTATATATTGGAAAGCCTGCCCCATGTAAGTAGTTCATTATTCTTTCTTGAGAAGGATAATTTCTTATGAGCTGAGCTTCTACATCCTTATTATGCTTTTGAAGCGGAATCACCATTTGAGATATTCTAGGAAGATGTTCTTTAATTTTCTTTGGATAGCTTCCTCGTCCCCACATAGCATAAAATATCAATCCAAGTATAGGAATCATTAATATTACAGCAATCCAAGCTATTTTATATGATGGGTTTTTATGATTTTGAAGAATTTTAATTACTACTATACCACTGATTATTTGAAAAATGATATAATAAGCAAGTATAAAGGCATGTACTTTATAAAGTGCATAAACAAGCAAGCATATTTGAAGTGCGCAAATTAATGCTGCAATTATCATTCTTTTCATATCAGCTTTACGTCTTTTAGGTCTGCTTTTAAGCTGTTTTTTTATATTCTCCAAATCACTAGTTCTATCTACTATCTTTCTATCTTTAGTTTTAACCTTACTATGCTTTGATCTTTTTGCCATATTTGTTCAACCCCACCATTACTGCTTAAGCAGTATACCCTCATTATCAGAATTTCTCAAGATTGCATAAATATGAAAACCAGCCACGTTTTGCGAACTCTTGCTGTGCCTTAACAGCAGATATTATATTGTCCTTTGAAAAAATTCCAAACATAGTGCCGCCACTACCTGACATCATAGCAGCATTTGCACCAAATCCTTTTAATTCATTCTTTATAAGTTTTAATGACGGATTCATAAAAAAGGCAGGATATTCCAAAACATTCTTCATTTTCTCACTTAGTTCATCTATTCCGAGTCTCATCGCCTTTACAGCTTCTCCGCTCGACTGATGGGCTTCTTTTGGAATTTTACCCTGCATTAAAAGATTATCATACAGCTTATAGCTCTCTGGGGTAGATATTTCCACTCCGGAATTAACAAGTAATAATATACAATCTGTCAAAGGCTCTATATACTCTAGCTTTGTACCTATTCCTGTTGCAATTGCTGCTCCTTCCTTTAATAAAAACGGTACATCTGCCCCAATTTTTCCCGCATAATTACATAATTCGTTAATTGTTAATCCAAGCTCAAATAATTCATTCATACCCAACAACACTGCTGCCGCATCTGCACTACTTCCGCCGAGTCCTCCACAGCCGGGTATTCTTTTGTCTATAAAAATTTCTATTGCTGTATCTATTTTGTCATAATCCTTTAAAAGCATATTTGCAGCTTTATAGGCTGAATTTTTACTATCAGCCGGCATCCATTTCGCATTTGAGCTAAGAATTATTTTTCCACGAGACAAATGACTATTTTTTTGAATCGTCACAACATCATATAAAGGTATAGTTTGCATTATCATGTCCACCTCGTGGTATCCATCAGCTCTTACACCTTTTATATCCAAGGTTAGGTTTATTTTACAATATGCCCTTTTTTGTATTGAAAATTCATCATGCGAATTCATTTATGATATTGCTCCCCATTATTTATTTTCATAGCTCTATATAGCTGCTCTGCTAAAATAAGTCTTGTCATTTGGTGCGTAAATGTCATTGGAGATAAGCAAAGTCTCATATTAGCCCTATCAGTAACTGCTTTGTCAATCCCATCAGAGCCGCCTATCACAAAAATAAAATCAGAAGTACCTGAGACAGATTTACTTTCTATAAATTCTGCCAACTTTTCCGACGAAATTTCTTTGCCATGTAAATCTAAAGCTACAACACAGCTCCCTTGAGAAATTTTCTTCAACAAGGCTTCACCTTCTCTAAAAATTCTTCTTTCTCGTTGTGGACTAGCATCCTCTGGTACTTCTATTATTTCTATTTTTACATATTTAGACAGACGGCAAACATAATCTTTTATTGCCGTCTGCATGTATTGTTCTTTAATTTTTCCTACGCATAATATCGTAAAATGCATCATCTATGGTCTGCCTCCACACAAAACGGTTTAATGCAGGAATGTTTTAAATTCAATAACATTCATCCTCGATGCGCTCTATTTTGGCACCTACACTTCGAAGCTTGCCTACAATATCGTCATAGCCTCTGTCAATAAATCTTACATCCTGTACAACAGTTTCTCCTTCTGCAGCAAGGCCACCTATAATTAGTGCTGCACCACCGCGCAAATCCGGAGCCTGCACTGTCATTCCTCGTAGCTTTCTAGGTCCTGAAACCATCGCCATTTTGCCATTTACTGTAATGTCTGCACCCATTCTTTTGAGTTCTTCTGTATATTGGAAACGAAAATCTGTTACACTTTCTACAATCTTACTCGTTCCTTGTGCTAATGCTAAAAGAACCGTAATTTGAGGTTGCATATCTGTTGGAAAGCCAGGATATGGAAGAGTTTTTACATTTGCTGCGTGAATTGGTCCATTATTATATATTCTAATCCAATCCTCACCCTCTTCTACACCAACATTCATTTCTTGAAGCTTTGCAGTTAGTGATTCTTGGTGACGTGGAATTATATTTCTAATTACTACATCACCGCCCGTAGCTGCGGCAGCTATCATATATGTACCTGCTTCTATCTGGTCCGGTATAACATTATATGTTTCAACGCCATGTAGCTCAGGCACACCTGTAATTTTAATTACATCCGTTCCTGCACCTCTAATCCTAGCACCCATACGGTTTAAGAAATTTGCAACATCAACAACATGCGGTTCTCTTGCACAGTTTTCGATAACCGTCTGACCTGCCGCACGGCATGCAGCCAGCATCAAATTTATTGTTGCTCCTACGGATACCACGTCGAGATATATATTATTAGCATACAAAAGTCCGGATTCATCGTGAGCATGTGCAGAAATTTTGCCGCCACTCTCCTCTACATCTACTCCTAATGCCTGAAAACCCTTTAAATGCTGGTCTATTGGTCTAGTTCCAAGCTTACATCCACCAGGCAATGACACAATTGCTTTGCCAAATCTTCCTAAAAATGCACCCATAAGATAATATGAGCCTCTTAGTTTACTTACTAAATCAAATGTAGCCTCATGTGTTTGAATTTCTTTTGTATCTATTTTTATTGTATTTTTATTTGGTCTTTCGACCTTTGCCCCTAATTTTTTCAGTATGTCAAGCATGGAGCTTACATCTGCTATATCAGGAATGTTTTCTATTGTACAAGTGCCTTCCGCTAACACAGTTGCAGATATAATCGGCAATACAGCATTCTTACTGCCACTAACCGTCAATTCACCATTTAGCGTATGCCCTCCTGTTACCATAAACTTACACAAATTTAACACCCACTCTGGTTTCTTATCACTATGCCCCAAATACAGGGCATAAACAGATTTTTAGTATAGCATAAAGAAAAATACGTATCAAGAAAAAATTAATTTTTCAAATCCTTGAGCTCAAGCCCCTTGTTTTTTTCTAATGCCCACTCTATAGCCCATTCATTTTCAAATAATAATACATATGCTCCGTCTGTATCCTCTGCAATAAGTGTTGAGCTTGTAAGTGTCAAATTTCTTGGATCACCTTCACTTACAATCCATCTTGCATAATGGTACGAAAGATTTTGCATTACAACCGATACACCGTACTCATTTTTAAGTCTGTGTTCAAGGACCTCAAATTGAAGCACACCAACAGCACCTACGATAAGTGTTTCTACACCAATATCAATTTGCTTAAATACCTGTATTGCGCCTTCTTCTGCTAGTTGAGCAATTCCCTTTTGGAATTGTTTTCTTTTCATGGAGTCTGCGAATTGTATCCTTGAAAAGTGTTCCGAAGGGAAGGTTGGAATTTTATCAAATTTCAAATCTGGTCTTGTCAATGTAAGTGTATCACCGATATTAAAAATCCCCTGGTCAAAAAGACCTATAATATCTCCTGCGTAAGCATTGTCCACGATAGTTCTTTCCTGTGCCATAAATTGTGTTGGCTGTGAAAGACGTATTTTTCTACCTAGTCTTGTGTGCCACACTTCCATACCTTTTTCAAATTCACCTGAGCATATTCTTAGGAAAGCCAATCTATCTCTATGTGCCGGATTCATGTTTGCCTGTATTTTAAATACAAAACCTGTAAAATCATTTTTTTGAGGATCAATTATTTCCTCTCCTGCTGTTTGTGGCTGTGGGCACGGTGCCATATTAATAAAAGCATTTAAAAATGTTTCTACACCAAAGTTTGTCATTGCTGAGCCAAAAAACACAGGTGTTAGCTGTCCTCTAAATACTTTTTCTTCGTCTAACTCCTCGCCCGCCATATCAAGAAGATTAATTTCCTCAACTAACCTATCATGGTAATAATCTCCTAAAAGCTGTGCAAGTGCTGGGTCTTCTACATCTCCTTCGACAGTATCTACCTGGCTTTGTCCGTGGTTTCCACCATCAAACAATTCAACACATTTTTTACGTCTGTTGTAAATACCTTTAAAGTCACCGTCTGTTCCTATAGGCCAATTCATTGGATACGATGTAATTCCTAGTACATCCTCCAGCTCCTGAAGCAAGTCGAAAGGATTTTTAGCTGCTCTATCCATTTTATTAATGAATGTAAAAATTGGTATTCCACGCATTTTACATACATGGAAAAGCTTTATTGTTTGTGCCTCAACACCCTTTGCACCATCTATAAGCATCACAGCACTGTCTGCTGCCATCAAGGTTCTATATGTGTCTTCCGAAAAGTCTTGATGTCCTGGTGTATCAAGAATATTAATACAATAATTGTTATATTCAAATTGTAAAACTGATGAGGTTACTGAAATTCCTCTCTGTTTTTCTATTTCCATCCAGTCTGAAACAGCATGTTTTGATGTTTTACGTGCTTTTACAGAGCCTGCAAGACGAATTGCGCCCCCGTAAAGAAGTAATTTTTCTGTCATTGTTGTTTTTCCCGCATCTGGATGCGAAATAATCGCAAAAGTTCTTCTTCTATTTACCTCTGAATTAATATTTCCCATGAAATCCTGCCTTTCAATTGACATAATAATGTTATTTTGAACTACCCATTGTTTAAAGCCAACGGTTTTCCTGCTTCTCTGACCTCGCATCCTATTATCTCCACAGGCGTAAATTCGGACAGTCCATGCCCTACACATAAATCATCTACCTTAACCTAGCATCCAAAACTAGAGGGATTACGGTGGATTTATTTCAAAACAATATTGTATTTTACATTTTACTTAACCATTTTTCAACACTTTTTATTCCGTCTGTACTTGCTGACAATATTCCTCCTGCATACCCTGCTCCTTCTCCAATAGGATACAAGCCTTTTATGCTTTTAGATTCACCTTTTTCGTCTCTTAATATTCTTACTGGCGACGAGCTTCTTGTTTCGCAGCCTGTAAGCACAGCAGAATAATCATCAAACCCATTAATTTTCCTTCCAAATGCTATAATTCCTTCTTTTAATGCTTCATTAATTTGAAATGGCAAAATACTATTCATATCTGAAAATGTATATCCGTTCGGAAAAGTTGGTATAACTTCTCCTAAACACGCACTTGTTTTATTAGATAGAAAATCCCCTACTAACTGACAGGGTGCTTTCCAATTTTTTCCTCCTGCCACATATGCCGCTCTTTCTATTTTTCGTTGGAATGTCATACCTGCGAGAACATCTTCCTCTGGGAAATCCTCTGGTGTTACACTTACCAAAAGCGCCGAATTAGCATTTTCCCCAGCTCGGTCAAAGTTGCTCATTCCGTTTGTTACAAGCATTTCATCTTCCGAAGCTGCATTTACTACATATCCGCCCGGACACATGCAAAACGTATACACACCCCTGCCATTTGATGCATGATGTGAAAGTTTGTAATCTGCGGCTCCATTAATTTCTGTCATCAACTGCTCTGATGCCTTATATTGAGCAACATTTATATTTTTCTGCAAATGTTCAATTCTTACACCTATTGAAAATGGTTTCTTTTCCATTGCTATATTTTGAGATTTCAAATATTCAAAAGTATCCCTTGCACTATGTCCTATTGCCATAAAAACGGCGTCTGCTTCATGTTTCTCTTCTTTTGAATGAATACCCACTTTTAACGCATTAACTGCTTTAACACTTTTAAATTCATCTATCAAAATACCAGACATTTTTGTATTAAAATAAATTTTTGCACCTTTGCTTATTATATATTCTCTTATATTTTTAATCACATTTCTCAATATATCAGTACCAATATGTGGTTTGTTTTTATATAAAATTTCTTGTGGTGCACCAAATTTTACAAAAGCTTCCAATACAAATCGCCCAGTTCGATCTTTTTCCCTTATTAAGCTATTTAATTTTCCATCTGAAAATGTGCCTGCACCACCCTCTCCGAATTGTACATTAGACTCTGGATTTAATTGATTATCTTTATTAAATCTTTCTATTGATTTTATCCGTGCTTCTACATTTTCTCCTCTTTCAAATATAATTGGTGGTACACCTATTTCTGTCAAAATCAATGCCGCAAACATCCCTGCTGGACCAAAGCCTACAACAATAGGACGATTTGAAATGCGTAATTTATTCGCATTAATTTTTTTTACATTTTCTATATACGCATCATATAAGCCTTCTTTTTTGTTTATAATCTCTAACTTATTTCCTTTTAATGCACGTATTTTTGCATTATTGGGATTAATTTTTACATCTACTGTATATACAAAAAGTGGTGTATTATTTTTTCTTAAATCTGGAGATTTTCTAAAAATACAGAATTTTATTATGTTATCCTTATCAATTTTGAGTTTATGGATAATCTCTTCAAGAATAATTTCCTCCTCAGCCTTATTCTTCAAAATATTTGCTTCTATTATTACTTCTTTTAATCTTATCCACATATATTTTCCTCATAATATAAATTTTCAAACTATTTCTTCCAGCTTTATACATTCGGACGTCAATATTATAGCCGAATTATTTGATACTGTGAGCAAGCCACCATTAATTTTTGACTTTTTTTCTGAACAATCCTGCATCTCAATTCGCATCTCACACGGCTTAATGGCAGTTATAAATGGGGTATGATCTGCTAAAACAGCAAGATCACCCTCGCACCCCCTCAAATACAGAGCTACCACATTACCTTGAAAATGTTTTCCTTCTGGCGAAGCAACAACAAGCTCATATTCCTTCATTTTTTTACTCTCGCCGCCTTTTCTACTGCCTCGTCAATAGTACCAACAAACAAAAATGCTGATTCTGGAAGTTCATCATGTTTTCCCTCGATGATTTCTTTAAATCCGCGTATTGTTTCTGAAAGAGGCACATATTTACCTTGAATACCTGTAAATTTTTCTGATACATCGAAAGGCTGAGATAAAAAGCGCTGTATTTTTCTTGCTCTTTGAACAAGCATTTTGTCATCATCTGACAGCTCATCCATACCCATAATCGCAATAATATCCATAAGCTCAGCATATCTCTGCAAAATACGTTGCACTTCTCTAGCCACCTTATAATGCTCTTCTCCTAAAATATCAGGTGAAAGAATTCTACTGGTTGATTCTAAGGGATCAACTGCAGGGTAAATTCCTTGTGATGCTATATTTCTTGACAAAACTGTTGTTGCATCCAAATGGGCAAATGTTGTAGCTGGTGCCGGGTCAGTTAAATCGTCAGCAGGCACATATACTGCCTGTACCGAGGTAATTGAACCTTTTTTAGTAGAAGTGATTCTTTCTTGAAGTGCTCCCATCTCTGTTGCAAGCGTAGGCTGGTATCCAACCGCCGAAGGCATTCTGCCTAAAAGTGCTGAAACCTCTGAACCTGCTTGTGTAAATCTAAAAATATTATCTATAAATAAAAGCACATCCTGACCTTCAGTATCTCTAAAATATTCAGCCATAGTGAGACCCGAAAGTGCAACTCTCATACGTGCTCCTGGTGGTTCGTTCATCTGTCCATACACTAATGCTGTATTTTTTATAACTCCTGATTGCGTCATTTCATTATATAAATCATTTCCCTCTCTTGTACGCTCTCCAACTCCTGTAAATACAGATAAACCACCATGCTGTTTAGCTATATTATTAATCAGCTCCATTATTAACACAGTTTTTCCTACCCCTGCTCCACCAAAAAGACCTATTTTTCCGCCTTTTGAATATGGGCAAATCAAGTCTATTACTTTAATTCCTGTTTCTAATATTTCAGTTGATGTCGAAAGCTCACTATAATCTGGTGCTGCTCTGTGTATATCATGTCGTAATTTTGTTTCTATTTCAGGACCGTTGTCTACTACGTCACCCAACACGTTAAATATTCTGCCCAATGTTTCTCTACCAACAGGAACACTTATGGATTTACCGGTGTCTGTTGCTATTTCTCCCCTTTTTAAACCATCGGTAGAGGACATTGCTATACATCTAACTGTATTATCTCCAATATGCTGTGCCACTTCCACGGTTAAAGTTCGATTAGCTATAGGAATTTTCAATGCATTATATATAGGCGGTAAATTGCCATTTTCAAATCTTACATCCACTACCGGACCCATAACTTGTAAAACTTTACCTATATTATCCATATTTTCAAAATCCTCCTTATAAACAACGTATTTTTGCGTTTTAATTATTACCTATCATTTAAATCTATTTTTATATAACACATCATAAGCAAATGACATTTAATTTTTTATAATTAAATACCACTTCCTGCAACAATTTCTGTAATTTCTTGAGTAATTGCTCCTTGTCTGGCATGATTATATTCTAATTTTAACTCATCAATCATTTCTTGTGCATTTTTTCCTGCCGAATCCATTGCTGCACGTCTTGCAGTAACTTCACATGCAAAGCTTTCCCTTATCAACGATGTAATCATTCCTGCGACATAGTCAGGCACTACTGTATTCAAAATAGTTAGTTCATCAGGTTCAAAAATTATTCCAGTACTCGTTGCGGAATTGTTATCTAATGGCAGAAGCTTTGTAATTTGAGGTTCTTGGGTTATCGCTGAAACATATTTTGTTCCCAATACACAAAGTGTCCTATATTTTCCTGCAATGAAGTCCTCACATTGCTTTTTTGCAATTTCAACTGCCGTAGAGGGCAAAAAATGCTCAGATGAAATAATATCTGCGTTATATCTTTCGCAAACCTTCTTTCCAATCGGAATTATTTCCGCTTTAGGATAATTCTTCAGCTCTCTAAAAATATTTGCATTATAACCGCCTGCCATACCTTTATCTCCGGCAATTGCTATTATTCTGACTCCCTCTCCATCATTAATATTTGCTTCAGAAATTTCGTTTGATTTTGCTTCATATTCAGAGCTCGTTATGTCATTATCAAAATTTTCTGCCTCGTTTATATTTTTTCTCATATAAGGACTTTTTTGACATTCTGCTGACGATGTCAACATAGACATAGTTCCTTCAAGCGCCTCAATATAGCTTCTAGCATTATACATCGCATCATTAGCTTTTTTTATTTTTGACGAAGCAACTAATCCCATTGCCTTTGTAAGGTGCAGGGTAGAATCAACACTTTTTATTCTATTACGCAAGGATTTTATATCTTGGCTCATAATTTTCTTTCCTTTTACAGCTATTAAATCATAGATATATACTATATTTTTAAATCTATAGCTCTTTTACATTATTTCCCTTATTTTGAAATCCATTTACTGTTTTGCTCATCCAAAGCTTTTTTCAACATCTCCACATCACTATCTTCATAATATCCTTCAGCGAATCTTTGCAAAAGCTGGAAATATTTGGTATCTAAAAGATGATATAATTCTTCCTCATAAGCCTTTACCCTTGAAACCTGTACATTATCAAGATATCCATTTATAACAGCGTAAATAATTGCTACCTGACACCCTACTGGGATTGGCGAATTTCTTTCCTGTTTTAAAACTTCTACAATTCGCTCTCCCAATGCTAGTCTGGATTTCGTATCTGCATCTAAATCACTTCCAAATTGTGCGAACGATTGTAATTCTCGATATTGTGAATATAAAAGCTTCAATTCTCCGGAAACCTTTTTCATAGCCTTTATTTGTGCCGAACCACCAACACGACTTACTGAAATACCCGGATTTATGGCCGGCATTACACCTGCGTGGAAAAGCTCTGTCTCTAAAAATATTTGACCATCTGTTATAGAAATCACATTTGTCGGAATATACGCCGAAACATCTCCCGCTTGCGTTTCAATTATAGGTAAAGCAGTAATCGAACCACCCCCATATTCTTCAGCAACACAGGCTGCTCTCTCAAGCAATCTGGAGTGTAGATAAAATACGTCGCCTGGATATGCCTCACGACCTGGCGGTCTTCTTATCAAAAGCGATAGTGCTCTGTACGCAACCGCGTGCTTTGACAAATCATCGTAAATAATCAAAACATCCTTACCCTGTTCCCTAAAATATTCTGCCATTGCACATCCGGAATATGGAACAATATATTGAAGCGGTGCACTCTCTGACGCTGAGGCAGATACAACAATTGTATTTTCCATTGCTCCGTTTGCCGATAGCTCATTTACAAGTCTAACAACTGAAGAATTTTTCTGTCCAATAGCTACATAAATACAAATTACATTTTCTGTTTTTTGATTAATAATTGTATCAATAGCAATTTCTGTTTTTCCCGTTTGTCTGTCTCCGATAATAAGCTCTCTTTGGCCTCGTCCTATGGGAACCATACTATCTATCGCTTTGATTCCAGTATGAAGTGGCACACACACACTTTTTCTTTCTATAATACCGGGTGCCTCTGATTCTGTTGGTCTAGTTTCTTTGCAATTTATAGGACCTTTTCCATCAATTGGATTACCCAATGCATCCACAACACGACCTAAAAGCTCTTCTCCTACAGGTACCGAAAGTACACTTCCCGTTCTTTTTACTATAGTACCCTCTCTAATATCATATTTATTGGATAAAATAGCAACAGAAACAGTATTCTCTTCCAGATTTTGAGCTAGACCTTTGCTACCGTCCTCAAATTCTAAAAGCTCGCCTGCCATACATTCCGAAATTCCATAAACACTTGCTATACCATCACCAACAAGTATAACCTTTCCAGTTTCACTCATTTGAATTTTTGAGCGATGCTGTTTTATTTGTTCCTTAATAATATTACTTATCTCTTCAGCTGTGCCTTTCATTCCTTCATTACCTTCTTTAGATCATCAAATTTTTTACGGAAGCTACCGTCATAAATCTTTCCATTCATTTCCACAATTACTCCGCCAAGCAGAGTTTTGTCTATTTCATATTCTGGAAAAATATTTTTACTAGAAATCATTTCTAATTTCCTAAGAATTTTATTTTTTTCTTCCTCTGTCAATTCTACAGCACTCGTGATTTTAGCAAGTACAGTATTTTTCATTTCATCATATAGCAATTTATATTCTAATGCACATTGCGGGAAAATTTCCATTAATTTTTTCTCACTCATATAAACTAAAAATAAAATAAACTCTAATGGAAACGTTTCCTCTAATGCCTCCTTTATCAAAGTTTCCTTTTTTTCTTTATCCAACATAGGTGAATTCAAAAGTGTCAAATATTCAGGATTCTCCTCAATTATTTTATTAAAATCATAAATAGCGTTTAACATTTCTGTTTCAATATGATCCTCACAAGCCAATTCGAATAATGCTTCTGCGTAGCTATTCTGCATATCAGCCATTATCATCCCCCGCTTCACTATCTTTGATATTTCCATCTATATTATTAAAAGCTCCACCATTTTTAATAGTTCCCACTTTTTCCTCACTGGATATTTCTTCAATAAATGAATTTATCATATTTCTATGATCATCCATGCTAATCTCACGCTCAAGAATCTTTTGTGCTAATACCGCAGAAACATCTGCGATTTCATTTTTCATATCCTCATGAACCTTAACACGCTCAAATTCAGCTTCATTTTGAGCATGCTTTATGATATCGTTTGCCCTTTTGTTTGCATCAGCTATAATTTCATCTTTTTTTCTTCTAGCATCATTTTCAGCAGACTTAATAAGATTATCTGCTTCCAACTCAGCTTTTTCCATCTTATCTTTCCATTCCTTTTTACTAATATTTGCAGAAGCTTTTGCTTCTTCCGCCTTTTTATAGTCCTCCGCAATTTGTGATTTTCTTTCAGCAAGCATTTTTTTTAGTGGCTTATAAAGAAATTTTTTTAAAATAAAAAACAATATTAGCAAATTTGCCAGCGAAACAATAACCGAATATATATTTATTGAAATTATATCTAAAGACTGTATCATTTTTTAACAATTAGGTACTAAAAAAACCTAATATCTCCTTTCTTTATAAATAATATCTTCAAATCCATTACATAGTGCCTGCATCCATCATATAAACAACTTTAATTATACATATAAGACTTTCGCATCTAATGTTGATTTTAACATAATTATTATAATTTGTGAAATTTTTTTATTCAGCTCAAAAATTATATTTGCATCAAATACAATTTCTCAAAAGCTATCTTTATTTCACATAAATATTTTTACTATCAGATAGCCTAAAAAGTAAAAATTTAATGTAGAGTCAAATAATATAACTCTATCCACAACAATATAAATAAATTTTTACTATTCACTACATTATAAAGTAAAAATGTGCGGAGCTTGAATATATAATTGCCAGGCTCACATAAATAAAAGGATTTTTACTATTGAATATATATAAAAGTAAAAATTAGACTCTGGCTGTTTTTATAAAAATTGGAGTATATAACACAGCGGGGATGAGTAATAATATGGGTAAATTTTTTGATAAAAACTGTTGTTTTTGTCTGAATATGGCGAAAAATGACGAACGATTTTTCTTGAAAAGCGCTTAATGATTTGATATAATCTCCACCACTATAAAACGAGGGAGTGCAATTACGATGCTTGAGAAGAAATTT
>JAZNOJ010000017.1:0-1561 GCA_045580735.1 Candidatus Egerieisoma sp. | reverse complement strand
GTAAGACATTCAGAGCATTGTTTTGGTGTGCTGTCAAGGGTGGCGGACGCTGCCATGAACTAACGTATCTGCAATTTTCAAGGTTCTATCAGAGCCGTTTTTTTGTGGCTCCAATTTTCATAGGCTACTTTACACTACCTCTGCTAATAACCAATATAGGACTATTAGACCCAGCATTATCTTTTGCTTCTAATTTTTATCGTCCTCGTTATTATCTTTTCATAAAACCGATAAACTGCACGATATATGGAGGTTTCTGCTTCCCAATTATATTTTATGTAAAATAATCCTAATCCACAACGGCGCAGTAAGCCCTTGCTAATGTATATTCCTTATTTGAATAACTGCTAACATACGAATAACCGTTTGCCCCCCTCTCCATCATCACCTCACCAATTTGTGGATCCATAATAGAAATATATCCTGCTCCCGAAAGAGCATAATGATAGATAGTCGTCGCATGATAACTGTAAACCGAAGCTCTAAAAACCGCATAAATAGGATATTTATTTCTTATATTGCCTAGTATACAATTATCCGAAGGAACCCCTCCAACTCCAACATATTCAATCGTATCTCCTATATACTCGTTTAAAATTCTCAATTCTTCAAAATTCTCTATGCATTGATTAAAAACAGCTTCTACATTCGAATTATAATAGTCTTTGGCTATTCCCTCCGCAGTATACGAACTTCCCGTCAAGTAATTGCTGATACAGGCTGTGGTCGCTGCCCAATAAATTTGACCATACGGATTTTGTGTAACATATGTAACCCCGCAGTACCAGTTAATCTGGATTCTGGATTGTGGCTGAGCGGTATAACCCAACATCTCACGCTCTGATAAATCCGTCAAGCTAATTCCACTACAGTCTAAACCATCTCGTAATACATCTTTTGTTCCATCGTTTTCCGTGGAATTCACAATTAAATTAAATGATTCACCATCATAAATATGACAGCCTTGAGCATCATACACAATTGCAATTTCTTTCTTGTTTAGGGAATTTATCACACCTGCCAGCCCATTCGTCATTTGAAATCGTGAATCGTCCAGTTTATATACAACTGCTACCAGCTCATCTAAATAAAATAGTGGATAGGCATCTCTGCTGAACACAAACTCGTCATTCACAAAATCATAGACAGAAATCACATTTCCTATTTTTATTAGTGAAAAATCTACAATTTCAAGTCCGTACGTCTCTTTCTGACCCTCAATCACGCGCAAAAGCTCAATTATCTCAGCATTATCATTATTTTCCGCATTTGAAGATGATGAAAAACAAAAACAAACCAAACACAGCGACAGAAGAATAGTCAAATTTTTTTCATAGCATACCTCTTTTTATATTTTTATTTTACTACACTTTTATTATATCCAATTTTATTTTCATTGTCAATAAAATAATATTTTTGGGATTGCGTAAATATACCTTCGGAATTAATAGGTCAGACAACACCTTAGATTTACTGACAAAGTACCAACATTTGATTTGATGTCTAAACTATACCACCTTCTGTTCTTTCTGGCAACCATTAATTCGTTAGCTTAGTCCTT